>CABYJX010000001.1 GCA_902519405.1 uncultured Gammaproteobacteria bacterium
ATCTTATCAGCAAGTGCTAATATCAGCTCATTATTAATTGCTGTGTCGTTCAACTCAGCTAATCCAAAACCCAACTTAAAAATTGAGGTAGCAACGCAGTATTGAATACTAAACTTCGCATCATATTCACTACGAGGTCGTTTCTTTCTATCTTCAGGACGGCAAACCACATCAAATTGATCCGAGTGGAGATACAGTTTTATTGAGCAGATATCTAATGGATCAATTTGATTTTCACTTACGCAAGTAACTGCCGCATCCATACATGCATGGTTGTAATGACAGACTGGATATGGCTTTATTGCTACATTGAGAAGCTCCCAAGTGTCTCCTAGTGAAGTCAGTATTTCTATTGGATTAACATCGGTTTGCTCTAAAAATAGAGGGAAAAGCCCGTAACGACCTGAGTAAGCATCTGAGGGACCCTTGAAATTTTCTTTCGCTAAGGAACAAGCATTAAGAGCACTTTGTGCAGCCAATCCCGGATGTATCCTCTTTGTCCAAGAACCATCTTCAAGAAACTGCATACTGCCGCTCGCCATACTAAGTGCTATACCCTGAGCATTTACAATTTGTGGGATCGATAATTTAGCGATTTTACCTGCGGCAAGAGTGCTACCAAAAACTCCAATTAGACCTGTTGGGTGAAAGCCGGCCTTTTGAAATTTTCCACCTGAAATCAGGCCTATCCTAGCCGAGGTTTCTACCCCAATGATGTATGCGAGCAACAACTCAGACGGAGTAGCGCCCCAAATCTCAGCTCCAGCGATTACGGTTGGAAGTGAACTTGAAGTCGCATGAATGACTGATTCAGAGTGGGTATCATCATAATCGAGACCATGGATTAATAAACCATTTATAAGTGCTGCATCTCTACAGTCGAATGTTTTTTCATAACCAATTACCAGTCCCTCACCGCAGCTTCCCAAGTTCATAGATGCCTGAATGCCTTTGCTAGCAAACGGATAATTATGGGAGGCAAAGGCTATTCCTGTTGCATCGGTTATACAAAGCAATGCATATCGCAGTACTTCATCTGGTATATCTGCAAGGGACAGACCCATAGTGAAGCTCGCTAACTCTGCACTAACAACCTTGCCTGTATCAATATATTTGTTGGATGTCATATTTGCCGCAATCTTCATTTGTCCGGACATTTTACACCATTTTTTTCTATCTCGTTATCCTTTAAATTTGTCTATCAGCGCGAGTATCCGCTGAGCTTTATAAACTATAGGATAGTCAATAAAATATCCCTCCAGCTGAATTGATGCAGAACCGCTTGATTCTGCTTCTTCAAAGGCTGCTATGACAGCTCTCGCGTGTTCCACTTCATCAGCGCTTGGCATGAAAGACGTATTACATAGTGCAACCTGATTCGGATGGATACATAATTTTCCACCAAATCCAAATTTACGGCCTCGCTCCGCTGATGCAAGAAATCTTTCATCATCATTTATCTGGAGTACAACAGTATCAATAGGCGGATCTATTTTTGCTACACGAGAAGCATGACTTAGACGAGCTCGACCATAAGATAAAACTTCCTCATCAGCAGTCCAAAGATAATCTAGATCGAGCGTATAATCGCCGCCTCCAAACGCAACGCGTCTCACTCTGGAGCTTGCAGAGGCGATCTCAATAGCATTTTCAACTCCTTTTGCAGTCTCTATGATGGGCATTAAATCAATTTTCCCAGATACGAGTCCCTTTGATATTTCAGCAGTAGAGATCATAGAGTCAACCTGCTTTAGCATGTCGGCATCTTCAACCTTTGGTAATACGATCCCATCTAACCAAGTACCTATGACAGTTGAAATATCGTTCTCACAAAATGCGGTTTCCAGGCTATTTACTCTAATATAACCGAGACAACTACGATTTTTCTTCATGGCTTCAATGACTTTTGATCTCGTAGCTTCCTTTTCTGAGATCGCAACAGCATCTTCAAGATCCAGTATTGCGGCGTCAGCACCGGTAACAAAAACTTTCTCTACCTTTCTAGGATGATTTCCTGGTGCGAAAAGAAAGCTTCGTATGGGAGATGGATTACTTTCGCTCATCGGTTTTTCCTCAATTTATCATTTACTGGTTTCCCATCCCCTATTGAATTCGAAGGAGAAATTAAAATTTGATTCCACGTGTTCAGTAATAGAAACTTCAAACACTCGCCCATTATTTCCAAAGTATCGACGTCGAATTTTGAGAACAGGAGTTCCGACTTCGATACCGAGTAAATTAGCGAGTGCCTCATCGACAATATTGGAAAAGAAGTCTACGGTGACCTTTTGCACACTCTCACCATATTTGTTGGCAATTGCTTCAAAGACCGGAATTTTACTATTTCCAAGTTGATCGGCGACACCCGAGTATTCAGGTCTTACTAATACTCGTAAGGCGCAAATAGGTAATCCAGTACTAATAAAAGTCCGGAGTCCACATACTTCTGTCCATTTGCTATTTACAGGACATTTAAATTCGTTAGCCTTAGCTCTAGTCAGTTTGATTGAATGGGCGGACAAGATACGCAACCTACTATCGTCGGGATAACTTAATAACTCCGATGGATGTTTTACACTCTGGACATAAGCTTCTCTGCTTTCGCTGGCCACAACTAACGTTCCCAAACCTCTTCGCCTCTCGATTAACTGCAGATCTTGAAGCATTCTCAGAGCTTCTCTAACAGTGTGTCGACTCACTTTATAAGTACGCATGAGATCGAGTTCACCCGGCATTCGAGTCCCGATCGCAAATTTACCCTCACGGATATAAGAAATTAGTTCTCCTGCAATTTCTCGATATCGAGGTTCAGGGCTAATAATTGATTCACTTTGCATACTTGCATCCTCAGGACTAACAATACACACTAATTGTCCGAACATTTCTTTTAGAACGCAAGATGGAGTTATAACAATGTCTCAGAGAATGGATGAAGAGATAGGCCCCAATCATTATAGAGCGGCATCAGGCCGCTATTTAGAGGAGTTTTCTGTGGGAGACATCTATGAGCATCATCCTGGTAGAACAGTGAGCCAGCAAGATAATGCTTGGTTTACCTTGCTGACTATGAATACACATCCTTTACATTTTGATGAAGAGTATGCCAAGGGGACGGAATTTGGTCGCCCCTTGATAGCTAGTCCGCTTACCGTAGCGATTATAGTTGGAATGAGTGTCTCTGATGTGAGTGAGAAAGCTATCGCAAATCTTGGTTGGAAGGAGATAAAGCTGACCAATCCAGTTTTCCCTGGAGATACTCTTTATGCAAAATCAGAAGTTATTGAAGTAAGGGAGTCAAAATCTCGACCTGACGCTGGAATCGTCTCCATAAGTACTATTGGAACTAATCAGGACGGAGTAATCGTATGTGAATTTGAAAGATCCATGCTAATACCAAAAAAAATGCAAGTACCAACTAAGAGTAAGGATAGCTAAATGACTAACCAAACTGCGAATATCATGAACAGAATGCAAGATAATATTGAAGTCGAGCGACAGATTCTTGAATCTATAGATAAATGGGTTGAAAAAGAAGTAAAGCCCATCGCACGTGAATATGATCAGGCCGATGAGTATCCTGAGCAACTCGTAGAACAGATGAAGGAACTCGGTTTATTTGGTGCGACTATTTCCCAGGAATATGGTGGATTAGGTTTGAGTGCTACTACCTATGCTCGGGTTGTCATGCGGATAGCTCAAGTTTGGATGGCCCCAACGGGGATTTTTAATTCTCATCTCATTATGGCTAACTGTGTTGAGCGTCATGGTACAGATATTCAAAAGGAGAGATTTCTGCCTCGCTTTGCTACCGGTGAATTGAGGGGAGGGATAGGTCTCACAGAACCAGATGCTGGAACTGATCTTCAAGGTATTCGCACCACTGCTACTCGCCGAGAAAAAAGTTATGTCATCAATGGAACCAAAACTTGGATTACCAATGGAGTTCAAGGTACTTGCCTCGCAATTCTAACTAAAACTGACAGCACTGTGTGTCCGGCACATAAGGGAATGAGTCTTTTTCTTTGCGAGAAAGGAGATGGTTTCACTGTTGGTAAAAAAATTCAGAAACTTGGCTATCGAGCTATCGATAGCGGCGAGTTAATTTTTCAAGACTTCCAAGTTCCCTGCGATAATTTAATAGGAGGAGAGGAGGGTAGAGGCTTTCATCAAATTGTCGGTGGACTAGAGCTTGGCCGAATAAATATTGCCGCGCGTGGAGCTGGCATGGCAGAAGGTGCGACAAAAATGGCTCTCGCGTATGCAAAAGATAGAAAAACTTTTCAAAAACCAATTGTTGAACATCAGGCTATACAACTTAAGCTTGCAGAGATGTCTACGCGTGCCGAAGCCGCTAGACTACTAGTCGAGCAGGCGGCCAAAAAATTCGATCTAAACGAGCGTTGTGATTTAGAGGCGGGACAGGCCAAGTACTTTGCATCAGAGAGTGCTGTTCAGAACAGCCTTGATGCGATGAGAGTGTTTGGAGGTTACAGCTATTCTCCTGACTATGAGATAGAAAGATTCTATCGAGATGCTCCTTTGCTCTGTATTGGTGAAGGAACAAACGAAATTCAACGGGTGATTATAGCAAAGCAGATGGTTGCTCGATCTGACTAATTAGATTCTTACTCTATATTTGTCTTTCACTCGTCACTAGCTTTTGGCAGGAAAGTAGTGTAACTCGATACTGGTTCTCTTTCAGTCCTAAAGGTGTTAACCACAGATTCGCTCGCAGCGTACCCTAGAGACATCCCGCAGATAAGCATTTGATCTTCTGGAGCTTCTAGCAATTGCATCACGGTGTCATAATAATTGCAGAAAGCTGCTTGAGAGCAAGTCTCTAATCCTTCTCCTCTCGCAGCGAGCATGACAGATTGAATGAACATACCACAATCTATCCAGCTGCCCAGTTCCATATCTCTATCAATAGTAAAAAATATACCTACTGGAGCATCGAAAAAAGCATAGTTACGGCCATGCTGAAGCTGCATTTCCGCCTTATCTTCTCTCTTAATACCAAGGATACCGTAAAGTCCCCAGCCCGTTGCTCTGCGTCTATTGATATAGGGCTCTCTCCAATTCACTGGGTAGTAATTATATTCCCTTTCTCCCAGATCACCTGACATGTGTCTGTCGTAGCATGCTTTACTTATGGCCTCTTTCGCTTCATCACGTACAACCCAAACTTTCCAAGGCTGTATATTTGAACCTGAGGGTGATCTGCCTGCTACACCAAGAATATTCTTTATGATGTCGTTAGAGACATCTCTCGATGTGTCGAACGCTCGAATGCTCTGACGGCCGACGATAGCCTCATTTACATGCATACGTGTACTCCAGATTAAGATATTTCATGGTTTAAAGCTTATAGCTTTAAGGTAGATTCAAGGGTATGTAAATACCAGTTCACGAACTTTTGTAGTGTTGCTTCAAACTCTGGATGATAGGGACCTGGTTTAAAAAATCGGGAGTTCAATCCCTCACTATTTCTATTAATGATATATTCATCCTCAAGTGATGTGTGGTGCCAGAGCCATGTAAGTTTTTCTTTGTCGTAATCTTTTCCCTCGCAAGCATCTTCATTTACAAACCAAACTAGCTCCATGTCGGTAGAGGTAAGACTTCTGGGAATGAATCGGTAAAGGACACAGTGATCCGGATAATTCAGCATGAAACTGAGTGGTCCCATCTGAAAATCACCGGTGCCTCCATCATAATCTTTAATACTTCCCATCAATGGTGCAACGGGTTTGCCATCCTCACTTCCAGTTTTATAGCCGTCATATAGACCGTATCGACTCGTATAAACACACGCCCCGAATTCCTCGGCATCTAGGTAGATTCTTTCATACGCCTTCCCCATACCTTTTATGCCTGTAATCTCTTCGGTGTTCTCGAGCATTTGTCTCACTACGGGTTCCACTTTTTCATAGATATCTTTTAGGGTGTGACCTTTGGCATATGCACGATGGGAAGTGGCACAGTGATAGCACTCGAGATAGTTTTCCAATACTAATTTCCAGTTAGTGGCGATACGATAGGTATGTTTATGAGCAACCTTTGCTTTTTCTAAATCATAGGCACCTAAGGGTTCTCGTAAATTCTCTAATAATTTAGAAAAATCATTCGCTTTAGGATCACAATTCAAAAACACAAGACCCATGAATACTGAAGTTTTAATAGGAATTAAGCTATGCTCATCAGGATCGAAATCTGCACGCATATGCATTTCTCTCGCTGCTTTCAGCGTGCCATCGGTATTATAGACCCACCCATGATAGGGGCAGACAAACGTTTTTCTATTACCGGTTTCTTTCTCACAAACCCGAGCTCCTCGATGTCGGCAGATATTGTGAAAGGCGCATATTTCCCCTGCGGAATCGCGGGTAATGATTATTGACTCTTCCCCAATATCAAATAGCATAAAGTCGTTTATTTCCGGTAACTCGCTAGTATGACAAGCATAAATCCAACTGCGGAAAATCAGATGCTTTAATTCTCGCTCGTAAACTAAATGCGATCGATAAAAGTACCGGTCTATCGCATGCTGAGGCCGAGCCTTCTCGGCAGCCAGCATTCCGCTCAATTTCTCGGTAGAGTCCTCTAAATTTTCAGCTATAAATTGCATTTCTTCATACTTGTAATCTAGCAGCTTTTAGTTAGATTTGAGGTTTTTCAAAGTTATATCCTAAAATGCGACCGCAGGCGTTTGACGTCTTCTGCCGGGGTTAAAGACTGGACCATCTAGAACTCGACAGGGGGCTAAGACTCTTGTCCAGTGCAGTTCCCTCTCGTAGTAAATTTCAGCTGTTAGCTCTTCGCCGAACTCGCCGTAGGGCATCTCAATTTGGGCAAATGCCACATTGGATTTGGCGGTCGGACACCATGCAGCTGAAGTTACGTTACCAACCTGTTTATCGCCCTTCAAGATAAAGGAATGGTCTGCAGGTTTATTTCCATCCACATCAAGAATTACAAAACGGTATCGCGAGCCAGTCTCACGCTCTTTCAGGAGAGCTCTTCGGCCGTTAAAGTGCGTTTTCTCGAAATCAACTAGCCAGCCTAGACCCATTTCAAGGGGACTCCGCGATCTTCCAGGTCGAATTAAATCTTGAGCCATAACAAAATCTACACCCGCCTGCACGAAACCTGTTTCGATTCTGGCTATATCCAGTGCGTGGGATCCAAAGGGTTTGATAAGGAATTGTTTTCCCGCTTCAAATAATCTATCCCACAAATCTTCCGCCTTTGAGGGCGTAATCCATAGCTCGTAGCCAAGATCTCCTGTAAAGCCGGTACGACTTACCGAAAGTATTTCTCCATCAAATCTATAATTTCTAATATCGAAAGGTTTAAGTTCTTCCAGACCTTCAAGACCCATGGCAGTAAGAGTAGAGCAAGACGTAGGACCTTGAACTGCCAGCGCTGCCACCTCGGCTGTCTCATCAGTGATCGTAACGTCAAAGCCGAGGGAGCACCAATATAGCCAGTCATTGGCTTTGGCATAAGAGCAGAGGCGATACTCGTTTTCCGCTAAGCGGAAAACGGTTCCGTCATCCATCAATTGACCCGCATCATTACACCACACTACATACGCAACACGATCGATTGCTAATTTATGCATGTTACGAGTCATCATCCTATCTAGAAAATGTGCGGCATCTGGTCCGCTAATACGATATTTGTTCATGGGAGACAGATCAAAAACACCGGTAGTGCTTCTAACGGCAAAATATTCGAGCTCGACATCAAAATATGCATCTGGGGTTGTATAACCCATCCAATTGCCCCATAAATTGATTTCGCAGGCAGCTTCAACTCTTGAATGAAAGGGGGTTTTAAGCATCATGACATCATTTTCATTCATACTATTCACGCCTCGCTCCCTCTTTTAATGATTTCGGTAGCCGCATTTTTTCCTGCCAAGCCCATCAACCCGCCTCCAGGGTGAGTCCCTGCGCCGCAAAGATATAGGCCGTCCACATCTACTCCGTATTGAGAAGCCCCTGGAAAAGGTCTCATCATAAGCACCTGATCCAAGGTCATTTCCACATGATGCCACTGACCTCCCGTCATACCGTAGATTGATTCAAGATCTTTGGGTGTTAAAAGCTGGTGACTAAGAATAGAATCCTTAATTCCTGGTGCATACTGTTCAATCAAATCAATGCTGTTTTTAGCGAAAATATCGCGATGCACGTCCCACCCTCCATCAGGTTCGTAGGGTGCATACTGAACAATTGCCGAGAGGACGTGTTTTCCTGACGGCGCAAGTGTCTCATCATTCAGGCTAGAAACGCTTATGTCGATCGCTGGGGTGGGTGAATATTCGCCATATTTGACTGAATTAAAAGCGCGCTCTATATAATTCATGTCAGGGGCAATGACCAAGCGCTGTCCCATCTGCTCCGAATCAAGACCCAAAAAATTAGGGGCAGTATCAAGTGCTAGATGAAGTTTTGCCGTGCCACTTTTTCTGCGAATTTGTGTGACCCTTCTCGCCATCCCGGCCTCGATATTTCTAAGGCCCAAAAGATTGTTAAATGTAGAAAATGGGTCCGCATTAGAAACGATTATAGCTGAATAAATTACTTCTCCATCGTCTAATGTAACTCCGCTGACTCGACTGCCTGTTTTATTGATTCGTGCAACACGATCGCCTAATCGGATTTCGACCCCAGCATCTTTTGCTGCTGCGGCAAGAGATTCTCCTAAAGCGCCCATTCCACCCTTTATTTGACTAGAACCATAATACCCATAAGTTTCGCCGACTAGCTTATAAAGAAAATTGAATACAGTATTAGGCGACCTTGGTCCCATGTAGCCGCCCATCACGCCATCGAAACTAATCAATGCCTTTAGATTCTGATTTTCAAAGGACTCTTCCATGACATCGTAGATATTAATCAATATCAACCGCATGAGATCATTCATGTCTTCCTTGCCAAGAAACTTCATTCCAAGTGCAAGTTTGGCCAGCGTAATGCGATCCGTCCAATTATGCTCAACCAGTTTTGGAGCGCGCGATTCGAACACCTTTTTTAACAATTTTGCGTACTTGAGCATTTTTACTTTAAAGTCGATATAGGAAGTTTTATCTTCATCAGAGATATTTTTTCCGTCCACTGAGTCATGGCTAAGAAAAACGTGGTTGCCGTCGGAGTTGAGTCCGATTGTTTTTAAATTCTTAGCAGCGAATTGAAGACCATATTTCTCTAGTTTTAATTCTTGTATCAATGAAGGATTCAATAGATCTAGCCACTGAGCGCAGGCGGATACATTAAATCCTGGATGAATCTCATTTGTGGCAGCACAGCCACCCGGAGCCTCTCTAGCTTCTAAAACCAGCACACTCTTTCCTGTTTTTGCAAGGAAGTTCGCACAGATCAGTCCGTTATGTCCTCCACCTACTATGATTACGTCATAATTAGTCATCGGCGTAACCTCCAGGAATAATATCTGGTCTCTTAAGATCGGCCAAAATCTCCCGAGCCGCATTGGCGCCCGGTGCGGCCATCACCCCACCACCGGGATGAGTTCCAGATCCACACATATACATACCTTTTATCGGACCACGATATTGTGCATATCCAGGGAAAGGTCGATTGAATAATAATTGATCGAACGTGAGTTCACCCTGAAAAATATTTCCCTCCGTTAGACCGACTTCAGCCTCTATCTCGCGCGGAGTCCTTGTTTCACAATGTAAAATAAGGTCCTTGAAGTCAGGACTATATGCGCTTATCTGGTCGAGAACCGATTTTTCGAACCCGTCTTTATCTGCATCAGTCCATTCCTCACCTTCTATTTTAGGGGGCGCATACTGCACAAAAACTGACATCATATGTTTTCCTGGAGGCGCCATGGTCGGGTCAACCTGAGTCGGAATCAGCATATCAACGTAGGGATCTTTTGACCAAGTTCCATCTTTCCAGTCATCGTAGGCCCGTTCTAATCTCGTCAGCGAATCTGAAAAATGCATTTCACCAACTCGAAGCGGACTATCGTTGGGTAAGTTATTAAATGTAGGCAAACCATCCAATGCGATATTTAGTTTTCCCGAAGAGCCGCGGATTTTAAATTTCTCCGCTTTTTTTATTACTTCCTCTGGAAGATCAGCTGGATCCATAACGTCTAGGAAGGTGCGTTTCGGATCAAGATTAGAGACCACTATGGGAGCCCCAATTTCATTTCCATTTTTTAATGCGACGCCAGTAGTCTTTCCGTTTTTGATAGTGATTTGATCAACGTCAGCATCGCAAATAATTTCTCCGCCAAAAGACTGGAATGATTTTGCCAGGGCATCGGCGACCGCTCCCATTCCACCTCGTGCAAAGCCCCATTCCCCTACATTTCCATCTACGTCACCCATGTAGTGATGGAGTAACACATAAGCGGTTCCTGGAGAGTAGACCCCCAGTGCGGTGCCAATAATACCGCTTCCCGCCATATGGGCTTTAATCACATCTGTTTCAAAATATTCGTCGAGATAATCCCCGACACTTTTTGTCCAAAAGCGAATAGTATCTGCTAAACCCTCTTCGCCCATGTCGAGAAAAGCTCCGGCAAATTCCGCTAAATCTTTAAGATCTCGTAATTTTAAAGATGTGGGATCAGGAGGTCTTTTGAGAAGGAAGGGCCTAATGAGTCGAGTTTGTTTCATGACATCTGCCGCGTATCGCTCGTAAGCATTGGCATCTCGCTTTGAGAACCGAGCCATCTCGCGGTATTGGCGATCGTGGTCATGATAATTGCCAAAGTGGTCACCGTTACGCATCATTGTAACGCCACCGCCATAGGGAACCACCTGCAGGCCATGTCTAGGAAGTTCCAGATCCCGAGTTATTTCCGGACGAAGCAAGCTACATACATAGGAGCAGTTAGAATAAAACCAGCCTTTGTGGAGTTCTCTAGATACAGTTGCTCCTCCAATATATGGGTTGCGTTCTAGGACAGCGACCCTGAGACCTGATTTGGCAAGGTAAGCTCCGTTAGTGAGACCGTTATGCCCTGCTCCGATTACTATAACATCGTACTTATCCACACTTGTCTCCATTAATCATACTGTGCGCAAAGGCATTACTCTCGGTTAATTTTCTCTGGCGGCACATAATCAAAAATAAAGTTTATTCTACTGCTTTCACCTTTATTCATCACGCTGTGTTTCATTTGATTATTAATTTCGTAAACATTGCCAATCTCAAACTGATATGGACGTCCGTCAATCATGAATCGCACCTTAGAATTAGTACTAATTGGTATGTGGATTCTATGTCCATGGTGAAAAGACGGGTGCCTATCAGTGTGCGGAATTATAAAACCGCCTGGCTCAAGTCGTGCAGCCATCGCACGTATTATCGTACCGCCAATTGGGTAATGATCCTGCAAGATATCATGCATAAGTGGGATCGCCTGTTTAGCAAGTAGATCCCAACCGCTTTCTTGTGTTACCTCAATATTTGGCCAGCCCTCTCCGGTAGTAAATACTAAAACAATCGAATGGGTGTATTGGTGAACTTCGTAGTCATTTTGCCGATCTTGATTATTCAACCATGCCTCCTCCGGCTGATTTAGAATAGCCTGTTGAAGAGTTTCGATTTTATACTGACCAAGCTCTTTGATCGGCACGCCAATATCCATGGGTTTTCCTATAAATAAGTATGCAGGACAAGTCCTATTTTAGTATTCCTACGCATTTCATGCACTATTTTCTCACATACCAATTATTTTCCTCATTCAAGGGTGAGTGACTAAAGCTAAATTATGTTAGACACTAGGAAGCGTTATTTTAATGAAAGTCTAATAGAAAGAGGCGAATATTGAAAAATATTAGTAGAAAATGGCCTGTACGTTTCGAAGTATTTATCTTGCGCATTTTTTTTCTATTTGCGGCGATTGAATGTCTTGCATCGTCTAAGGCTCTTGTTGGTGATGCGATTATCGATGGTGTGTCTAGAGAGTTAATATTTAATTCGGCAATACTAGTAAAAGATGACCGAATTATCGGTATTGTTGCAACCGACGATATTCCTTTAGGGTACTCGGTGATTCGACTTGAGAGGATGACCCTCATGCCAGGAATGATTAATGGACATGAGCACCCCTTGTTACACAAGCATGATTATCAAAACGGACATTTGCAGGCGTCATCCGCCTATAAAGCATTACTGGGCTTAGCCACCATGCAGCGTTGGTTGCAGCACGGGTGGACTACAATAAGAGTCATGGGGGATGGAGATATTTTTTATGGCAATCAAGCTATACGAAAAGCTGTAGAGGAGGGAGTTTTTAAAGGGCCAAGGATTACCGGAGCAGCTCATTATATATCTACTACTGGCGGGGGAGGTGATATTAATTTTTTATCACCAGAGCAAATCGTCATTCCCGACGGACTGATCGCCGATGGCCCAGATGAAATTCGCAAAGCGATCCGTACGGAGATTAAATATGGTTCTGATTGGATCAAGATAATGGTCACGGGAGCATTCCACTCTGTCGGAGATGATCCAAAAAATATCGCATTTAGCGATGATGAATTATTAGCAGCCGTTTCAGAGGCCCGTCGTCATAATGTGCCTGTGGCTGCACATGCGCATGCACTAGAAGGTATTAACAAAGCAGTGCGGGTTGGTGTCAGATCGATAGAGCATGGGACTTATCTAAATGATGAGTCTATCCGGTTAATGGTAAAGCATGGAACTTTCTACGTACCGACAATTTACGTCGGCGACTACTATGCTAATTCGGGGAAATTGCTTGCTCAAGGAAAAAATGACGACCCATACTTGAGTTATCGAGCCGAATGGCTGAGCAATATTGGAAAAGCTCATGACGCGGGAGTAAAAGTAGTTGTTGGTGTTGATCTTGGCGGTTACAGCATAGAGCCGGAGGCCTATGCTAGGGAGTTCGCTACATTAATCGAGGCAGGTTTAAGCCCGATGAGTGCTATCAAGGCCGGGACTAGTGTCGCCGCAGAAATGTTGCGATGGGATGATCGTATAGGATCCATAAAACCAGGTATGCTTGCTGATATAATTGCAGTTCAAGGCAATCCGCTTGAAGATATCGCTACTTTGGAGTTTCCCACCTTCGTTATGATCGGAGGAAAAATCGTTCGCACACCCTAGACTTTTAGGTTGCCTCGGCCATGTCTGGGTACTGTTTTCTTAAGTGAAGGTAAAGCCAACCATAAACGATCAGTGCTAGGAGTGTAGCGGAGGCACAAAATACAAAGACCCCTGAGTATCCCAAGTTTGCTCCAAGGAGGGAAGCAGAAATATTAGGTCCGACCATCTGACCGAAACCTTGTGCGGCTGGCAGGTAAGCCGAGTAGCGTCCTCCATGATCGAAATTGGCGAGAGAGCCCATTTGGTAGACATCAGTAAAAATCCACACCAGATTGAATATCAAAACGCTGACCAGGAACTTCGCTTCACTTACTCCGAATATTAGTATGGCCACACATAGCGTTGTTGTAGATAGGGCAACCAAAAGGGGGCGCAATAAACCAAATCGATTACTTAGTAGTGTCGCAAATAGGCAACCAAGAAAGGAACAAAGAGAAACCCAAATCAATACCTTCCCCACGAATTCAGCGTTTGTGCCACCTTCTAATGCCGCCAACTCAATATAAGTCCAGTAGCTACCAATATTCACATAGGTTAAAAATATTGCTCCTAGGCATACCCACGGAAGATAGCTTGGAAAGCGAGGTGATGAAACTTCGAGAGCAGTGTTCTTCTCTTTTGGCCCTATTTTTGCGTGACTCTGAAGCCAAGGCACAAAGGGAAGCGTTGCAAGAAAGCATACAATGAAAACCCAGTAAATTCCGTTCATACTTAGGGTCGGCAAAAATCTCATTTCAAGCGCTTGAGAAAAGGCAAAACTAAACAGCATTAAGTTATAGGCTAATGCTGGCCGGACGGACATTCCAAATACAGCGATTGCTACAGATGAATATATACCACTGCCAAATCCCGCGGCAAGGCGTAACCATAGCACCTGGTCATAGTCCACGTATTTAAGACACATGATGTTTGCAGTCGTAGCGATGAGAATTCCAAGCACTACTAGCAATCTTCTGTTTACGCGATTGATCATCCAAGCGGCAATAACTGCACCCAAGGATAATCCGCCTAAATCCATTCCAGCGACTCGACCGACCTCTATCTCAGAAAAGCCCAACTTAGTAGCCCATGCCGTTGCAATGACGGGAATACCTACCAGCACGCCATATCCAACGAGCACCATATAAAGAGCGACTACCAGTGCCTTGGGGTCGTCTTTCATCAGTGCGCCCCAGTCTTCCTTAGCTAGCGCGAAACCGGTCTTTTCTTGTTGATTTGTCACCATTGGTATCCTTTAAAAATGGCTCTAAAATAAGGCTCAGATTATTTAACTAAGCAAATTTGAGAGGATCAAAAAAATAGCCTATTACAATACTCATCTCAGAATGAAATCTAGAAAATAGGTTAGTTGAACTAGGGAACGACATATGTCAGAGATTATACCAAAAAGAAGATATAACGAAATTATTGAGCACCTAAAAAACGGCAGAGATGCTGAGGCAGAGAAACTTTGCCGTCAAGCTATTGATGAACTCGGCGACGTGAATTTCATAGCCTTACTGGGGACAATTTTGGCTAGAGGTAATGATTTGCATGCAGCTGAACGTGAGCTTCGAAAAGCTGTACAGATCGCGCCAGCTTATCCCAAGGCGAATGAGGAGCTAGGTGCCGTACTTTTAGGTCTTGGTAAACCTGACGAGGCAATCCCCTACTTAAGCAAGGCGATTGAGCTTAATCCAAACTCGGCTGATGGGTTCTTCGCGCTAAGCGGTGCTTTGAAGCTAGTGGGTGATAATAACGCGGCCTCTAAAGCTTTTACGGAGGCACAGCGACTTTCACCAAGTAAGGCTAAGCTCGAAAAAGCCGGTAGGTTATTTGCGGAAAAAAATTCAGAGAAGCGGAAAAGTTAGCACAAGAACTTGTATTAGAAAATCCTCGAGATATTAACGCAGCTTTATTGCTGTCTAAAATCGCTATGGATGCTAGTTGTTATGCAGACGCAGAAAAAATCCTAAGAAGAATCGTCAATATGGCACCGAGGTTTATAGTGGCATGGCATGAGCTTGCTACTGCTGTCAAAGAGCAGCAACGAATGGAAGAGGCTCTGGAAATACTAGAGCATGCTTTAGACCTAGATCAGACAAATGCAGAGAGTCATTATCGATACGCCGCTGCCTTGGCTACAGCCGGCAAAACAGAGGAGTCAGTCCACTTTTATCAAAAATCAATTGAGTTAAATCCAAGCCAAGTGGGTGCCTTTGTTGGCTTAGGACATGTACTTAAAACGTTGGGAAACTACGACGAAGGTATTGAAGCCTATAAGGGGGCCATTGATCTGAAGCCAAACTTTGGAGAAATCTATTTTAGTCTAGCTAATTTAAAGACATATAAATTTTCTGATTCAGATATGGAAGACATGTTGCAGCGTGTAGATCAAGAAGGTTTGAGCTTAGATTCTGAGGTGCATTTTTCCTTCACCTTGGGAAAAGCGTTTGAGGATAGAAAACATTTTGATCGGGCCTTTGAGTATTATCATCGTGGTAATTCAAAACATCGGGGGACTATTGCATATGATCCGGTTCAGACATCGATAACGCATCAAAAGATACGCGATACCTTCGATGCAGATTTGTTAGACTCACTTCGCGAGCAGGGAGTAGGCGCTGAGCAAGCCGATCCTATTTTTATTTTAGGCCTGCCTAGATCAGGGTCAACGTTGTTGGAACAGATTTTGGCGAGCCACAGCCAGGTAGACGGTACAAGCGAGCTACCTGATCTTGGAAGAATTTCTAATATGGTGACCGATAAAGAAAGTGGTCGTCAGTATCCAGAGGGGATTCGAGAAATGGATCCAAAAGATATTACCGCTTTGGGTCAGGAATATCTTACTCGAACAAGAAGACATCGTGGGAGTAGCCCCTACTTCACAGATAAAATGCCTAATAACTTTGCGCATATTGGATTGATCTTAGCAACCATGCCAAATGCGAAGATTATTGACGCTCGGCGTTATCCACTGGACAGTTGCGTCGGGTGCTACAAGCAACACTTTGCACGCGGCCAAACATTTACTTACGATCTTTTTGAATTGGCTGAGTTCTACCTCGAATACGATGAGATCATGACCCACTGGGACAAGGTGGCTCCGAAAAAAGTATTGCGAGTCCAATACGAAGAGGTAGTAGATGATCTTCAGCATCAGGTCCGTAGGATACTAGATTACTGTAAGCTACCATTTGAGCAACAATGTGTAGATTTCCACGAGACTAAACGAGCGGTGCGAACAGCGAGCTCGGAACAGGTTAGACAACCTATATACTCCGGTTCCATTGGCACTTGGCGACGATTTGAAAAACATATTGGACCTTTAATTGAGGGTCTTAATCCATTGATCGGCGATGGAAAAAAATAGATTTAACTGTCTAGGGTAATTAAAGATGTCACAATTTCCAAAACTAATTGCATCATCAGTAGTCAGAGGCAGTGAGAAGGGAGAAAGTCACGGAGGTGTATACACCATAGATTTTTCCTCACAGTCGGTCGAGCAGCATATTGATTGGGATACTAGTGATATAGAATTCGCTGGTCGCGGCTGGGATCGAGGCCTCAGAGGAATTGAGTTTACTGAGGATTTAATTTGGATAGCGGGAAGTGACGAATTATTTGCTTACAACAAAAAATTTGGCCTAGTAGATTCTTATAAAAATCAGTATTTGAAGCATTGCCATGAAATCTGCAGACGAGAGAACCTAATGTTTCTGACTTCAACAGGTTATGACAGCGTATTGGTTTTTGATTTAACTCAGCGAAAATTTATATGGGGTGTGTATGTGTCGAGGAATGGAAACCAGTGGATTGGGCAGCCATTTAATCCAGACACCTCCTCAGGTCCACCTTTCGCAAATCATTATCATCTTAATAATGTCTTTGTTGATAAAAGTGGAGTCTATTTTAGTGGTTTGAAGACAGATGCCATTTTGTTTCTTGATTCCGAAATGCATATTACGGAATTTTGTATTTTGCCTAGCGGAACGCATAATGCGAGACCATTTCTTGATGGAGTCGTATTTAACGACACTGCAGAGGATACCCTTCGTTATATTACCAGGGAAGGAAAACAGAGGGCGTTTGAAGTGATTTCATTTGAAGTTGATCAGCTCGATGGTACGGGACTCGATACCTCTAATATTGCACGGCAATGCTTTGCACGCGGACTCTGCGCAATAAACAACCGCTTCATCGCGGGGGGATCGTCCCCATCCACGGTCAGCATCTATGATTTGGCAAATGGAACACGCCTTGGATCTGTCAATCTAACCATGGACGTCAGAAATGCTATTCATGGTCTCGAGGTTTGGCCATTTTAATAAAAAAAGGCACGCATTTGCGTGCCTTTTGATTTTGTCTAAACCAGAATAACTCGATTTAGAAATTGACTCGCACAGAAGCACCGATCTGTCTCGGCGACACTATGAAATACGAGGCCCTTCCAAACATTCTATCAAAGTCACTAGAATCTTTGAATGTTACGCCTCTCTCATCAGTTAAGTTCCGCGCAAACAAAGTCGCTTGCCATGAACCGAAATCAAAACCCAAGGTCACGTCGGTAAGTCGATAATCTCCCTGAGTCTCTTGCGGTTGGATACCGGGGGTATCATCTATTTGATTAAGCGATTCGCCAGTATAACTATGCTGGACGCGCAAATATCCATCTGCACCGATTCCCATCGTGCTTGCATCAAAGCTGTATTCCGCATACAACGAGTAGGAATGGTCCGCAAACAAGGGCAATTGTGGTTTGGCATCCAAGCCAACGGGCGCTACACCTCCCTCAAACCTAGCATCAGCCACTGGCGGCGCATTCACTTCATTCTTGTGAATCCATGTCAGATTGAATCCCAGCTCAAGGTTTTCACTAGCTTTGCCGATGACATCCATGTCCAGGCCAGAGATGGACGCGTCGTCCATATTTGCGATGATTGTCTGCCATGGCTCACCTATTCTAAAGCTTGGATCGACCAATTCTACCTGGACATCCGTCCAATCCATCTGATAAATGGCAATATTGGCTTGGATTTTGTTGTCTGCCAAAACTGCTTTTATCCCCAGCTCCTTGTTCTCTACGGTATCCGAGTCGTAGGCCACGGGGAATGTACCATTGTCACTTCGCCCCCTGTTTACTCCGCCCGTTCTAAATCCCTCGGAGTAAACACCATATATCATTACGTCATCGGTAATATTATATTGAAGTCCGATCTTAGGAATAAAGCCATCGTCATCCATTTTTCTATTTGGCTGCGGACCCCGAATGTAATCATTGCTAGGTACCGCTTGGAAGAGGCCTTCAGGTTTCTGAACGAAGTAATCAATCGATTTTTCGACATCATACCACCTACCACCAAGCAGGAGAGCGAGGTTTTCAGTCAGGTTCCAGTCTAGCTCTCCGTATACTGCCAAGGTTTCTCTGCTGGTTTGCTGAGAGGAGAACCACCAAGCGTCAGACGGAGGGATCTCAAATCCGTAATAGGTGGTGAGATTCTGAAACCCCTGACTATTAGCGTAATCATCGATATAAGTTTTAAAATCCCAAGTTTCCTCAAGATCTGAGTAAAACATTCCTAGTGTCCAGTCCACATTCTCACCGGCGCCAGTTAAGCGAACCTCTAGGCTCATACTTTCGTTATTTTGATCGTTGACCAAGTAGCCCTTAGCGTCTTCACCCCAGTCGTATCCAAAACCAAAATAGCTAAAGTAAGAGGCATAGGTTTGAGTATCGTGCTGGTATAATGTATCCCGATCATAATAGGAGCCAGCAATGACTAGATTAGCGAAGTCCAGTTCGCCTGTAATTACAAGGCTGGTAGCGACAAACTCATCCTCTCGAGTTTCTGGCTTGTATTTCGCAATTTTAAGGTCACCAATCGAGGGATCTACATCTGCAAATCCGTCAGCTTCGATATCCTGATAGTGAACACTTAAGTCTGCGGTCCAGTTATCTGACATCAGCCATCTAGCTGCGACTCGTCCTCCTACCCAGCTGACGTCGTTGTAATCGTCCTCAACCATATCTGAATTATCTGATCCGCCTTGGACGGTCGGGCTTAAAACATTATCAATAAAGCCGCCATCTTCACGCGCAAATCCCGATAGACGAATTGCGAATTTATCACTCATCGGTACGTTTACAGTGAACTCCCCATTGTAGCTAGCATCACCGTCAGAAAAGGAACCCGCTTCAGCTGCCACCGTGCCAGAAAATTCTTCTGTATCGGGTTTATTTGTGATGTAGCGGACGGTTCCGGATTGAGAGTCCGCACCGAATAAAGTTGACTGGGGTCCAGCTAGAGTCTCGATCCTTTGCAGATCTACCGGATAAATATCTGGAGCAAGACCTCCAAGACTCATGGGTTGGTCGTCGAGATAAACTGCGGCCGTTGCATCTTGCAGGAAGCCTCCACCAGTGCTGACGCCTCTGAAGACAATTTCATTCGAACCAATACCATCCGCCGTTATTTGTAATGAGCCAATATGTTTTGACAAATCTTGAAGTGTTGTTATTCCTCGGCTTTGAATTTCCTCTCCTGACATTGCCTGAATCATCATCGGCACGTCTTGCATCGACTCTGCCCGCTGTCGAGCCGTGACAACAACTTCCTCGAGCGAGTCCTGAGCGACTGCTGCGGGAATTCCGGTAAATCCTAGTGCGGTTGCTACCGCCGTATGTATTAGTGTCTTTGAGTAAGGCGTAGCGCCCACTTTATCTTTTGCATCAAAAGACATGTCTTTCCCCCTATAAACTGACCCTTTTAATCACCCTTGCTTTGTTAGATCGGCTAGTCACAAACACAGCGACTCGGCCTAATTCCTACTCAAGCTATCTTATTCTTCTAATCCTAAAGCAAATACGGTTCTTATAACAGCCCTATAAAATGTAAAAATAGCCGTTTTGTGAGATTTTGGTTGGAAAATTTAGGTTCTGGTCTTTTCAGGCTTTAAATTGACAAATATTCATAGGAAGTTGACAGTATCAAGACAGTTCAGCAGATGGAGATGCAATGACAATTTCTGTGCTACTTACCTTGGGTCGTCTGCCTAAAGCCCTTGAAATTGCCCGAGCTCTTTATTTAGCAGGATGCCGTGTCATCGTCGCCGAACCTTTACGCTGGCATATTTGTAAGGTTTCGAATTCAGTAGTCTCTAGTTACAGAGTTACTGCACCAAATATCGATCGAGAGGCGTACTTGCAGGAACTCCTGAATATTATTCTTCAAGAGGATATCGACCTGGTGGTTCCAATCTCAGAGGAGTCAGTATACGTGTCTTTGCTCAATGATCGCTTGCCCTCTAATGTGAGACTGGCATGCCCTTCATTTAAGCAAATGTACCTCCTAAATGACAAATTATCATTTGCGGGCTGGGCAATTGCTAATGACCTTTCGGTCCCTATCACATTTCCCGCGGATACTGCTGAAGCATCTGAACTTGCTGATCAAAAGGACCACGTTATAAAACCATCCAATGGCTATTCTGGAGTTGGTGTAAAACTTCGACGGAAAGGGGAGTTGCTGGGTGATCTTGAGCCCGGACTTATTGTCCAAGAACAAATCAAAGGCAGGCACGTAAGTTCTTTGTCGCTACTAAAAAATGGTCGCGATCTTTGCACCGTTTTATATGAAGGAAGAGTCTTTGCGGATACTGTGGCTGTTTGCTCACAGCGAATTGAGATTCCAGGACCGATATGTGACTGGATTCAACAGTTTGCGTCGGCGGGCAAATTGACTGGCTTCTTTGCCCTCGACTTTATTTTGGACGAAAAAGGAATTCCTTGGGTTATCGAGTGTAATCCTAGAGTAACGAGCGGCATCCATTTTTTTGATAATAAGTCTACTGCTAACGCCTTGTTAGATCCTAGCTCGGAGGAGGTGATTCTAAAGGCGAGTCCAACCCGCTATCAGTGGGGGTACAGCACATTGACTGAGGTGTGTAGGAGCGTATTTCAGCCGAGGGAATTTATTCGCAAGTTCAGGGAATTAACTAATGCAAGAGATGCAGTTTGGGATATAAATGATCCTTGGCCATTTATATTGATGATGCCAATGTCAGCTGAGATAATGTGGAGTGCAACGACTTCCTCGATGACTCTTGGAGAGGTCAGTCAACGTGATATCGCCTGGACACCAAAATTTGAAAAAGCAGAATGAGTGCTCTGATATTGAGAGTTAACGGTGATATTTGACTTTGTAAGTGATTTGTTTCACCGGTCTAGTGGTAAGTCTTGCTGCAGGACGGACAGGTTCTGTGTTTGTCATTACAAAATCAAAACGTCGAATCAATTTTGAGATGATAAGTGCGCTCTCAGCTTGTGCAAAACCTGCACCAACGCAGGTATGATTACCTTGGCCAAAAGGGATGTAAGCACCAGGTATTTGATCAGCCAGCTCTGATAAAAAACGCTCCGGTCTAAATATGTGGGGGTCTTTCCAATAGAGTTTATGTCTATGAAGCGTCCAAGGAGCAATCATAACCAGCGCACCACGCCTTAATTTTCTTGGACCCACCTTAGCATTTCGCAGAGCCACTCTCGGAATAAAAGTGATCGGAGGATAGAGTCTCAATGTTTCACGAAAGACGGCTCGCACCAACGGAAGACGTTTGATATGAGCAAACTCAACTTCCCCAGTGCCCACTACATTGTCAATCTCATTACGAAGCTGTTTGACAAGATTAGGTTGTGCAGCGAGGATATAAAACACCCAGGTCAATACGCTGGCAGTGGTTTCGTGTCCAGCGAGAAAAAAAACTCCCAGCTGATCAATGAGCTCATCGCGGGTAAATGGTTGGTTTGTTTCTTTGTCACGGGCTGCCACCACTTCGCTAGCTATGTCGTTGTAGTTCGAGTTGGGATCAAGGTGAGTATCGACAAGTGTGCCCAAGTGTTGCCGTATTCGTGCGCATGCATCCAAGACTTCAGGTTTTTGTGGTGGATTGCTCCATGCGGGAGCCGTAATCATATGCATGATATCTGTTTGAGCAACGTGGCGTTCAAAAATATTAAAATCCTCAAAAACATCATGGGCAATATTTGAATCAAGGCTTGTGGAAAAAACAGCGCGACAGATTATGTCTGCTGTTAATTGTCCCATAGCTTGATCAAGTGAGAATTCTTCACCAGTCTGGGCTCTGCGCTCCAGTTCAATCTCATGGTCGTGCACTGCCGCCTGCATTTGATTGAATGCGTGGCTTATACGCATCATAGAGAAAGCGGGGTCCACCATTGCTCGTTGTTTACGCCACTTCTCTCCATCGGTAACAAAAATAGATTGACCAATTAACGGTTCAACAGCACTAACCATTAGATCGCTTTTAGGAAAAATCTCATCAGGATCGCGCAGGATATGACTGACTAGTTCTGGATCGTTAAAAAGGACGGTTGAGCGGCGTGATATGCCAAGATTACCTACTTTGAATTTATAAGCGGCGGCCGGTAATAACTCTAGTAGATTACCTTCACCACGCCAGAGAGTTCGAAATAACGCTGGCACTGCCCAAAGGGAATATGGTTTTGGTGGACAATATGGCTTGTCAGTTGTCATGATACCCTAGGCGGCAAATAGGAATTAAAAGTATCGGATAGAAGTTGGTGTATGTCGAGTCACAGCTTATTTGAAATTTTTGTAAGTCTACACATCATGGCCGGTAGTGTGGGGCTGCTGACCTTTTGGATTCCTGTGGTAGGGCGAAAAGGCACTAGAACCCATGTCCAATTCGGAAGAGTTTTTGGATATACGATGCTAATAACTGGCTTTGCATCGATTGCGACTTCTTTTACTACTTTATATGATCCGGTGGGTACCCATCCGGACGTATTAAGGTGGGGAGATCCTAGATTTGCCAATCCGGACATGGTAAGCGGTGTTTTTGGGTGGATGATGCTATGTCTGGCTGTACTTACTGTGAACCTAGCTTGGCACGGGTTGCTGTGCATCAGGAACAGGAAAAACCATCTTGAAAATCGAGGCTGGCACAATCTTTTTCTGCAGGGAGCACTTTTAGCCACATCTGTGGTCTGTATGTGGCGTTCGATTGAACTCGAATATTTAATGATGACCTGTGTTGGAGTATTAGGAATAGTGACAGTTGCAACGAATCTTTGGTTCTTATATAAACCGAATTTAAGGCCAGAGGATAGGCTGAAGGAACATGTCAAGTCTTTGATAGGCGCAGGAATTTCTGTCTATACTGCTTTTTTAGCCTTTGGGGCCTTGCGAATTCTGCCAAAGGCTGCAATATCACTGCAGCTCTGGGCCTTCCCTTTGATATTCGGAATTATTGCTATCATCTATTTTCAGTTAGCGATTTCAAAACGTTTCGAGAAAGTATCTTCTGGCGCCAAAGAGGCTCAGTCTGTTTCTACTAAATATAAATCGGAATCGGCAGCAAGTTGAGAAAAGTAAAGACTCGAGTAAGTGTTATTGGTTCGGGCATTGGAGGTTTGACAGCTGCCATTGATCTTGCGCGAGCCGGATGTGACGTCGATGTATTTGAACGCGGCCCCAAACCCGGTGGAAAAATTAGGCAGCTGGAAGTCAATGGTATTGCTATGGATGCTGGCCCAACTGTATTTACTATGCGTTGGGTATTTGAAGAGCTTTTTAAGGACGCTGGATCGAAGCTCTCGGAAGAGCTAACACTGTCCAGAACGAATATTTTGGCGAGGCACGCTTGGGAGCATGGTGGACGTCTTGATCTTTTTGAGGATATAAATGAGTCTGCTGAGGCGATACGAAAATTTTCCGATGGTAAAAATTCAGAAGGCTACAAGGCATTTTGTTCGCAAAGCAAGGAACTTTATTTTGCGCTTAAAGACGCATTCATTGCGGCTGAAAAACCTAGCCCGTTGGATTTGGTTTCTAGGGTGGGACTTACCTCCTTCTTTGGAGCTATGTGGGAGACTGCGCCGCATCGAAATTTATGGCATGTACTAGACAAGTACTTTAGCGACCCTCGATTGAAACAGCTTTTTGCACGTTATTCGACTTACGTGGGATCTTCCCCGTTAGCAACCCCTTCAATATTAATGCTTATCGCGCATGTAGAGCAAGACGGAGTTTGGCTATTAGATGGGGGAATGTATTCACTCGCCCGAGCCCTTAAGAATCTCGGCGAAAGGCTCGGTGTTCGATATCATTTTAATGCACATGTTAACAGTATTAATTGCTCTGGAGGAAGAGTAACAGGCCTATGTGTCGATGGTTCGGAGGTTGCAGGGTTTGATGCGATCGTCTTTAACGGGGATCGATCTGCCTTGGCCGACGGGCTGCTTGGTGACCAAGTGGTCGATGCAGCACCCCTCATGAAACCAGCTAACCGGGGTCTATCGGCGATCATTTGGTGCGTTCGTGGAGTCACATCAGGAATGCCTCTCGCATATCATAATGTATTTTTTTCAGATAACTACCCCGAGGAGTTCAAACATGTTTTTAATAAGAGAGATATTGTGGAATCCCCGACGGTCTATGTTTGTGCACAAGATCGATTAGCAAAAAAAAATCCAGACGGATCGGAGAGGTTACTAGTACTTATTAATGCACCTGCTGACGGCGACACTATTGACATTACATCTGGAAGAGAAGAGTTTTTTTGGGAGAGAGCAAATAGAGTCCTAAATAATTGTGGTTTAAAGCTCACGGCTGAAGCTTCAGAGAGAGTAATGACGTCTCCATCTACTTTTTCTGATTTATATCCGGGTACGGGTGGATCTTTGTATGGACAAGCTTCACACGGGATTTTTTCACCTTTTTTCCGGCCCAGCTCTGTCTCTCCTGTGGAGGGTTTATTTCTTGCCGGAGGATCTGTTCACCCGGGACCAGGTGTTCCAATGGCTGCTCTATCTGGAAGATTAGCAGCTAATTCGCTCCTCGAGAGATTCTCAAAGAAAGATTAACTATCATTGCAAATCCATCCAGAAGGTTTTTAAAACTGACTGCATTTTTTCAGGATGTTCCCAGTGAGGAAGGCCATAGCTGGGGTTAATTCTAGCTACCTGAATCATAGAATTAATTTTCATTAAGCTTTCAAGCTTTGAAAAACCGATATTGGGGTCTTGATCATAGATAATTAACGAGGGTAATTCTAACTTTGCGTAAACCTCTTTGACTGCATCGTCTGAAAATAAGTTTCCAGATAGGAAAGCGAAGGGTGCGTGTGAGGCATCTGGTTGATGTGATGTCAAATATGCATAATCTTTTAATTCCTGAGGGGCCTTTTCGGAAAATGCTTGATTTAAAAAAAAGCTAATACTCGCTTTGGAAGTCACCGTTTTGAAAAGAGTACTACCGATCACTGGGAGAGATAAAAATTTCTTGATTCGGTATGAAGTTTTTTCGCTAATTTTTTTTCGTTGATCTAACCCTGTAGGTGAAATCATGACAAGCGATTTAAATGAAATCTCTATAGCAGCAGCAGCTGCAAATTCCGAGGTCAGGGATAGAGCAACCAGGTCACTATCTGATCCCACTACCTTTTTTTGAAAATCAATAATTGCTGCTTTATACAGATCGCGATCGTATTTTCGGTCAGAACGATCTGACGAACCGAAGCCAGGAAGATCTGGAGCATAAACTGGCCTATATTTTCGAAAATAATCAAATAGCGGTTTCATTTCGATCGCACTGGGTGCGGCATTTATACTATGCAATAGCAGTAATGGCGTTCCCTGGGCGCTGCAGTCGAAGTAGTAACTGATTTCGCCCGCTGATTCAGATTGCATTGTTTCTCTATCGGCATTTAGTGCGCGCAATTGAGACATGTTATGGATATCCGTAATTAATGGTGTTGGCTCGCAATTATATCGATTTACTTTTTATCTGGAAGTTTGCTCTTTACATAACTAACTTGTGTTTCACGCAGATAACAAGTACAAACGACACACTTTAGCCATTAACTTATCATGAGTTGGTTATTGATAGGGCTGTTTATAATTCCGTAAAGATTGATTATAGGAGTTTACTATACTAATGACGTCGGTTTATCCATTCTCGGCTATTCAAGGTCAAGAAGATATGAAACTCGCGCTCCAGCTTTCGGCAATAGAACCGAGCATTGGAGGAGTGCTCGTTTTTGGAGATCGAGGTACTGGCAAATCCACTGCTATTAGAGGTCTTGCTGCACTTATGCCAAAGGTGCCTATGGTACTTGGTTGTCCTTACAACTGTGATCCAGATGTATCCAGACCTGATCCTTGTATTTATTGCGAATCGCCAGATGTCAAAGGCAAACAGAAGGTTAAACCTCAGCAGTTACCTGTTGTTGATCTTCCGTTAGGCGCTACTGAAGATCGTGTCATTGGCGCTTTAGATCTCGAAAAGGCATTACATCAGGGTGAGAAGGCCTTTGAACCAGGTCTTCTGGCCAGAGCTCACCGCGGTTTTCTTTACATTGATGAGGTTAATCTATTAGAAGATCATCTGGTCGATGCTTTGTTGGATGTTGCCGCTTCTGGAGAGAATGTCGTAGAACGCGAGGGTTTAAGTATTAGGCATCCAGCAAAGTTTGTCTTGGTAGGGAGCGGAAATCCTGAGGAGGGAGAACTAAGACCGCAGTTACTGGATCGATTTGGTCTCTCGGTTGAAGTCCGAACTCCTAAAGATATAGATACCAGAGTAAAGATTGTGCAGTTAAGAGACGAGTTTGAACGAGATACAACTGAATTTGTTAGAACTTGGCGCCGCAAGGATGGAGCAATTCGTAGGAAAATAGAGAAGGCCCGCTCTGCCATAGATGAAGTCGAGGTGGCTATTCAGGTATTAGAGGCAGCGGCTCGACTTTGCATGGCTTTGGGAACCGATGGTCTCAGAGGAGAGTTAACGTTGGTGCGTGCCTCGCGCGCCTTGGCGGCATTAGCTGGAAAAAAAGCCGTGGACACAGAGCACCTGCGCACGGTAGCCCCCATGGTTTTGCGTCATCGATTACGGCGTGACCCGCTTGACGAGTCTGGATCAGACATTCGTGTCCAGCGGGCTTTGGAAGAGAGCCTGGACTGACTGGAATGAATGAACCAAACACTGGAGCTAAAAATCTCTGGTTGGATGCTATTTTAGCCGCTGAGGTATTTGCGACTGACCCCAGTTTTATCGGGGGCGTTAGAGTTCGGAGTCTGCCTGGACCTGTTCGGGAGACATGGCTTGAATTAGTGCAACACCTGCTCCCAGAGGATACCAAATGGAGAAGAATTCCTGCACATGTGAGTGAGTCTAGATTGCTGGGGGGGTTAGATTTAGCCGCGACGCTGAAATATGGACGTCCGGTAGCTGAAACCGGAATTTTGCAGGAGTGCGATAACGGAGTTTCAATTTTAGCAATGGCAGAACGCACGAGTCGTGCAATTATAGCTCATTTGTGTTCCGCACTGGATCAAAAATCAGTTACCTTGGAACGAGAAGGTTTGCGTGGATACGCCAAAACATCATTTGGTCTGATCACTTTAGATGAGGGATTGGATCAGGATGAGGGGATAGCAGCATCACTTCAGGACCGCCTGGCAATTTTGATAGATCTGCACGGCGTATCGGTAAACGATCTAATTGAATCTAATCTTAATGCTTCAGAAATATCTGAAGCTCGATCAAAAGCTTCCAATTTAACTGTTCCAGAGGAAGTTACGCGGACCCTATGCGCGACTTCTGAGGCACTTGGTATAGAAAGTTCTCGCGTTATGATAATGGCCCATCGCATTGTTCGTATCATAAAGACTCTGCTTGCCGATAGCAGTGGTTGGGATAACGCGATTGCCTCGACAATACGGTTAGCGCTATTGCCGAGAGCAACGAGACTGCCTTTTCAGGATCAAGCAGACGATAGTCTACCGCCCGACGCAGAACCGATCGATCAAGAGGAGCAGGCCGATACATCACCCGATACCTCTGGCAAAATAGAGCCTATGCAAGAGCAGATTCTAGAATCAGTATTAGCAAACCTTCCTCCTGAACTTTTGGCCAGATTAAAAGTACAAAGTCACCGAGCCTCTCAGGCGCGTAATGCCGGAAAGATGGGACAGATGCAGAGAAGCTTTAAACGAGGAAGGCCTATGGGAACGATGCCGGGAGATCCCCGGAGGGGGGCTCGGTTAAATTTGTTGGCGACATTGCGAGCAGCTGTCCCGTGGCAAAAAGTGCGTGCTGAGAAAAGTCAGAGTGTTTCAAAAACTCAAGTTAAGGTTAGAGTTCAGCGGGAGGATTTCCGAGTTGTAAGATTTCGTCAACGGGCTAGTACTATCACTATTTTTGTCGTGGACGCGTCAGGTTCCTCCGCATTGCACCGGCTTTCCGAGGCTAAGGGTGCTGTTGAGCTGATGTTGGCTGACTGTTATGTGAGGCGCGACCAAGTGGCTCTGATTGCGTTTCGCGGAAATAGCGCTGAGTTGTTATTACCTCCTACAAGATCGCTTCTCAGAGCAAAAAGAGAGTTGAGTGCGCTTCCTGGAGGTGGGGGAACTCCATTGTCTTCTGCTCTTGAATTGACCATACAAATGATAGAGCGTAGTTGCCGGGAGGGCGCTACTGTCGGTTACGTTATCCTAACCGATGGTCGAGCAAACATCTCTCGCGATGGGACACAGGGACGTGAACAGGCCATTGAAGAAGCGTTAGAGGTCGCAAAATCCGTACGCTTGTTGGATGCGCGTGGCTTGGTGATCGACACGTCTCAGCGGGCAAACCGAAATTCAGAGCAGCTCGCTTCAGCGTTGGATGCGGTTTATTTGCCACTGCCTCATGCGGATGCGAATAGTCTAAGTGCTGCGGCTCAGGCTAATCTTGCGTGAATATTGAAAAGCGCCGAAAAAAACTAAAAGTAGATTGGCCAAATATCCAGGAAAGTAGATTTGTTCAACTAAATGAAATTGACTGGCACGTTCAAATTATGGGAGAGGGAGAGGATGTGCTCTTACTCCATGGAACGGGTTCTGCAACACACTCTTGGTCAGGTCTGTCTGCTGAGCTAGTTTCTAATTACCGGTTAGTGATGTTAGATCTACCCGGTCACGGCATGACAGGTTGTCAGAATAATCAGTGTTTTACCCTTCCAGCGATGGCGCGAGAAATTAGTTTCCTATTATCATCTCTGGATGTCGATCCGCGATGGGTTGTAGGACATTCTGCAGGTGCTGCTATCTTGGCTCAAATGTGTCTCGAAAAAACGATTCATCCGAATGCCTTAATCAGTATAAATGGAGCTTTAAAGCCCTTTGGACAATCCGCTGCATATATATTTAGCCAAGCCGCTCGATTTCTGGCTAGGCGTAAATTTATGTCCTATCTCATTTCTCTCCACTCAATTTCTCTAAAAACCACTGAGAGAATGATTCGCGCCACCGGATCACATACGGTAGAGACTACACTCCATCACTATCGTCGCTTAGTAGGGACTCCGGGGCATGTCAATGCGGCACTAAAGATGATGGCCGGTTGGGACTTAGAGGATTTGGATAGAAGATTAGAACAATTGATCCCACCACTTATTTTAGTAACCTGTCTTAATGACCAAACGGTATCTCCCAATCAGGCGGCAGAGCTCTCTCAGAGATTGCCGAATTCGATTTTGAAGGAAATACCCGCGCTTGGACATCTTGGTCACGAGGAGGCTCCGGATGTGTTGGGAGCTTTGTTCAAAGCAATTGTCCAAAAAATCGCAGAGTCTAGCTAAAACTTCATTGATAAGATCTGGCGTCATCGTCTATGTATTTTTGTTCAAAACTGCTAGTCTGATACACAATAGTTCAGGTTTTAGTTTTAGTATTAGGTTGCCGCATCATGAATAGTGTTCTTCCAAAAGTAGTTTTCAATGAAACTGACGAGACCAGCGCACGTGCGATTGTCATAGGTAGTGGCTTCGGTGGTCTCGCATCTGCAATACGTTTGTCAGCAAAAGGCTATAAAGTTACGGTATTAGAAAAATTGGATGCGGCCGGTGGTCGTGCATATGTCTACAGGCAGAATGGTTTTACATTCGATGGTGGCCCGACAATCATTACCGCACCTAAATTGTTTGAAGAACTATGGTCTCTTTGTGGCCGCCGATTCGAAGATGATATAGATCTTCGCGAGATGGATCCATTCTATCGTATTCGATTTGATGACGGTGAGACATTCGATTGCACTGGTAATCACGAAAAAATGCGTGCTGAGATAGAACGTATTTCGCCTAGTGACTTGTCTGGTTATGAGAGTTTTATGAAGGCAAGCAAGCGGCGCTTCGAAATTGGCTGGGAACAAATGGCTAAGCAGAATTTCAGTTCGATATTTTCACTGATAAAATTTCTTCCAAAATTAATTTCAGTTGGTGCTCACCGCAGCGTATATAGTTTAGCCGCAAAATTTTTCAAACATCCCCATATCCGTTTTGTGATGAGTTTTCATCCCTTATTTTTGGGTGGTAACCCTTTTACATCCACCTCAGTATTTAGTTTAGTATCGGATCTTGAAAGACGTTGGGGAGTCCATTCTCCTATGGGCGGGACAGGCGCACTTATCAATGGTTTAGTGAATTTGGTTGAGTCACAGGGGACAAAAATTCATTATAACTCTGAGGTGGACGAAATATTAGTAGAGAACAAAAAAGCAATTGGAGTGAGGCTAAAGTCTGGGGAAGTTTTGACCTCCGACATCGTTGTTTCTAACGCTGAGGCAGCTTGGACCTACCGACATCTAGTTCGATCAACTCACCGTAAGCGTTGGACCAATCGTCGACTGCGAAATTCCAGATATTCTGAAGGGCTATTTGTCTGGTATTTTGGCACTAAGAAAAAATACGAAGAATTACCACATCATACGATTTTAGTGGGACCCCGATACAAAGAGCATCTTGATGACATCTTCAAGTATAAGCGATTAGCATCAGACTTTAGCTTATATTTGTATCGCCCCACGGCGACTGACCCAAGTTTAGCGCCAGAGGGTTGCGACACATTTTATGCGCTTTCCGTAGTTCCCCATCTTGAATCTGGAGTAGATTGGGAAAAGGAATCTGAGCCTTATAGGCAGGCTATTGAGCGTCGTCTGGAAGAGACGGTAATGCCAGATCTTTCGAATAATATTGCTGCCACGCATCTTTTAACTCCGCAGGATTTTCAGGATCGTTTAAATTCTTATCAGGGAGCAGGGTTCAGTTTTGAGCCAGTGATATGGCAACTTGCTTGGTTTAGGCCGCATAATCAAAGTGAGGATATCAAAGGTCTATACTTAGTTGGAGCCGGGACGCATCCCGGGGCAGGTGTCCCAGCGGTCTTGACTTCTGCTCAGATACTAGATGAGGTAGTGCCACTTGCTAAAGTTACTATCTGAGCGATATCCAAATTCAAAGCAGCTAGAAGATCTCGCTGCATGTCGTTCTCATTTACAAGGTGGTTCAAGGTCCTTTTACGCCGCTTCGCTTTTTCTGCCGCAGCCGATGGGGCATCACGCTTGTGGCCTATATGCATTCTGTAGGGAAGCAGATGATGTGATTGACGAGGGCGATGATCAATGGGCGGCACTCGAAAGTCTAAAGTCAAGATTAGATGCCATTTACGCCGGGGAGCCTTATCCAATCGCGGCCGACCGTGCCGTCGCAGCAGTTGTTGCAGAACGAAATTTGCCTCGCGAGCTATTAGATGCGCTACTGGATGGTTTCGCCTGGGATGCTCAGAAAAAGGAGTATCATGATTTTTCTAGTGTAGTTGATTATTCGGTTCGAGTTGCTGGAACAGTTGGTGTAATGATGGCAGTTCTCATGGGAACGCGTTCAAAGAATATGTTGGCTCGAGCATCAGATCTCGGTATCGCGATGCAATTGACTAACATAGCTCGTGATGTGGGTGAAGATGCAAGAGCAGGAAGGTTATATTTGCCCAGAAAATGGCTTATCGAGGCGGGAATTGATCCAGAAGAATTTTTAGCCGCCCCAGTATTTTCTGAAGAGTTAGGAAGCGTGGTTGCGAGGCTGCTTTGCGAAGCCGACAAACTTTACGAGAGAGCCGATAGTGGAATCCGAAGAATTCCCGTTCGTTGTCGTGTCGGTATGCATGCAGCACGGCTATTGTATTCAGCTATCGGTGATCAAGTCATTATTAATGGTTACGATTCAGTGAATCAGAGAGCAGTGGTGCCTTTAGGTCTTAAACTGAGACGTTTAATGAGTTTATTTAGGGTGGGTGCATTATCTCCCGATGCCTCAACTCTCCCCGCATTGCCAGAAGCGCAGTTTTTAATCGATGCAGTAAATTCGGATGCTCCAGCCGAGATGCAGCCCCTATGGTATCGACGTCCTTTTTCTGAGTTGGATTTACGTATAGGGTGGTTGTTTGATCTCTATGGCGAGCTGGATACGCGAGATCGGCAGCTGGAAAAGAAATAATTCTTTTTAGCAGGGGTACTTTGATGATCTTCGTGGCATTCTAAAAGGCAACAAAGATTGAACCCATCTTTTTTTGAATCTGTCCAATGCCATACTCTCATGAAACCCGAGATACGACTCTCCGTTAATGTTGGATTGAACCAAGGACCTTGAATAAAAAGGGGTGTCTTCCAGAGTCCGCAGAACACAGCAATTTGTAGCAGCCCTGGTGCTTCGTTTGATTTTCCAGATAGGAGTTTTGGGTAATTCAATGGCGTTCGGTTCGTCCAGTCTCTCTACGACACCGTTAGAGGTTACTTTTATAGCCAGTGAGTTGTTTTCTCCTTTTAGGGTCTGTGTGTTGTAGGTAATTAGTGTACCGCCTGACGGTTCGGGTCTTCTAGACCAGTCCCAGAAATGAAAATAATCTTCGAGGGGCTCTCCTCCTCGGTTGCTATCGACGTAAGCGTGGCCCTTCCATGATAGGCGAGGGTATTCTAAATCTACTTCGATTTTTGAGGAGGGTGCGGCTGGCCACCAAAGATGTTTGCCAGCACCGTCGATCGCGAATACCGATTTACATAAAGGTGGAAGCTCCACTTTGATATGTCCCTTAAGACGAGAAGGGAGCGGAACAGTTATCTCGTTTAAATCTATTATCAGGCGGTCATCTCTCCACTGCATAGTTGTAGGACCGATTGACAGCTGGTTGGTGGATCGAGAGACAGAGTTTGCAGCTCTCTCGGTCATGCTCCAGTGGCTCCCTCTAGGGCGATATAAAATTGCATTAATTGCACAATGGTTTTCTGCTTTAGCTTTTCCTCTCCGGCGAGATGCAGCGTAGTAGGGTGAGCAGTAATTGCCTATCAGTGCAATGAGAGTGAGCCCTTCTGTTTTGTCCTCTGATAATGCATCCAGATACCACCAGATATAACCGTTGTCGCAGATTTCTTGCCCATAATCAGGTCCTCCAGAACCCCATGGACCATTGATGCTTAACCCCTCGATATTTGGAATCATTTTGTTTGAATATCCTTATATTAGCGGCTCAACGCACCTTCAATTCAATAGATTTTTTAAAATCAATCTAAGAAGATACTGGAATTAAGTCAGTGTATATCATACATTACACTTCTGAACGTAAAATAAAAATTACAATTGTTAGGTATCAACTATGGATTATCATCAATTAAGTTGCGAAAAAGTACTTGAGGCAGCGCTATCTAGGGCGGCTGATGAGCAATGCCCACCTAAATTGGCAGAGGCATTGCGTTATTCCGTATTTCCAGGAGGGGCGAGAGTTAGACCGCAATTGTGTCTCGCTGTCGCTGGCGCAAACTTGGGTAGTGACCCAATGCTTGCCAGTAGCGCCGGTGCGGCAATAGAGCTTTTGCACTGCGCTTCACTGGTGCATGATGATCTTCCTTGCTTTGATAACGCAGATGAGCGCCGCGGAAAGCAATCAGTCCATACTCGATTTGATGAGAGGATTGCTATTCTTACTGGGGATGCATTAATAGTATCTGCTTTTGACACTTTGGCGTGGGCTGGCTCAATGGCGAAGTTTCCAGAGCGTTTAGCTTCGGTCACAACCATAGTGGCTCGTTCAGTAGGTGCGCCTCTAGGGATTGCAGCCGGTCAAGCCTGGGAGAGTGAACCCGTGGTAGATGTCTCTCTTTATCATAAATCTAAAACTGGAGCGCTTTTCATTGCTGCGTCCGCCGCTGGAGCGGCCTCAGCGGGTGCTGATCCAGCTCCTTGGCAGCTTCTAGGTGAAAAAATTGGAGAGGCTTATCAAGTTGCTGATGATATAAAAGACGCAACGGGTGACCGAGACGCTCTTGGAAAGCCTGTCAATGTTGATCAAAGGCTAAATCGACCAAGTGCAGTGCGGGAATTTGGTTTGAAAGGAGCAGCGGATTATCTTAAGCGCCTTCTTGAGGAGGGTTTGGATTCGATACCGCCTTGTCCGGGTCGAGATGGACTTCAAGATCTTGTGCGGGAGCAAGCTCGTCGTTTCATTCCAAAAGATGGTGATCGTCAAGCGGCTTGATTTAAATGAAGCAAGATTCTGAGTTGCGGCTAAACCGAGCGCTTGGAGTTATTCGAGCTGGGTTCCTCAATTGGCGCGACAAGATATACGCAAATCAACGATTCCAATATTGGGCTGCGCGCTTTCCTCTTACTCGTATATTAGTTCATAGGCGGGCCAAGGCGCTATTTAGTCTTTCGGCCGGTTTTGTTTATTCGCAACTTCTGTTTTCATTCGTAAAACTTCGTTTGGGTGAGTTTCTTTCCGAAGCCCCTCGGTCGATAGATGAAATCGCGGATCATTGCGAGCTACCTATGGATGGCACCAATAGGCTCGTAAAGGGTTTGGTCGCACTGCGTTTGCTTCAAGGACGACAACCGGGCATTTTTGGTCTCGGTGATTTGGGAGCGGCAATGGCTGGTAATCCTGGTATTGGATCGATCGTGGCACACCATGACCGTTTTTATGCCGATCTTGTCGATCCAATTAGTTTATTAAAAGGAAGGAAGGAAACGCGAGTTGCTAATTTCTGGCCATATGCCTTGTCCGGAGGTGAGCTGAACTCCAATTCTGATGTAAAGACTTACAGCGAAATGATGGTTTCTTCACAAACCTTTATCGCGGAGCACGTGCTTGACGCGGTTTCACTAAAAAAGCAGGCGCATTTGCTTGATGTCGCCGGAGGCGAGGGCGCATTTGTTTGCAGTGCCCTTCGTCGAAATTCTCACTTACAAGCTACGGTATTGGATCTACCTGAGGTAGCTACTTTGGCGAATAGCCGATTTGAGCGAGAAGGGCTTGCAGGTCGTGCCACAGCGGTGGGGGCCAATATGTTTGAGTCTGATTTCCCAATAGGTCCGGACGTAATTAGTTTTATTAGGGTTTTGCATGATCATGATGATCATCGAGTGAAGGCAATTTTACGTTCGGCGCATCAAGCTCTTCCTCAGGGGGGTCGTTTAATAATTGCTGAACCAATGGCCGAGACCCCGGGTAGTGAGGCAATCGGTGATGCTTATTTTGGTATTTATTTATGGGCCATGGGGAGCGGACGCCCCAGAACCATTGAAGAATTAACTGAGATGATTTGTGACGCAGGGTTCAATAAATGTGAGGAATTGAAAACCTCAATGCCATTACTTGTGCGTGCAGTCTCTGCAATTGCTTAACCTTTTGTAAGTATAGCTTGACATAAGAAATTGTCACAATAAACTGACACATCTGGAGTCGTATTTGTGACATATGCACAAAAGCAGTGCCTATGCACAAAGAGTGAACCGTCTTGCGGGAAGTAAGTGGCTATTTAGCTCCGCAGACTGGATATATTTGGGAGCTATGAGTATATGAGTAGTAGCGCGAAGGCAGCGGCAGTAGTGTTCGAAGAGCCCGGTAAAATGGCGGTCAGGCAGGTAGGTCTTAAGGATCTCTCTCCCAATGACTGTCTAGTTGATATTGAATGGACTGGTATTAGCACGGGAACCGAGCGGTTACTCTGGAACGGAAAAATGCCTCCTTTTCCTGGACTTGCTTACCCATTGGTTCCAGGCTACGAGTCTGTTGGCAGAGTAGCGGTTTCTGATGAAAATACTGGTATACCGGTCGGAACGCGAGTTTTTGTGCCTGGTTCCACAGGATTTGCCGATGTACATGGACTTTTCGGTGGTGCAGCAGAGCGATTGGTAGCAGCCAGCGATCGAGTGGTCAGAGTCGATGAAAGCCTTGAGGATGAGGCCATATTACTTGCACTAGCGGCTACCGCATACCACACAATTGATAGTTTTGGACCAGATCGTTATCCAGATCTCGTCGTTGGACATGGAACATTAGGACGTTTAATTGCTAGATTAGTTATAGCTTTAGGAGGAGCTGCGCCGATTGTCTGGGAGAAAAATCCACACCGTCAATCTGGTTCGGTGGGTTATGAGGTAATAAACTCTGAAAATGACCCGCGGATCGATTACGACGCGATCTGTGATGTGAGTGGCGACGGATCATTGTTGAATGATTTCATACAAAGAATGCGGCCCGGCGGTTCTATTGTTTTAGCCGGATTTTATGACCAACCTTTATCGTTTAACTTCGCACCAGCCTTTATTCGAGAATCCAGCATAAAAATAGCAGCACAATGGCAGCCCAGTGATTTGGATGCTGTCCAAGTTCTTATTAAGGAAAATAAGCTTTCTCTTGGTGGACTGATTTCTCATCGCAGTTCCGCTAGTGCGGCAGCGCCGGCTTATCGACAGGCGTTTGGAGATGCGGACTGTTTAAAGATGGTAATAGATTGGAGAGCAAATAATGAGTGATGCTTCTGTAGCTTCATACGATCCTATAACAAATGATCAAGATACATCTTCCTCGGTTTTAGCGACCTCTGACGAGGCAGCGCCAAAAACCCAGATTATTGCAATTTATGGTAAGGGTGGAATCGGGAAAAGCTTTACCTTAGCTAACTTGTCTTACATGATGGCTCAGACCGATAAAAAGACTCTTCTTATAGGATGTGATCCTAAGAGCGACACGACATCGCTGCTTTTTGGCGGTAAAGCCTGCCCCACGATTATTGAAACATCTTCAAAGAAAAAAGCCGCTGGCGAGGAAACTCAGGTCGGAGATGTCTGTTTTGTTCGCGATGGCGTTTTTGCTATGGAGCTGGGTGGGCCTGAAGTGGGCCGTGGTTGTGGTGGCCGAGGTATTATTCATGGTTTCGAAACTCTTGAGAAACTCGGTTTCCATGATTGGGATTTCGATTACGTTCTTCTAGACTTCCTGGGTGACGTTGTTTGTGGTGGATTCGGTCTTCCAATCGCTCGGGACATGTGTCAAAAAGTGATTGTAGTTGCATCAAATGATTTGCAGTCGCTTTACGTTGCAAATAACGTCTGTTCGGCGGTGGAATATTTTAGAAAGCTGGGCGGAAATGTTGGTGTTGCTGGAATGGTAATTAACAAAGACGATGGTACCGGTGAGGCTAACGCGTTCTGCAAAGAGGTTGGTATTCCTGTCTTAGCAGCCATCCCAGCGCACGAAGATATCAGAAGAAAGAGCGCGAACTACGAAATTATCGGCAGGCCAGACGGAGAGTGGGGTCCACTCTTTTCCGATCTTGCAACTAACGTTGCCGAATCACCTCCACATCAACCATCCCCTTTAACTCAAGATGAGTTGTTAGAGCTTTTTGATGGAGACTCGGTTGGTCGCGACGTGGTGCTGCAACCGGCAAGCATGGCTGATTTGTGTGGCAAAGAGTACGTTGAAAAACCATCCTTGGAAGTGATCTATGACAATGTCTGAGACGAATTCAACTATCCAAAAAGAGCAGAAGCCAGATTCTCAGAGCAATATCGTTGCTACGGATATCACTTCTAGTCCAAAGGGCGAGGAGGGCTGTCATGGTGGTGCGGCTCGTATGCAAGAAGCAGCCAAAGCAGCCGGCAAGAGCCAAGTTTTAGAGCAATATGCCAAAGATTATCCGGCAGGTCCTCACGATCAACCTCAAAGTATGTGTCCAGCTTTTGGTTCGCTTCGCGTGGGTCTTAGAATGCGCCGGACAGCTACTGTCTTAAGTGGATCGGCATGCTGTGTTTATGGATTGACTTTTACATCGCACTTCTACGGTGCTAGACGAACTGTGGGCTATGTGCCCTTTGATTCTGAGACGCTTGTCACTGGCAAGTTGTTTGAAGACATCAGGGAAGCGACATATAAGCTAGCCGATCCCGAAAAATACGATGCTATTGTATTAATTAATTTGTGTGTGCCGACTGCCTCGGGTGTGCCTCTTGAGTTACTACCGAAAGAGATTAATGGTGTCAGGATTATTGGGATTGATGTCCCTGGATTTGGAGTGCCAACTCATGCGGAAGCGAAGGATATTCTTGCCGGCGCTATGCTTAAATATGCACGTACTGAAGCTGAAGCTGGTCCAGTGGCTCAACCAACAGCGCGGGCGACATCCCTACCATTCATAAGCTTAGTTGGCGAAATATTTCCCGTAGATGCGATTACACTTGGAAGGTTATTGGAACCTCTGGGATTAGCCGCAGGTCCTGTTGTGCCGACTCGAGAATGGAGAGAATTATATTCAGCACTGGACTGTGCGGCGGTTGCGATGCTTCATCCCTTTTACACTGCGACGCGACGTGAATTTGATGCAGCAGGGCGACCTTGTTTTGGTTCGGCACCCGTGGGTTACGAGGGCACAGCTGCTTGGCTAGACAGTTTATCCAGGCTATTAGGTATATCATCTAATTTAGTCGATCAGGCGAAAAATGCCGTTTTACCTGCCATAAAAGGTGCACTCAAAGGTTCTCCGATTGATGCACGTATCACTCTTTCTGGCTATGAGGGTTCTGAGTTACTGGTGGCGAGGCTCTTGCTAGAGAGTGGAGCTGACGTTCGATATGTAGGGACTGCTTGTCCAAGGACGGAATGGTCTGACCCAGATAGGGATTGGCTCGAAAGTAAAGGTGTGCAGGTTCGCTATCGAGCATCGCTTGAAGATGATTTAGCTGCTATAGACGAATTTAGTCCGGATCTTGCTATAGGGACCACACCTGTTGTTCAAAAAGCGAAAGAGCTAGCGCTACCTTCTCTGTATTTTACCAATTTGATTTCGGCACGTCCTCTCATGGGCCCCGCAGGAGCAGGTTCTCTGGCTGAAGTAATCAATACGGCTGTAAGAGGCCGTGAACGTTTTGCCAGTATGGAAGCATTTTTTGAAGGCGTAGGCTCCGGCAATTCCGCAGGTGTTTGGGAGCCACAAACAGCTCGTGTCAAGGAGGTCGCCTAGTGTTGGTGCTTGATCACGACCGAGCCGGAGGGTATTGGGGCTCAGTGTATGTGTTCACTGCGGTAAAGGGTTTGCAGGTGATCATAGATGGACCTGTGGGATGTGAGAATTTGCCTGTCACCTCTGTTCTTCATTACACCGATGCATTACCACCACATGAATTACCTATTGTCGTTACCGGTCTTGCAGAAGAAGAATTGGGCCAGCACGGAACCGAAGGTGCGATGCGAAGAGCCCACAAGACACTAGATCCGACCATGCCGAGTGTCGTGGTGACCGGTTCAATAGCTGAGATGATTGGTGGAGGTGTTACTCCAGAGGGTACAAACATCGAACGGTTTCTTCCAAGGACCATAGACGAGGATCAATGGCAAAGTGCTAATCGAGCAATGTCATGGTTATGGACTAGATTTGGGCCAAAGAAGGCAAAGAAGAAAGTTAAATCTAAGGTAGTTAAAGATCCAGAAGCTAAGCCTAAGGTGAATATAATCGGCCCCATCTACGGTTGCTTTAATACTTGGTCTGACTTGGCAGAGATCAGGCGTTTAATAGAGGGAATCGGCGCTGAAGTTAATCTCGCTTTTCCCTTAGGATGCGAGCTGAAGGACATCCCTAAATTAGGCGATGCAGACGTGAATGTCTGTATGTATAGGGAGTACGGCCGTCTGTTATGTGAGACATTGGAAAAGCCCTACCTACAAGCACCGATCGGCTTACACAGCACAACAAAGTTTTTACAGAAGCTAGGCGAAATGCTGGACATTGATCCTGAACCTTTTATAGAAAAAGAAAAGCACACGACAATAAAGCCTGTCTGGGATCTTTGGCGTTCGGTCACGCAGGATTTTTTTGGAACGGCAAGCTTCGGTATTGCTGCTACTGAGACCTATACGAGAGGCGTTCGAAACTTTCTTGAGGATGAGCTGGGGATGCCCTGCAATTTTTCTTTCTCTCGTTGCTCGGGAGTCAAGCCCGACAACGAAGCTGTCCGTGAAGCTGTTCAAAAAAATACTCCTTTAATTGTCTTCGGTAGTTACAACGAGCGCATGTATCTTTCAGAAATAGGTTCAAGAGCTGCTTATATACCGGCGTCTTTGCCGGGTGCGATTATAAGAAGACATACTGGGACTCCTTTTATGGGTTATGCGGGTGCCTGTTATTTGTTGCAGGAGGTTTGTAATAGCCTATTTGATGCTCTGTTTAATATTTTACCTCTTGGCACCGAGCTAGACGATGTAGCCGCAACCCCAGCTAAGCAATCGCTTTCTTGGGCAAATGAGGCGGAGGAAGCGCTGGATGAATATCTAGAGGACGAGCCTATCCTAGTAAGAATATCAGCGGCTAAGCGTTTGCGTGACGCTGCTGAGCAGAATGCTCGTGGAAACGGAGCTCAAGTGGTTGATATTGACCATATAAGAAAGGCAAGAAATAAACTAAGCGCTGGTGGTGCAGCGTGATTTTTATCGAATTATTAGAGGTGTAGTTTTACATGAGAAGAAGAAGGATGTTGTGATGCTGAATCTATCGGAACAGGCTGTAGCTGAAACGCGGTTACCAAAACCGGATGCGAATGCATTTAGAGTACTTATCGCCATGAGTGTGTTGTGTTTTTTGATTGTGGCGGTAATTAGTCGGCTGTTACCTCGGTCTTTGCGTCCACTGGGCGTAGGGCATGCGAGTGAATCCTGCTTGCAGGAAGCAAGGCGGACTGCACATACGGTAATACCTTACGCATTTATGCGCTGAGGTATTTTAGAAAAAGGGCCGTGGCATTTGCGCGGTCAGGGAGCGGCGCGTATTGCGTCACATAAAAGCATGAGTACAGGCTTGCGGGATTTGGAGACCTGTCGGAGGAGAACGACATGGGAATGTTGAGCTTCGAACAAAAGTATCGCGTAAGAGGGGGCACCCTTTTAGGCGGCGACTTGTTTGATTTTTGGGTAGGGAATTTTTACTGCGGTTTTTTTGGGGTTACTACGATATTTTTCGCGGCTCTTGGAACTGCGCTCATTGTGTATGGCGCATCAATGGGTGACACGTGGAATATTTGGCAGATAAGTATTAATCCGCCTAGCATTTCATATGGGTTCGCCATAGCTCCGATGGAGGAAGGTGGTCTTTGGCAGATTATCACACTGTGTGCTATCGGAGCTTTTGTGTCCTGGGCGCTTCGGCAAGTAGAGATATCGAGGAAACTTGGGATGGGTTTGCATATTCCTATCGCGTTTAGTTTCGCTATATTGGCCTATTTGTCTTTGGTGTTGATCAGACCAGTGCTTATGGGGGCGTGGGGATACGGTTTTCCGTACGGAATAATTACCCACCTAGATTGGGTATCTAATGTTGGCTATCAACACTTGGCTTTTCATTACAATCCGGCACATATGATTGCGATCACTTTCTTTTTTACCAACTGCTTCGCGCTTGCGATGCACGGATCGTTAATCTTAGCGGTAACCAATCCATCCGATGGTGGAGCTATTAAGACTGCAGAGCACGAAAATAGTTTTTTTCGAGACAATATCGGATATTCAATCGGAGCTCTAGGGATTCATAGGCTAGGAATGTTCTTGGCGGTATCAGCCGCTTTTTGGAGCGCCGTGTGTATCGTTATTAGTGGGCCCTTCTGGCAAGGTTCGTGGATAGCATGGTGGGACTGGTGGCTTGAGATGCCAATCTGGTCATTTCCATTCGCAGGGTGAGGTGAAAAACAATGGCTGAATATCAAAATATATTTACACGAGTACAAGTTCGGGCACCGGAATACGTGGGCGTTCCATTAGATGATGATGTAGATCTGACAGAGGGTGAATCCTCGAGAACCCCAGTATTCGGACACTCATACTGGCTAGGTAAAATTGGCGACGCCCAGCTTGGCCCAATCTATCTTGGATGGGCTGGTGTCGGGTCGCTAGTATGTTTTCTTGCTGCGTTTGAAATAATTGGTCTCAATATGTTGGCCTCGGTCGACTGGAGTATCAAGGAGTTTTTCCGTCAGTTCTTTTGGCTCACGTTAGATCCTCCACCAGCAAAATATGGTCTTGGATTTCCTCCGCTGAATGATGGGGGGTGGCATCTCTTGGCCGGTATGTTTCTTACTATTTCCGTTCTGCTTTGGTTGTGGCGAACATTCCAGCGTTCATGGGCCATGGGGATGGGGACTCATCTGGCTTGGGCTTATGCAAGTGCGATCTGGTTATTCCTCGTCCTTGGGTTTATACGTCCCGTCATGGTAGGTAGTTGGAGCGAGGCAGTTCCCTACGGGATTTTCTCTCACCTGGACTGGACCCAGAATTTCTCACTGAGATACGGAAATCTGTTCTATAACCCATTTCATATGTTGTCTATTGTCTTCCTGTACGGATCGGCAGTTTTATTCGCCATGCACGGTGCCACAATCCTAGCAGTAAGCAGGTATGGAGGTGACAGAGAGATCGACCAAATCGTTGACCGCGGAACTGCGGCGGAGAGAAGCGCGTTATTTTGGCGCTGGTGCATGGGCTTCAATGCAAGCATGGAGTCTATTCATCGATGGGCTTGGTGGTTTGCCGTATTGACCGTCATCACCGGAGGCATCGGAATACTGCTTACAGGTACCGCGGTTGATAATTGGTATCTTTGGGGTGTTAAGCACGGGCTGACACCGGGCTAAAGAGTGGATAAAAAAACTGATGTCAAGCAAGGAAGGAGGGTGACAATTCTGAGCCGGGTTTTTTGACCGGATACACAGATATAGCCACTCACAGCTTGATAATCAGCTCGGATTAGAAAGATCCGATCCGAGTGAATGTTAGATAGATTTTAGGGTTATAGCTTTTTATAGCTTGACCCAGATGATTTTCGAGAAGTCTTAACCTATTTTTAGGTTGAGGTGACTGGGAATACCGGATGAAAGCGTTATTCGCATTTACTCCGGCTGGTGCGTCTTCTTTTCTGAAAGTTAGATTAGTAGACGCGTTGTTAACGTTTGACATGGGAGGAATACACCATGAGTCAACTGACCGACAGTGAAGCTAGGGAATTCCATAAGCTTTATAACCTCGGTTTCTGGCTATTTACGCTCGGAGCAACCGCGGCCCATTGGCTGATGTATACGTGGAAGCCCTGGTTCTAGAAATAGACAGATAACTAACAATTAAGGCGGTGAGTCGGCGGCCTAGAGATAGACGCCGGGAGCTGCCCATTAAATTGGAGATCTAAAATGCACAAAATGTGGATGATTTTTGATCCTAGAAGAGTAATCATGGCTCTAGCGGGAATGATGTCAATTCTTGCTATCCTGATTCATTTCATTCTTCTCAGTTCGCCCCACTACAACTGGCTGCAGGGAGTGGGCTAGGGGGAGATCTGAAGGTCTAAACAATTCCCCGCTTGTTTCGCTGAGTTCAAATTAGCGAACGGTGGGGTCCCGAGAGGTACCGGGCATGGAGGCAGCGCATTTATTGCGTTTACCCTCTGACTAAGATACGCATCGAAACAGTATATGCCGACTGTTTCGGTGCCTATCTAGTTAGCCAGGACCTCTCATTTTCTTTACAGTGCTCATGATAATCATTCAAAGAAACACCTAGGCGTATCGGTTGAATAATGGAAACTTCTCAGGATTCATTAATTTTAGTTAATTCGGATGACCAAGTCACTGGATTTGCCTCCAAAGAAGAGGCTCACCGGGGAAACGGTATTACTCACCGTGCTTTCTCTATTTTTCTCTTTGATGCAAATGATAATCTTCTATTACATGAACGAAGTCAGGAAAAACCGCTATGGCCGGGATTTTGGACTAACAGCTGTTGTAGCCATCCTAGGCGAGGGGAAGATATCTTATCTGCAGCAAACCGGCGACTATATGAGGAACTTGGTGCAGGCGGTAATATTCAATATGTATACAAGTTTTGTTACAAGGCCAATTATTTAAATATCGGCTCCGAAAATGAAAATTGCTCTGTATTTTTAGCAAGACTAAGGCCGGGTGAGCAAGTAACTGTCAACGCTGATGAAATTTCGGATATTAAGTGGATGACACTATCTGATATAGATCAGTGGGTGAGCAGGGAGACCGCTTGCTTTACACCTTGGTTTCTTTTGGAATGGAAGTCACTGAGAGGGAAATATCTAGATCAGCTCGTTACCTTCCTGAAGCATTGACCAATGTCGGATTTTTTTTGGGGTGAAGTTCTTGTCAAAATAAAAAATATCTATCGATGTGCGGGTTCCTCTTTATCTTTAAGTCGTCTAAATAGCTCTAACAAATGCGCAATTAGAGCCAAAACGAGAGAGGCTGCAAGATACTCCCAAGTGGCCTGAACGATAACCATCCTTAGTGCAAGTATAAGCGCAGCACCAGCGCAAAAAAACGGCAAAAAAGAGTACGCGAATCTCCGGTCTCTTATAAAAAGGAAACTAAATTCAACGAAAAGTAAGCCCAGCATGAGATCCGTGAGCACGCTAGAATACATAAACTGTTGCATGAACTAGGCGCGTGCAAGCCCAAGTAATTGCGCTACATCTTTGAAAAAGATTCGGATATGTGCCAGAGGACGTGCACGCACTAATTCCTTGCGGGTATATGCCTGCCAAGTTAGAAATTGAACGTCTGGATCTCGACACATTGCCACAAATTTCTCTCGTTTGGCATCAGTGGAGTACCAGAAGCGCTGTAATAATCCGAGAATCCAAAATACGCGGCCATGTAATTTCATAAATTTCTTTCGCGCAGTGAGCAGCGCTTTAGCATCGCCAGTCTCTAGGAAGCATTGAACCGCCTCCGCCGCGAGTCGTCCTCCAAGCATTGCATAATAGATTCCTTCCCCTGAAGCAGGGGCAACTACACCGCAGGCGTCCCCCGCTAATAGAACGTTGCGTCCATCATCCCAACGCTTAAGCGGTTTTAAAGGAATCGGCGCGCCCTCGCATCGAACAGTCTCTGCGTCGTCGAGTTTCACGTCTTGACGGAGTTGACGGACCGCATCTGGCGCTGAGAAATCCTTCCTTTCGCTACCTACTCCGATACTGCAATGATCACCATGAGGAAAAACCCAAGCATAGAAATCTGGTGACAAACGACCTTGATACCAGACATCGCAGCGATTTCCATCGAAATTTTCTTTATCCGCATTATCTGGAGCTTGAACAATTTCATGATATGCCAAAACACACCGCAGTTTCTCAGCTCCTGGAACGGATTGCTTAGCAACACGAGATTTAGCTCCATCAGCCCCAATGACAGCGCGAGTCTCAACGCTCACTTCCTGTCCGTCCCCTCCTTTGTCAAGGTAGGTCAATAATACATTACCATTATCGAGCTGAGATAATCGCTTAAACACTGCAGTACGAACATCTGCACCTAGTGATTTGGCTCGTTCACGGAGCCAAGGATCAAATTTGTCTCTATCAACCATGCCCACATAGGTATTAGCGATTGGCATTAATACCCGCTCATCTTTCGGAGAAACCATCCTTGCTGAACTGATCTTCGCAACTAGTAACTCGTCCGGGATATCAAAATCTTCAATTAAACGCGGAGGTATTGCTCCACCACAAGGCTTGATTCTAAAAGCTCTTTCTAGGAGAAGAACTTTGGCTCCTCCAGAGGCTAAATCCGCGGCGGCAGTAGCCCCAGCAGGACCACCGCCGACCACTACAGCATCAAAGCTCTCAACGTTTGACATATTACCTTCCTCCTAAAATTTCTACCGAAGCAATCTCACCAAAGGATGGAATTTCCCTGTCATTGGTGAGCTCGGGCGTTCTAACTCTTAAACCTATAACGGCTGCAAGCAAAAATAACAAAGCTTCGATTGAGAAGACTAACCCATACACCGAAGCAAGCTCGGTAAATACTAGACGTGCCAAGTCTATCCCGACCGTACCTAAAAATCCTCCAAGACCAAAAGCGATCGCTTGAGCTGCTCCCCATAAACCCATTCGCAGTCCTTCTCTCCCGCTGGAGCCATGTCCGGCTAACATCATCATCGATGCTATGGCTGCTACAGCGAATGCACCATTTGCAATCCCCAACACGAAAACGTTGGCATCCAAATGCCAGTTCACAGCATCAAAACCTCCCCCAGCAAGCCCTACGAGAGCAATAGCGGATGCAATACAGCCTCCCACAGTCCAGCGGCGGAGAGCTGCAATACCCGCTTTTTGTCCTAGGGTTGCCACTAATGCGACTATTAACATGCCAAGAAGTACACCCCCATGATGAACGCCAGATAGTTGCGTAGAAGCACCAGGGGACATCCCAAAAACAGCTCCTGCAAAAGGCTCGAGGATAAGGTCCTGAGTGCTATAGGCTAGCATTGAAAAAAATACAAACAGAGTAAATCGTCTGGCATCTTTCTCTCGCCACACTTCTTTTAAAGCGATCATGAAATCTGACTTTTTCGCTACTGGGGTTTCGTGTTTTTTATTTGCGAATGCTCTCTCTTCTAGATTCCAAACTGCTAGTAGAGTGACTGCTAGGGCTAAAATGGAAACTAGTGCAGTAATTAAAATTAGCTTCTGCAGTGAAAAGGGATCTAAATAATGACCAACGACGGTAGTGGTAACGACAAACCCTACTATCATCATAACCCAGACTATGGTTGCAGCCGCGGGCTTTCGTCGTCTGTCTACAAGCTTTGCCAGCAACACTAGAAGCGAGGTCCCCGCTGCTCCTACGCCGATTCCGATTAATAGGAAGGCTACGAGTGACAATATAAAACCCCAGGTAGGGTGGATTGCCATCAGCATTGTTGCAGCGGATGCCCCCGTCGCCCCAATACCTAAAGTCAGGATTCCACCAAGGATCCAGGGAGTTCTTCTGCCACCCATGTCTGATCCATAGCCCAGTCTGGGCCGAGATATCTGTACTGCATAATGTAAAGAAACAAGAAAGCCGGGAATCATCGCAGGTAATGCAAGCTCTACCACCATCACTCGATTAAGCGTAGAAGTGGTAAGGATAACGACGGACCCCAGAGCGGTTTGAACCAGACCTAACCTAAATATACCAAGCCAACTTAGACCTTCATTCATAAGGTCATGCCTCTAAGTGCCATCGCAGATATCATCATTCCGATAACATACAAGGTTACGCCTGTGGCATTATACCAAGGAGCTAGACCTCTTGGGTCTCTCAACAGCTTTAACATTGCTAAAACCTGAAGCGTTAGTACCGAACTGACAAGCAAGGCGTGGGCATAGTGGTTCCATAGTAATAAAAAGAGAATTACACCGGCTTGAGCGAGGAACATTATTTGGCATGCTAGAACGGCAGAGCGCCTATATCCTAACTGTACAGGTAGCGATTTTATACCAAGTGCTAGATCTCCATCCATCGATTTAAAATCGTTTAATGTCATTATCCCGTGTGCTCCAACGCTATATAGGCCGGCCACAATTAAAACAGGGTAACTTGGCATCTCTCCTCCCAAAAGGACCGCACAGCCAGTCACCCATGCTAGCCCTTCATAGGAAATACCTACAGCGGCATTACCAGACCAGCCATTCATTTTAAGTCGTAAAGGTGGTGCGCTATAAATCCAAGCTAAAATTATTCCGGCGACAGTAGCTATGAGAACCCATGTGCCTAAGAGAGCGCTCCAAGCTAATGAAAGTAATGACCAAATCACCGCTATATAAAGTGCCCACGATCCAGGGACCCGACCAGATGGAATGGGCCGATCTGGCTCGTTTATCGCATCAACATCTCTGTCAAACCAGTCGTTTACGATTTGACTTGCTCCACAAACTAATGGACCAACTAAAAGGATTCCTAGTATCAGGGTGAGAGGTTGCTCCAGTATCGGTGCGCCTGAGGAGACAGCGCCACAAGTGAACGCCCACATTGGTGGAAACCAAGTGATTGGCTTTAACAGCTGGAGCAACGCTAGCGCGTCCGGATATTGCCCTGACCGTAATATAAGAGTTGCACGTTGCATAATGGTAATATAGCTTTGACCCTACAGGGCGTCAAATAAATTTGACACTTCAATTTGCCTCGGATTTTGGGGCTTTTTCTATGCCATGGTCACGGAGTTTAGCGTAAAGGCTTTGGCGGCTTAGCCCTAACAATTCTGCCGCTGATGCCCTGTTGTCACGTGTTAATTTCAGTGCTGATTCAATGCATAGCGCTTCTATAGCTTCCTTTGATTCTCGAACGAGCTGCTTGAGCGGCACCCTACCGACTCGCCGAGTTATTTCCTCAATCGATTTTGGCAATCTCTGCGATGATAGATCTTTATTAGTTACTCTTCTACTTACGTCCCTGATTAAAAGTCCAATTGTCGGATTCTCAGCCTCAAGTAATTTAAACGCAGAAATTTCCACCTCCGTTAGGATCCCAGATTCACCGCGTAAAGTAGAAGCGAAAAGTTTCACCTCCTCGGATAGCTTTAGATTGTTAAAAAGTACGTTCATGTCTACCGCTGAACGACCCAGCCACTCATGAGCCAATCTACCTAAAATTTGATCTTCGCTCATTAATTGCGTCATTAGCAGAAAGGTATGGTTGGCAGCTAGGATTTGGCCATTTTCATTTGTAAAGATAATTGCATCTGAGGCATTTTGTATCTCAGCAGGCATCTTGTTGCCTAAAATCTCCGAGTTAAATGAACCACTTCCCTCTGGAGTAAATCGAGCCAGAAAACGAGACTCTCCATTCTGGCTAAGAAAATTTAAATTGAGTATTAGAGGTATAAGGTCGTCTTCTGATCGAACATAAGCTTTATTTTCTCGACCTCCTCCTAACGCCTGTTTACAAAGCTTGGCAACTGTTTCATGGTCCTCTGCCTCCAGTCCTACTGGAAAAGGTTTTCCCACGATCGACTTTCCTCTGCCAAGTAATCTATTGGCGATAGGGTTAGCTTCCAGAACACGATTTGTTTGTTCATCGATCACGACGATGGCGTCACTCACCATATCGATAATGGATCGATATCTTGTTTCAACCTGTCTTAGACGCCAATAATCCTGCTCTAGCGCTTGCTGAGTATTAAGTAGTTGCTGCCTAAGATTAGTAACGGGTCTCATATCGGTGCCGGCGACAAGGATTCTTTTAGTTTCCTGTATTGCGACGCAGTGGTACTGAATGGGTAGTTCGATATTTCCTGTTAGATTATGGATTAAATTGCAGTGTATAACTTCCCCCGGTGCGTCGAGAGCGGAAGATAATGCGTCACTACCGACCTTGCGTTCAGATTCGTTTAGCCCATCCAGCCAGTGAATACCTACCAAAGATTCATTGATGCTGGTTCTAAGTTCAGCCGATACGCTAAGAATTTCTTCGATCTGTCCCCCCGGCTTAAGCGCTAGCACAAAGTCCGCCAAGCTTTCTATTATTCTACTTGCTGATGTCGATTCTGCAGCGATTAGCACGTTATTTGATCCATATCCTAGTCTTTTCAACAAAAACGTGATGCCATTTGTTTAATTTTCTTGTTTAGGGCCTTTGTGTTGCGCGTTATTTCAAGCTTATAAAGGTTAGTAACCGACCATATTAAAGTGCGAGTTAAGCGCAGAGAATTGATATTGTCAATTTCTATTGACTAATTGAGTGTAAGTTTATGTTGACAGATAGGCAGACGAGTACTAAATTCACCCCTAGGCATGATGCAAAGTAAAAAATGACGGGAGTCAAAATATGACCCAGCTCGCGGAGTATGACCGGGAAGGCCTAGACCTTTATACCGCCGAGCAGCGTCGCCGTCGAGATGAAACCCATTGGACTGTCGTCCAGGGTATCTTGGCGCCGCTGCAATTTTTAATTTTTCTGATTAGTGTTGTATTAGTTATCAATTATCTGAATAACGGTACCGGTTTTGGAGCAGCTACGGCCTCTGTAATTGCGAAAACACTGGTGCTCTATGCGATCATGTTGACTGGTGCTATCTGGGAAAAAGTAGTTTTTGGGCGGTATCTATTTGCAGGACCTTTTTTCTGGGAAGATGTTGTTAGTATGGGTGTGATCGCTCTGCACACGGCATATTTGGTCAGTTGGTTTTTTGATCTGGTTGCGCCGGAGGCTCAACTATGGCTGGCATTAGCTGCGTATGCGGCTTATGTTGTTAACGCCATTCAATTCTTGATTAAGTTTCAGAGTGCTAGACGATCGGCTCATGCTGGCTCGAAAATCCTTGCGGGGGATTATCAATGAATGAGGCTGTTCTGGCTTGGGACGGACAAGAAAAAGCAGTTAATCACTTAGTTCAGGAGAGAGGGCAGCGAGCTGTTTTTTGCGGTCTTACCTCAATAGTGTGGCTTCATCGAAAAATTCAAGACGCTTTTTTTCTAGTGGTTGGATCTCGAACCTGCGCTCATCTGGTGCAAAGCGCTGCAGGCGTAATGATTTTTGCTGAGCCACGTTTTGCGACAGCGGTACTCTCGGATCGCGATCTGGCAGGGATGGCAGATTGTAATGAAGAGCTGGACCGAGTTGTGGGTCAAGTGGTTGCTCGTCGCAGTGACATAAAAACGATCTTTCTAGTGAGCTCATGCCCCTCTGAAGTAATCAAATTGGATCTAGGTAATGCTGCTGAGAGATTGCGCCGAACTTATGCCGGGAAAATAAATTTTGTCGATTATTCCGGAAGCGGCATAGAGACGACTTTCAGTCAAGGTGAAGATAGCTGTTTACAGAGTTTGGTCAAGCAACTGCCTGATGCAGGCAACGAAGATCCGAGCCTGCTTGTTTTGGGGACCTTATCTGATATTGTGGAAGATCAGTTCAGGCGTCTATTTGAAGGACTTGGAATAGGACCTGTGTCATTCTTTCCGGGACGTGCGGCTGGCGATTTACCTCCGGTGGGCCCTGGAACTCGTTTGTTAGCTGCGCAACCTTATGTAAATGAAACCGTCAGATCCCTGCAGGCTCGTGGCGCAACGCTTTTGCGAGCTCCATTTCCTTATGGGGCGGAGGGAAGTCAGGGATGGTTCAGAGCGGCTGCAGATGCCTGGCAGGTGCCTGTTACTAGATTTAGAGAAGTCATTGGAGCGCCTCTTGAAAGAGCGCGTCTAGCCGTGAGTCAGCATCAGAGTCAATTGACTGGAAAACGTATTACTTTCCTTCCAGACTCGCAATTAGAATTACCTTTGGCCCGTTTCTTAAATAGAGAATGTGGCATGGAGCTTGTTGAGATTGGTACACCGTTATTCGAACAGCAACTTATGCAAGTAGAAAAATCTTTATTGCCAGAGACGGTGAGGCTGACTGAGGGCCAAGATTTGGATCCGCAGCTCGATCGAGTTCGCCGCGATAGGCCTGATCTAACCGTCTGCGGAATGGGAATTGCCAATCCTTTGGAGGCTGAAGGCTTGAGAACAAAATGGTCGATTGAGCTCATGTTTACTCCTATACAAGGTTTTGAGCAAGCAGGTGATTTGGCTGGTTTGTTTACCCGTCCTTTAACCAGAGAAGCACAGCTAAAGGTTTAGTCTATGGACTTAACTTTCTGGACATATGAAGGCCCGCCTCATGTTGGCGCTATAAGGGTTGCCGACTCGATGAAGGGTGTTCACTTGGTGTTACATTCACCCCAGGGAGATACTTACGCTGATCTTTTATTCACTATGATCGAACGGGAAAATCGTCGGCCACCGGTGACTTACACTACCTTTCAGGCCAGAGACCTGGGTGCAAGTACCGCCGAGCTATTTTTAAAGAGTCTTGAGGAAGCGTGCGACCGTTTTAAGCCACAAATCATGTTAGTAGGCGATTCTTGTACCGCAGAGCTTATACAGGACCAGCCAGGCTCCCTAGCTGAAAGTGCTAACTTGCCAGTTCCTGTAATACCTTTGGAGCTTCTTGCATACTCACGGAAGGAAAACTGGGGAGCAAGTGAAACATTCTACAGCTTGGTCAGAGGACTGCTATCGCGAAGCGTGCCGGCCCCTGACTGGGTCAGGCCCGATAGGTCCGATGAAAAATCGCCTTCTGTTAACTTGCTAGGCCCGAGTACATTGGGATTTCGCTGTCGCGATGATATCAAGGAAATCACTCGACTACTTGGTGATATTGGAGTGGAAGTGAACGTAACAGCGCCTTTGGGTGCTGCCCCTTTGGATTTACTCCGTATTCCTGAAGCAGACGCGAATGTTTCATTGTATCCGGAGGTTTCAGATTCTACTTGTACTTGGCTGGAACGTAATTTCAAGCAACCTATCATTAAAACGGTTCCCATTGGTGTTTCGGCGACGATGGAGTTTTTGAAGGAAGTAACGGAAAAACTAGATATAGAGCTTCCCTCCCAGGAGTTTCCAGAATCACGATTGCCCTGGTATTCACGGTCAGTCGATTCTACTTACTTAACAGGGAAACGAGTCTTTATTTTTGCCGATGCGACCCACGCAATTGCGGCTGCAAGGATTGCAAAAGAAGAGCTCGCTTTTGAAGTGGTGGGTCTAGGCACCTACTCTCGTGAACAAGCTCGTCAAGTGCGGACTGCTGCGAAGGAGTATGGTGTCGATCCGTTGATTACTGATAACTATCTAGAAGTAGAGAAGAGTATAAGTGAGGCACAGCCGGAGCTAGTGCTGGGAACGCAGATGGAGCGTCATATCGCAAAAAGGCTAGGGATAGCATGTGCGGTGATTTCGACGCCTGCACATGTCCAGGATTACCCGGCTCGGTATTCGCCGCAGATGGGTTTTGAGGGGGCGAATGTCATCTTTGATACTTGGGTACATCCGCTGATGATGGGGTTAGAAGAGCATTTGCTGACCATGTTTAGGGATGATTTTGAATTTAACGAAAAGGTAGCACCTTCGCATCTAGCAAGTGAGGGCGGTGGCATAAAAAAGGATGGCGAATCGGTGGAAGCTGATTCTGATCTTTCGCAAAGTGCCAATTTTACCTGGGAGCTTTCTGCGGAAAAGGAATTACGAAAAATACCATTTTTTGTGCGAGGAAAGGCTAGAAGAAATACCGAAAAATTCGCCTCTGAAAAAGGCATGACAGTCATAAACGTGGACACTTTATATGAAGCAAAAGCACATTTTGCAGCCTGAACAAACACCAATTAATTTGGTCTTGGTCACTTTGGACACCCATTTAGGTGGAGTTTTGAAGCGTGCAGAAAGCGGCTTAAGGAAACATTTGCCCAATTTAAAGCTTAAGGCGCATGCAGCGGCTACTTGGAATGCTAGTCCTGAATCGCTTAAGGAATGCAAAGAAGATATTGCCTCCGGAGATATCATCTTAGTCACTATGCTATTTATGGAGGATCACATCGATGCGGTACTTCCAGCGCTTACCGCGAGGAGAGAGCTATGTGATGCTATGGTTTGTTGTATGTCCGCCTCAGAAGTCATGCAATTGACACGTATGGGACGATTCCGCATGGATGCTGAGCAAACCGGCGCTATGGGTCTTTTGAAGAGATTGAGAGGAAAGAGTCAGAGTTCCAAGAAGGGCGCAGGGGCCCAACAGCTGTCAGTATTAAAGAAGTTACCTAGTATTTTGCGATTTATTCCTGGGACCGCACAAGACGTGCGAGCTTATTTTTTGACGCTCCAATATTGGTTAGCGGGATCTGAAGATAATCTAAAGGAGTTATTTCTATTTTTAGTAGACCGTTACGCGGGAGATGAACGCGGTTCCCTGAAAGGGCTTTTCAAGGCAAAACCGCCGGTTGAATACCCTGAAGTTGGAGTGTATCACCCAAGTATTAAGTCGCGTGTGAGTGAGTTAGTTGACGATCTGCCGGCCACCAAAATTAATGATAAGGGAAAGGGAGTCGTGGGTTTACTGGTCATGCGCTCTTATGTATTAGCTGGTAATAGTGCTCATTATGATGCGGTGATCAAGGAATTTGAAGACAGGGGAATTCGAGTTATCACTGCTTTTGCAAGTGGCTTGGATGCTAGACCAGCGGTTCAAAAATATTTTCTGGACGATGGTAAGTCCAAAGTCGACGCTGTACTTTCTTTGACCGGGTTTTCACTTATTGGCGGCCCGGCATATAACGACTCCGCAGCCGCAGAGGATCTTTTAGCTGAGTTAGATGTGCCCTATGTTGCCGCGCAGGCCTTGGAATTTCAAAGTTTAGATGATTGGCAAGCCTCCGAGCTTGGATTGCTTCCTATTGAGGCAACGATGATGGTTGCAATTCCTGAGCTTGATGGCGCCACAGGTCCAATTGTGTTCGGTGGAAGGACTGGCGAATCCGTTCAGGAAAAGCAAGATATGAAAGCTCATGATGAGCGAGTAACTGCATTAGTCTCCCGGGTTGAGAAACTGGTTTCTATGAGACGCAAGGCACGTGATCAGCGTAAGTTAGCGATAGTATTATTTAATTTCCCCCCTAACGCGGGAAACGTAGGCACAGCAGCGCACTTGGCGGTTTTTAAGTCTCTTTACAACACCTTAGTGCGCTTGTCGGAGGAGGGATACAGCATCGATCTGCCAAGTTCTGTGGATGAATTACAGTCGGCCATTTTAGCAGGTAATGCTGGCAAATACGGTTCAGATGCTAATATTTTGGATCGTATTTCTGTTGATGATTATGTAAGAGAGGAAGTTTGGCTTGATGCAATAGAAGAGCAGTGGGGTCCTGCGCCGGGGAAACAATTGACCGATGGCAAATCCATCTGGATATTGGGAGCACAATTCGGCAACGTTGCCGTCACTGTGCAACCTCCCATGGGCTATGAGGGTGATCCGATGCGCCTGTTATTTGAGGGTGGTCATGCTCCGACTCATGCTTTCAGTGCATTTTATCGTTATCTTAAAAACTCTTTCATGGCAGACGCGGTGCTTCATTTTGGGACCCACGGAGCCCTGGAGTTTATGCCAGGAAAGCAGGTAGGTCTTTCCGAAAACTGCTGGCCGGATCGTTTGATCGGGTCACTTCCAAATTTTTATCTCTATGCGGCTAATAATCCTTCCGAGGGTTTAATAGCTAAGCGACGCTCGGCCGCAACTTTAGTGAGTTATTTAACGCCGCCGGTGATCAAGGCCGATCTAAATATTGGGTTGCAGGAACTTAAAGAGTTAATAGAGCGTTGGCGTTGTCAGCCAAGCTCAGGAAATAAGACTGATCCGGATTTAGCCAAGTTGATTGAAACTCAGGCCGTGACCTTGGATTTAATTGATACTCCATGGGTTCCTGAAGATGTAGAGAATCATATTAGAAAACTTAGTTGTTCGTTGACAGAAATTGAGCAGTCTCTTATTCCTTATGGCATGCATGTTGTTGGTGAAGCGATTGAGGAAGACCATCAAGTAGAGCTCTTACAGGCTTTGGCAAAAGGTTCACATGGATTAGAGCTTGATCTGGAGGCGGCGAAGGCATTGGCGAGTGGGTTAGAGATGCCTAAAGAGCTCTCAGTGAGGCCTGATGAAAACAAGCTTTCAAAAGCTTGGTCAGATCTAAAAGTTACTGCGCGACTTTTGAGAGAAGATCATGAACTACCCGCTTTAGTTAAGGCACTTGATGGGAGGTTTATTCGGCCCGTTGCAGGGGGTGATCTCTTGCGTAACCCGGAAATGCTGCCGACAGGACGTAATATTCATGGGTTTGATCCGTACCGCTTGCCCAGCAGTTACGCCACCAAGGCGGGAGCAAAGCAAGCGGATCTATTATTAGCTACTTATGAACAACAAGAGGGCGGCTTTCCGGAATCATTGGCGTTGGTACTCTGGGGTACCGATAACCTTAAGTCTGAGGGAGAACCCATCGCACAGGCGCTGGCACTTATTGGCGCTAAACCGCGATTTGATACTTATGGTCGTTTATGCGGGGCACAACTTATTCCTTTGGATGAATTAGGGCGTCCTCGTATAGATGTAATAGTGACAATGTCGGGAATTTTTAGAGATCTTTTGCCTCTGCAGACTCGAATGTTGGCCGAGGCGGCGTTTTTAGCCGCGTCGGCGCAAGAGCCAGAAGAACACAATTTTATACGTAAACACACCTTAGCTTATATGGAACTGCATGATTGCGATCTGGAAACAGCGTCGCTCAGGGTGTTTAGTAATAGCGAAGGTGCCTATGGATCAAACGTTAATATGCTGATTGATAGTGGTCGCTGGGATGATGAAGATGAGCTCGCAGAGACTTATACGAAGCGAAAGTGCTATGCCTATTCGAGGACGGGTAATGCCGCTCCCCAGGCTGACTTATTAACGGACATGCTTGCTGGTGTTGATTTTGCTTACCAAAATCTGGATTCAGTTGAGCTAGGCGTTACAACGGTCGACCATTACTTTGATACTTTGGGTGGGATTAGCCGCAGTATAAAGCGTGCGAGTGGAAAGGATGTCCCCATCTATATCTCTGATCAAACTACTGATAACGCCAAAGTTCGCACTCTTGCTGAGCAGGTTGCTTTAGAGACCCGCACTCGGGTGCTCAATCCCAAATGGTATGAGAATATGCTCGAGTATGGTTTCGAGGGTGTGAGAAGCATCGAAACTCATGTTACCAATACTGTTGGCTGGTCAGCAACTACGGGACAGGTATCGCCTTGGGTATACAAGCAGTTATCGGAAACATTTATTTTAGACGAAGACATGCGCAAACGCTTGTCTCATTTAAATCCAGCAGCTGCAGTGTCGTTAGCTAATAGATTGCTGGAAGCGCATGATAGAGATTATTGGAATCCCGACGATGAAAGCTTAGATGCTTTGCGCAAGGCGGGAGAAGATATGGAAGATTGGTTGGAAGGCGTAACAGGAGAGATTGCAGCATGAATATTGCTACAGAAATACCGGTTCAGAATATTGTTCCTAATAATGGAATATCCTCAAAGGGAGATGGAGAAGGCAGTGTGCAGGTCCATCTAAATGATCAGATCAGTGTTGGGAAGGCAAAGGTTTTTGCTGTCTATGGTAAAGGTGGGATTGGTAAGAGTACGACTTCTTCAAATTTATCTGTTGCATTCTCTAAGTTAGGAAAGCGAGTGATTCAGATTGGTTGTGACCCAAAACATGATTCTACGTTTACACTAACTAAGTCACTCATTCCTACCGTTATTGATGTTCTTGAATCTGTTGAATTTCATAATGAGGAACTCCAACCTGATGATTATGTTATTGAGGGATACAACGGGGTTATGTGTGTAGAAGCTGGTGGTCCTCCGGCGGGTACGGGTTGCGGCGGCTACGTCGTTGGCCAGACGGTCAAGCTCCTGAAGCAGCATCATCTGCTAGAAGATGCAGACGTTGTTATTTTTGATGTGCTTGGAGATGTTGTATGCGGAGGTTTTGCATCCCCGTTGCAGCATGCGGAGCGAGCTTTAGTTGTTACCGCTAATGACTTCGACTCAATTTTTGCGATGAATCGAATTGCTACTGCCATAGAGGCAAAAGCGAAAAATTACGGTGTCCGTTTAGGTGGCGTGATTGCGAATCGAAGCAAGGATACTGATGAGATTGATCGATTCAATGATGTAGTCGGACTAAAACGCTTGGCTCATTTCCCTGATTTAGATGTGATACGACGGAGTCGACTTAAGAAGTCCACGTTATTTGAGCTTGATGAAACTCCCGAACTTAAGAGTGTGCAGGAAGAATATTTGGGTTTGGCTTCTGCGCTGTGGGCAGGAACAGATCCCCTGCATGTCACACCGATGAAAGATCGAGATTTGTTTGATTTTCTTGGATTTGATTGATGCGTACAGCGAATTATCAGCAGCGACGATCCGAGATAGAAACATACTTTGATAGGACTGCGGCGGATGCTTGGTCCCGTTTGACGTCAGATGCTCCTGTTAGCCGGATTAGGCGGACGGTAAGGGCTGGTAGGGATCGGATGCGGTCAGTGATACTTGATTGGTTGCCGAAAAATCTCAGGGGAAAGCGTATTCTTGATGCAGGCTGTGGTGCTGGTAATTTTGCGTTTGAGGCGGCCGAGCTAGGTGCTCAAGTAATAGGTATTGATTTATCTCCCACACTGATAAAACTCGCTCGCGATAGGATGCCAGATTTTTCAGGGGATGGTTCCGTCGAATTCCATGTCGGCGATATGTTAGATGGAGTCAGCGACAATTTTGATTATTTAGTCGCCATGGACTCCTTGATCCACTATGACTGTAGCGATGGAATTAATGTTTTGTCGAGTCTGTCCGAAAAAATCGAAGAGAGAATGATATTTACTTTTGCTCCTCGTACTTTTTTTCTTGGAAGTATGCACACCATCGGCCGTCTTTTCCCCCGGGGCGATAGAGCGCCGTCCATTGAACCAATAGCCGAAAAAAAATTATGGAATTTTCTTGATGGAGATGATTGCTTATCCCAATGGTCTCGCGGGCGGATCGAGAGAGTAAAAAGTGGATTTTATATTTCTCAGGCTTGCGAGTTAGTTAGATGCTAGAAGATGATCCATACAAGGGAGAAAAAGGTAACTGGCTTACTAAGCTGCTGATTCCTTTCGCTGACGCCGCGACTAAGGATTTACCATTTGGGCGACTCATGCGCTTGTCGCTTTTTCAAGGGTCAGTTGGTATGGCTGTTGTACTTCTCAACGGAACGTTAAATCGAGTGATGGTTTTAGAGCTGGGTCAGGCGGTCTGGCTAGTTTCATTAATGGTGTCTTTACCCCTTTTATTTGCTCCTTTAAGGGCGCTTATTGGTTTTCAGTCAGATCAACATAAGTCTGTTTTGGGTTGGCGTCGAGTTCCCTATATCTGGGTTGGTACGATGTTGCAGTATGGTGGTTTGGCAGTTATGCCGTTTGCGCTGATAGTTCTTACCGAACCAACTAATGCACCAGCATGGGCTGGAACGGTAGCAACTATGGCAGCATTTTTGGCTATTGGAGCAGGATTACATACCACCCAGACCGCCGGTTTGGCTCTAGCTACCGATCTCGCTTCCACTGCTTCCAGACCAAAAGTGGTTTCCTTGATGTATGTGACGCTTCTGCTGGGGATGATCATTAGTTCACTTACGTTCTCTTTTCTTCTTTCTGACTTCAGCTATTATCGACTCATTCAAGTAATACAGGGTGCGGCAGTTGTTACCTTTGTGCTGAACATGGTGGCACTCTGGAAGCAGGAATCCCGTAATAAGATAACGACTGATCCATCTAGGCCGCGACCTTCATTTAGAGAGACATGGGAAGTCTTCATAAATTCGGGCCGATCTGCAAGACTTCTGGTTGCTGTGGGACTGGGTACTGCAGGTTTCGCTATGCAAGATATTTTATTGGAGCCTTATGGCGGAGAAATCCTTGGTCTGTCCGTGAGTGCCACCACCGGTCTAACTGCCCTGCTTGCCAGTGGAATGTTAATTGCGTTTGGGCTTAGTTCACGAGTACTAGGTAAAGGAGGTGACCCGATTCGTTTGGCTGCCTATGGCGCTGTTTTGGGGGTTTTCGCTTTCGCAGCCGTTTTGCTAGCGGCACCGATGGAGTCACCGCTACTTTTTAGAATAGGCACTTTTTTTATTGGATTTGGTAGTGGACTGTTTTCCATCGGTACCTTAACCGCTGCGATGGATTTGTCTGATGGTGATCAGGCTGGACTCGCAATTGGTGCGTGGGGAGCGGTTCAAGCGACTATGACCGGTTTAGCGATTGCCTTTGGTGGTGGTCTTCGAGATTTTTTCTCTCATTTTGCTGCCTCTGGCTATCTTGGCACTGCTGCAATGCATCCAAGTACAGGATATGGAGTCGTATATTTGCTGGAAATTGTGATCCTATTTGCCGCTCTCATATCGATAGGGCCTCTGGTGAGAGGATCGCGTGAAATTAAATCGAAATCAACGGAATTTCGTCTAGCGGAATTTCCCGGATAATAATAGAAACCCGACAGGGAGGTTTTAACATGGAAAACTTTTTTACTGAAACTTTTGATGTGGCGCAGCTGACGTTATATCTGTTTTGGATATTTTTCTTTGGCTTGATTCTATACCTTCATAGAGAAAGCAAGCGAGAAGGATTCCCTTCAGATGGTGAGGTGGATTCAGAACTTCACAAGTTCCCTTTAAATATTTTTCAGCTTTTGACGAGTCCGGACGATATGCCCGACGCTAAAGAGTTCAAACTCCCACACGGAGGTGGCACCCGTGTAGTGCCTGGTCCCCAGCAAAACGATGGTTATGACGTTCGCGCGCAACCGATGTCTGATGAACCTGGTGCCCCTTTAGAGCCAACAGGAGATCCGATGGTGGACGCTGTTGGTCCTGCCTCATATGCGATCCGACCTGAAGTACCCGACATGACGATAGATGGTAGGCCTCGTATAGTGCCTCTGCGAATCGCAACTGATCATGAACTTGAATCTCGAGACCCTAATCCGATAGGAAAGGAGGTATTTGGAGCGGACGGAATTGTTGCAGGCACTGTAAAGGATGCCTGGGTCGATAGAAGCGAACCGCATGTCCGTTATCTAGAACTCTCAGTACAGGGTCAATCCGTGATGCTCCCTATGCCATTTGCAAAGGTTGATGGAGAAACAGGCGAGGTCAAAGTAGCCTCGATTCTAGCGAGTCAGTTCAGCGGGGTACCAGCTATAGCAAATCCCGATCAAATAACCCTTCAGGAAGAAGATAAGGTTAGTGCTTACTATGGTGGTGGAACCTTATATGCTACGCCAGAGCGTTCCGAGCCAATTCTATGAGCCAGGACTCAAATGCTTTGATTCAGGCCATATCGGGCGCTGATGATGCGAGCGATTTTAACGGAATAAAGGGTCTTCCAGATCAGCCGCCTGATGGTGAAGAGGTCGTTTGGCAGGGAGAGCCGAAGTGGAGTGCTTTGGCGACTCGGTTGTTTAGAGTTAGATTAGTGCTGGCTTATTTTGTATTGTTGGCAGGGTTTACAGCCCTGATTTCGGAGGCCGCAGGTCCAGAACTTTTGGCGACTTTGGTTTGGCAATTTTGCCTCGCCATATTGGCCACATCAATACTGATAGGGCTTGCGTGGCTTTATGCCACGACCACAGTGTATACAGTTACCGATAAGCGACTTGTATTGGAATTTGGGGTTGCTTTTACAATGAGTTTAAATATCCCTTGGGACTTAGTCGAGTCAGCAGCAAATAAAACCTTTAGTGACGGTACTGCTGATGTGGTGATAAAGCTGTTACCTGGAAATAATGTCTCTTACGTCACGCTTTGGCCGTTTGCTAGACCCTGGTACTTTATGAAAGTACAACCAATGCTGCGAGGTGTTAAAGATCCCAATGTTTTAGCGGAGGCTGTTGCAAAGATTATTGATGAGAGTAGCAATAGTAACGATGGTACCGTTGATGACTCTGATTCCTTGTCATCAGTACAGGTGGCGACTTAGCTTCATAATGATTGAATATATAAAGGGACTACATACATACCAGTGCGTGTTGTAGTTCCTGTTATTTGTGCTGGTTTGCTCGTCATCATCTTGATGTTGAGCGTCCAGAAATTCTATGGGGTAGCACCTGTATCGGAAAGAGGTGCGATTGCGGAAGATATTGAATTTGAGCTAGAGCAGGTCTCAGATACTGTTTTAAGAGCTCGTGCAATTGAATCTAAGTCTATTCTTGCGACTTTTGAAAAAGGTACTTTTGCTCATAGCGTTTTTCGTAATTTAAGGAGCGAGCGAAAAAGAAATAGAGTAAATATCGAGAGTCCCTTTAGATTGGTGCGTTTTGATACGGGCGAGCTAGCGCTAAAAGATTTAGAGACTGGTTCAAGCATTTACATAAAAGCTTTTGGGCATTCAAATGCAGAGGCCTTTGATACCTTATTTGATGCGGGGTTGCTAGAGCCTGAATAGTTCAAAATATCGCTATATAGAGTTCCACGTATGGTTTGTTCAGTATGATTTATATTTTGGCCTTGGTCATTGCGCTATTGGGTTGGTGGGTCTCTACTGGTGTCATTCTCTTTCTAAATCATTTATCAACTAGTACCTATCGTTGGAGTATATTCGCGGCTACTGTCTTTCTTTTACTTAGTTTGATTACAGTACCGATTTTTGTGCATGATCTTTCGTATTTAGGCGTCTTGATTGCATTTTTACAGGGTCTCTTGATTTGGGGCTGGTTAGAAATGACTTATCTGATGGGATTTTTAACGGGCCCCAGAAAAGAGGAATGTCCTGAGGGAACTGCGGGTTGGTCAAGGTTCTGGCTTGCGTTGAAAACAAGTCTCTATCACGAACTAGCGGTTATTGCTTTAGGTGCTCTTCTAATTTTCATGACCTTTGATAAGCCAAATCCGATCGCCGGTTATACATTTGCGACACTATGGGGAATGCGTTGGAGCGCAAAACTCAACTTGTTCCTTGGTATTTTAAACTATAACTCGGATTGGTTGCCGTCGGGACTGGCTTATGTAAAAAGTTATGTCCGTTTCCAGAGAATGAATTTTATTTTCCCTTTTTCCATATGTTCCGGAATATTGGCGGCAGTATTTTTCTTTTCTGCATCACAATCCAGTGAACTAGATGCGGCTTCTTTGGGCTTTTCAATTATTGGATTTCTACTGGTCTTTGCGATTCTTGAGCACTGTTTTTTGATGCTTCCGATTAAGGATGCTGCTCTATGGAATTGGGCGATAGGAGCATCAAAAAACATAAGTTCAGCACAAAAAGGCTCAAAAAGTATCGATGAGGTAGGTGGTACCTGAGAACTAGTCCTCTATGGTTTTGTTAATCTTCAAAATGAAACGCTTCGCTCAAACAATCTAAATACTCTTAATGGTTGACGTCAGCCACCAAAAGGCATAGTGTGAAGACGATTGAATCTTCATTTCGCTTTTATTTTTCCAGATTCGATCGTGCAGGAAACCGTTATTTAAGTACTATTTATAAATTAATGGAGATAGGGCCGCATCAACCGCATATAACTAGTACAAAAAGTGTGAGAGGGCTGTGAGATATGATGGAAACTGGTAAAGGATTAGCTTCGAGACAAATAAGAAGCGTTGATAAGGGCTCTTCCGCAATTTCGGAAGACTTTTTGAACCTGCTTCGAGTTGAGGAGATATCCGGACCGGTTTCATTGTATGTACATATTCCTTTTACTCCTTCGCGTGATCTTAGCTGTGATCATGAAACAGCGGTGACCCATGACCTGGGGCAGATAGATCGGTATTTGGAGTTTTTGGAGACAGAATTCGATCTGGTAAGTCAAAGAACCGGTAAATGTTTGATTGGTGATCTCCATATCGGCGGAGGAACTCCCAACTATCTGTCCGATCCGCAGCTTGTTAGATTAGTGACAATGATCGAGTGTCGTTTCGATATTAGCGAGGCGAAGCTGTCGCTGGACGCGTGCGCGACTCGGGTATCACGGTCCCAGCTTGAGCTCCTTTATGGCTTGGGATTCACACGTATTCAGTTTGATGTGCGCGAGCTTGATCCAGCGGTACATAGCGCAATTGGACGATCTCACTCTTTTTCAATGCTCAAAGATGTTTTTGATAACGCGAGAGAAGTAGGCTTTGAATTAGTTTGTTTAGATCTAAATTACGGCCTTCCAGGGCAAACCGTTGAAGGGATAAGAGAGACAATTAATCAATTTCAGGCACTTTCCCCTGATAGAGTGGAGCTTCTTCCATGGTCTATACGTCCTGATACCTATCAACATCAGAGGGGGATCGATGAATCTGGAATACCCTCGATCGCTGACAAGGTTGCGATGCTCTCCACAGCAGTAGATGGCTTGGAAAATTCCGGTTACACGTGGATTGGTTTGGACTGCTTCACCAAAAAAACCGATGTATTAGCAAAAGCACAACGCCGGGGAGCATTGTTTCGTAACTGGAACGGCTACACGGATAGGGAGCAGAATTATCACTTGGGGTTTGGTGTGAGTGCAGTCAGTGATATAGGTGTTCTTAGAGTAAGAAGTCATAAGTCTTTAAGTGATTGGGAGGCTTGCTTGAGCGAGGCTTGCTTGCCAATTCAGTTGGGGATTGCTGTCTCTCCAGAAGAAGTTTTGGAGAGAAATGCAATTATGTCCCTCATGTGTAATATGAAGCTAGCCGAGTCCAACAACTATTACAAATTACCAGATGACTCTCCTGTGCTAGAGGCACTGGCGACGCAAGGGGTGGTAGAAAAAATTGGTGATCAGCTAGAAATCACGCCTCAGGGAAGGTTTCAGCTGAATCAGCTTTGGGGTGATTCAGCCCCACTGTATCGTTGGGGCGGTTTTTAGGGTAATTTTTCCACATCTAAAGTATAGGTATCACCTAAACCGTTATATTTGGTATTACCACGCAGGGACCATTGCTACCTGATCCGGTATTTCGTTGTTCTTCGTTGGCAAGACATAGAGCCTGGCAAAGATGAAAGCTATTTTTGCTGAAAGCACTCCTCTTTTAACGAGACCTATAAGACCCCCCTGTTCCTTTGCTTCAGCTATGGCAAGATTTGCTTCCAGCAACCTGTTCAGACCCCGACGAAAACTCGGGTTATCTGTATCTAGCGTAAAGGGAAAAACTTGACGACTTATCGCCGTCGTTATTTCGAAAACCGTATAGTCATACTCTGTTGGATCCATACCGAATGCTTCATAAAGGCCAGGTCGGCTATGATCACGTATATACATCGTTGAATATACTGCAAGAAGGAAGAATCGAATCCATAGTTTGTTGTGACCCCTCAATAACTTTGGATCGGCACGCATGATTAAAGCCAGAGCTTCTCCGTGACGGAATTCATCGTTACACCATTCTTCAAACCAATTAAATATTGGGTGAAAACATTTCTCGGGATGCTTTTGTAAGTGTCGAAAAATAGTTATATAGCGCGCATAGCCAATCTTCTCGGACAAGTAGGTGGCATAATAAATATATTTTGGTTTGAAAAATGTATACGCTTTTTCTCTTTTTAGGAATCCCAGATCAACAGCCACGTCAAGCTGCTTCAGTGCTTTATTAATAAACCCAGCATGACGTGATTCGTCTCGTGCCATATACTTCATCGCTGCAGCGATATCGGGATTGTTGATATTTTTTTCTATATCCTTATATAGCACGCATCCTGAATACTCGGCTGTAATCGAGCTTACCAGCAAGTCTATAAATTCCTCATGTAGATCTGGATCTGACTTTAAATTAGATAAGTCAGGGCTCATTTCTTTTCGAAAATGTTCTCGATTTATATCTCGCTCAAATTCCCGCATCATCGTGTCCCATTCAGCGCGCACAGGTTCGATATTAAGTTTTTCGAATGCCGCATAATCGGTTCTATAAAATCGAGGCGCGAGCATTTCAGTTTTGACTGCTCTCTCGGTACTCTCGTTAATCGAATTCTGTGGTCTATTTTCACTCATATTACGTAAAATCCGCTAAATTCACTTAATTTTACCGTGTAAACTTTAATTTACTCTTTGAAGTGTAAACGTTAGTTGACTATAATACCCTCCTCAACGGGTTTTGCCAAATGTTATCAGTCTTTACGGTCCAATACACGCCGTTCTCAGTATTTAGGTTAAGAGTAAAAGTTTATGAGTGAAAAATCTATTAACAAGAGAGACAGTGAATATTCAGCTGTTCCTCAAAGTGGGCCGATATTCCAGCTCACCTATGTTAGCACTCAGACACGTGCCATGGGTGCGGGGGATTTAATAGGGATGCTCAATCAGGCGCAGATTGCCAACGATCAACTTGGGATCACTGGACTCTTACTTCACAGAGAAGACTCTTTTTTTCAAATCATTGAGGGAGATCAGGCGAGTGTTGAAGCTTTATTTAAAAAAATTGAATCTGACTCTCGCCATACTCGCGTTGAGGTTATGTTCAGAGGAGCTTCTAAGGGGCGCGAATTCCCGGATTGGAAGATGGGGTTCCTTGAACTTGATGGTATTGACGTTCGTATGCTACCAGCGTTTTCTAACTTCCTAGATGATGATGCGGAGCCCAGAAAATTCTTAAAGGCCCTTTCTCGAGGGAAGAGATTAGCTTTATTATTTAGGTCGGTCCTGTAAGGAGTCACCTTTCTGTAATTTGTTTTTTCTGTAACCAAATCATCCATAAGCGATACCAAAGAGACTTGAAACAAAATAATACCTGAGGTACGTTCAAGCCTTTACGCGGCTGCAGCCGTCCCGTGTCAGTTGCCTACTGAGACCTTTTTGATGGAGTAACTTACTTTGTCTGAATTAGAAGCTTTTCGTCATGACGTTCGTTCATGGCTTTCAGAGAATTGTCCCAAATCCATGCGCGAAGCAGTAAAAGGCTTTGAGGACTTGTACAGTGGAGGGCGGAATCCTGAGATCTCCAACCCGGACCAGAAGATTTGGTGCGACCGAATGGCAAAGAGAGGATGGACGGTTCCTCATTGGCCCGAGGAATATGGAGGTGGAGGCCTTAATTCTGAGGAGGTTAATGTTCTTCAGGAGGAAATGCATCTAATTGGAGCTCGTCGCCCTTTAGATAGTTTTGGTATTTCGATGCTTGGGCCTGCAATGCTTGAATTTGCAACTGAAGAGCAGAAGTTAGAGCATCTCCCCCCAATATGCAGGGGTGATATCCGATGGTGTCAAGGCTATTCGGAACCTAATGCAGGTTCGGACTTGGCTAGTTTGCAAACCAAGGCAGAGGATAAAGGAGATCATTTTTTAATTAACGGACAGAAGATTTGGACCTCTTATGCTGATAAGTGTGACTGGATATTTTGCTTAGTCCGCACTGACAATAGTGGTACAAAGCATGAAGGGATCAGTTTTCTCTTGTTTGACATGCATCAGCCGGGTGTAACGGTGAGGCCTATAAAATTGATTAGCGGTGCGTCTCCATTCTGCGAAACCTATTTTGACAATGCATATGCGGAAAAACGAAATTTGGTAGGCGAAGCTGGAAAAGGATGGACGATCGCAAAATATTTATTGACTCATGAGAGAGCCATGATCTCCAGTTTTGGAACAGTGCAGGGAAAATCTTTAGGCGAGGGTGCAATATCTGTATATGGAAAAGATCATTCTGGTCGGATGTCTAATGGGATATTGCGACACGCTATCGCACAATATCAACTAGACGCCATGGCCTTTTCCACCACGATGTCGCGAGTTGGAGAAGAGGTCACCTCTGGTCAGGGATTAGGTGCTGCATCCTCCATATTTAAATATTATGGGACAGAACTTAACAAGCGAAGGAACGAGCTAAATCTTGCAGTCGGGGGAGAATCTGCTCTTGGCTGGGAAGGAGAGGCCTACAAAGAAGGTGAAGTCGCCCGTGATTGGTTACGCTCCAAAGGAAACTCCATAGAGGGCGGGACCTCGGAGGTACAGTTGAATATTGTTGCAAAGCGCGTTCTTGAACTACCAAGCGAGTAGAGAGATCTTTTGGGGCTTAATGGAATGGCATTAGTTTTAAATGAAGAACAAGTGATGTTAAGAGATGCTGCTCTAGGATTTCTATCCGAGAATGCAACTCTTTCTCACTTAAGGAAAATGCGCGACTCTGATAGCGCCTCGCCATACGACATGAATGTTTGGAAAAAGATGGTCGAAATGGGCTGGGCTGGCATTGCTATTGATGAGGGTCATGGTGGCCTTGGTTACGGCTTTAAGGGGCTTGGTATTTTATTGGAGCAAACCGGTCGACATTTGAGTGCCTCCCCGCTGCATTCGGCTATATCTGTAGGTGCTACGCTGATTGATAAGCTTGGCAATGATATACAGAAAGCCAAAATGCTGCGCGAGATTTCAAGTGGCTCTTTTCTACCGACATTAGGACTACAAGAAAGTGAAGTACACAACCCCACCTCCATTTCTACCAAGGCGGAAAAAACTTCCACGGGTTTTCGTTTGTCAGGAAATAAGGTAATGGTCATGGATGTTCACGCTTGTGATAATTTCATCATTATTGCTAGAACCTCTGGGGCCTCCGAGGATAGCGCTGGACTGACTGCATTCTTGGTGTCTGTAAAAGCGGCAGGGGTTTCAGTTGCAAGAACACCCATGGTTGATTCAAGAAATTACAGCAGAATAAAACTTTCAAATGTTGAGGTAGAAGATTCAGATGTTCTAGGAGAAGTTGGTGGCGCCTGGGATGGACTATCTGAGACGCTGGACGTTGCTAATATTTGCTTGGCGGCAGAGCTTTTAGGCCTTTCCGAGGAAGCGTTTCAAAGAACGGTCAAGTACTTGCAGGAACGCAAGCAGTTTGGAAGTTTTATCGGATCCTTCCAAGGATTACAGCATCGAGCGGCGGAAATTTTTGCTGAGCTGGAATTATGCCGTTCTCTGGTTATGCAGGCTCTGCAGGCTATTGATGATAACTCTCATGAACTTCCACTTCTGGCTAGCGCTACCAAGGCAAAGCTCTGTGAGGTCGCTCAAAGGACGACCAATGAAGCCATTCAAATGCATGGTGGTATTGGAATGACTGATGATTACGAAATCGGTTTTTTTATAAAACGAGCTCGTGTACTTCAACATATTTTTGGTGACTACAACTACCATCTAGATAGATATGCACTTCTTAGCGGTTTCTAATTTCTAAAACCGATATGCCATAAAAAAACTGTGAATCCTTATTTAGAGGCATTTGATCGGGCGATAGATAGGTTGAGTCAGCATTTTATAATTACCTTGGTATTAAAGAGGCAAGTGTATTTGGATTATCTGATGAGCGGTTAGGGGAGATAGTTGCGGCAGTAGTGCATCTTAATGACAAGGTGTTATTTAATGAGGAGGATGTTAGGTCGCATCTTTGTAGGCAACTCGCCATATTTAAGCAACCAAAATATATTTTCCGGCGAGAAACACCGTTACCGCGAGTTGGTTCGCAAAAGATAGCAAAGCGACGGCTTAAAGAAGAGTGTGAGAAGTTAATTTTAGAGGCAATTTTTAAGGAGAATCAAAAATGGATCTTGGAATTAGCGAAAGGGTGGCTCCTCTACTCATGAAAGTGCAAACATTTATAGAAAATAATGTGATTCCTTTGGAGGAAGAATTTCTTCGTGAAATAGGATGTGGTGACAGATGGTCATTTACAGACAGACAGACAGAAATTTTGGAAAGTATTAAGAGTAAAGCTCGAAATGAGGGGTTATGGAATTTTTTCCTAACGGAAGGTAATCAAGGCTCGGGTCTTACTACGGTAGAGTACGCGTATTTGGCCGAAGAGATGGGGAAATGCCATATGGCGGCCGAGGCATTTAACTGTTCTGCGCCAGATACTGGAAATATGGAAGTTCTGCATAAGTATGGTTCAGAAGATCAGAGACGGCAGTGGCTACAGCCGCTTTTGGACGGTGAAATACGATCTGCATATGCGATGACAGAGCCTGGGGTGGCTTCCTCCGACGCAACTAATATTTCAACAATGGCCGAACTTATAGAGGATCACTGGGTAATTGATGGAGAAAAGCACTGGATTTCTGGCGCGGGTGATCCACGGTGCAAAATCATGATCGTAATGGTCAAAACCGATCCAGAAGCAGCGCTGCATCAGCAGCAATCGCAGATTTTAGTGCCGATAGATTCTCCAGGCGTTGAAATCCTTCGACCCATGACGGTATTTGGTGCTGATGATGCACCACATGGGCATATGCATTTAAAACTCAACAAAGTTCGTGTTCCTAGAGACAATATTATTTTGGGGGAAGGACGTGGATTTGAGATTTCACAAGGTAGGCTGGGCCCTGGTCGAATCCATCACTGTATGCGCGCTATCGGTGCAGCAGAGAAGGCGTTGAAATTGCTTTGCGAGAGAGGTGTTTCTCGTACGGCATTTGGAAAGCCATTAGCTCGTTTGGGTGGTAATATTGATGTTATAGCTGACGCTAGAATGTCCATCGAACAGGCACGACTGCTCACATTAAAGACTGCCTGGATGATGGATAATGTGGACGTGAAAGAGGCGCGCATTTGGATTTCGATGATTAAGACAGTAGTTCCAAATGCGACAATCCGCATTATTGATGAAGCCATCCAGATGTTCGGGGGGCTGGGGGTCTCACAAGATACGCCACTCGCGGCGATGTATATGGCTCAAAGGACACTTCGTCTGGCAGATGGGCCTGATGCGGTGCATCGAATGGTAGTCGGTAGAAATGAATTAAGGCAATATCAGACTTGAGAAAAATATAAACAGGAGGAGAAGTAATGGGAAGTAAAGTAGTTGCCGTTAGTGAAATGGTAAATCAGATTGGTCACAAATTTGAACCTGGCAATTGGATGACGCTTGATCAAGATCGTATTAATAGTTTTGCCGATTGCACCGAGGATCATCAGTTTATTCATGTTGATGAGGAAGCTGCAGCGCAGACGCCATTTGGCGGTACAATCGCGCACGGTTTACTTACGCTATCATCCTTAGTTAAGTTATGTGAAGAATCCAGTCTATATCCCGAAAATATAGTTATGGGTATTAACTATGGATTTAATAAGGTGCGGTTTTTAGCTCCGGTTCGAGCTGGTAAGAGGGTCCGAGCACACGTAGAAATACAAAACGTGGAGCCAAAAGACGAAAAACGATACGTAGTGACGTTGGCCATTACGGTTGAAATAGAAAATGAGGAAAAGCCAGCGTTGGTAGCTGAATGGATGAATATGATGGTTGCTGCGTAAGTTGATATGTGACTATCTTTAGATTGATGTGCTGAGGATGAAAATAAAATGACAATTCGATATGACGGAAAGGTGGCCATTGTTACTGGCGCTGGTCAAGGATTAGGTCGCAGCCATGCGATAGAACTTGCAAAGCGAGGGGCGTCGGTTGTGGTAAATGATCTTGGAGGCGGGGTTGATGGTAGTGGGTCCTCTAGTGAGGCCGCCAAGAAAGTTGTCGCAGAAATTGAGGCTGATGGTGGTAATGCCATTGCCAATGGGGCTAATGTTGCTAATTTCAATGAAGTCGAAGCAATGGTTACTCAGGCGATGGATCAGTGGGGTCGCGTGGATATTCTTGTAAACAATGCTGGAATCTTGCGTGACAAGAGTTTTAACAAAGTGACATTGGAAGACTTCCAAATAGTAGTGGATGTCCATTTGATGGGCACGGTCAATTGCACTAAAGCCTGTTGGGAGATTATGCGCTCGCAGGAATATGGTCGAGTAGTTGTCACCTCGTCTTCTAGTGGGTTATATGGCAATTTTGGGCAGACTAATTATGGCGCGGCTAAGCTTGGCGTTGTTGGTTTGATGAATACTTTGGTTCAAGAGGGTGCCAAATATAATATTAAGGTCAACGCATTGGCCCCGACTGCTGGTACTCGTATGACAGAAGGTTTGATTGCCGAGAAAGCCTTCGATCTTTTGACACCTGAGACGGTGACGCCTGCTGTTCTGTATCTTGTCTCTGAGGACGCGCCTAATCGCACTATCCTTTGTGCAGGCGCCGGTGCGTACTCAGTTTCAAAAATAGTGGAGACTGAGGGCATGTGGCTTTCTCCCGAAGAGCAAACCCCTGAAGGTATCGCCGCTCATTGGGACGGTATTTCCTCTCCTGAGGGTGAGAGAGTGCTTAATGCGGGTTTCGAGCAAAGTATAAAGATGGCTGCAAAGGCAGCAGACGGGTTAGGGATAAAGTTGGATTAAGTTCATTTTTGTTTACGAAAAGAAATTTTGGAGAGAAATATGAGAGAAGCTGTAATCGTATCCACCGCACGAACACCTATTGGGAAAGCCTATCGAGGAGGGTTCAATAATTTAGCTGGCGCGACCCTAGGCGCCGCAGCCGTTACAGCCGCCGTGGAAAGAGCTGGCATCGACCCAGCCAGAGTGGACGATGTCATCATGGGTGCAGCGCTACAGCAAGGAGCAACAGGTTCTAATATTGCTAGGCAGATCGCGCTCAGGTCAGGGCTTCCTGTCACCGTCGCCGGCATGACGGTTGATCGGCAGTGCTCTTCAGGGCTTATGGCAGTCGCTACCGGTGCAAAACAGATTATCGATGATGGTATGACCTGTGTCGTTGGAGGAGGCTTAGAATCGATTTCTTTAGTTCAGAATGAAAATATGAATCTCCATCGTATTGTCGATGAAGAACTGACTCACATGCATCCTTCGATTCACATGCCTATGCTCCAAACGGCTGAAGTCGTAGCCGATAGGTATGGAATCACCCGAGAAGCGATGGACGAATATGGATTTCAATCACAGCAACGAACAGCTGCTGCCTATAAGGAAGGGCGATATGAAGATGAGCTTGCACCGGTGCAGTGTAATCGAATCGTTTGGAACAAAGACACTGGTGAGCAATCTGAAGTCGAGTCGACAGTGTCTGCTGATGAAGGTATTCGAGAAACTACCCTAGAGGGACTTGCTGGTTTAAAAACTGTAATAGAGGGCGGAACCATCACGGCCGGTAATGCCTCACAGCTATCTGATGGCTCGTCCGCACAGTTAATTATGGATGCAAAAACCGCTGAACAGGAAGGATTGGAGCCTCTTGGTATTTATCGAGGTTTGGCAGTTGCCGGCTGTGAGCCCGATGAAATGGGTATTGGTCCTGTCTTTGCAGTGCCTAAACTGCTGGCTCAGCATGGATTAAGTATGGACGATATTGGTTTATGGGAGCTAAACGAAGCGTTTGCGGTACAAGTCATATATTGCCGAGATAGATTGGGTATTGATAATGAAAAGCTGAACGTGAGTGGTGGAGCAATCTCTATTGGACATCCCTATGGAATGAGTGGCTCCAGAATGATTGGGCACGCACTTATCGAAGGCAAACGCCGCAAGGTGAAATATGTAGTTGTGACTATGTGCGTCGGGGGTGGTATGGGTGCTGCTGGTCTCTTTGAAGTTGCATAAATAGGCTATCGAGTAAGATATTTTAAAGCGGCGCCCTGATGGCGCCGCCTTATGTTTAGGGATTAGATGATTTTAAGGAGAGACGATGAAAGCGTTGGTATGCAGCGAGCATGGGCTGGCAGATAAACTGAACCTGGTAGATGATTGGTCGACATCTGAGCTGGGGGAGCATGATGTCCGAATACAGGTTAAGGCAGCGAGTTTAAATTTCCCCGATGTATTGATTATTCAAGGGAAATATCAGTTTCAACCAGAACTTCCCTTTGTTCCGGGAGGTGAGTCCTCGGGGATCGTCACTGAGGTGGGAGAAAAAGTCACCCGGGTGAAAGTAGGTGATAGCGTTGTTGCCATGGGTACTATCGGTAGTTTTTGTGCTGAGGTGGTGACCAATGAGTTTGGTGTATATCCAATGCCTGATGGGCTTGATTTTACTCAGGCGGCTTCCATCGGAATTACCTATTTCACCTCTTATCATGCATTAAAACAGCGCGCAAATTTGCAGTCAGGGGAAACCATGCTGGTTCTTGGAGCCGCAGGGGGTGTTGGCACCAGTGCCGTAGAGCTTGGAAAGTTAATGGGAGCGAAAGTGATAGCGGCCGCCAGTAGCGAGGAGAAACTTGAAGTTTGCCGAAGCTTAGGCGCTGATGAGACCATTAATTATGGTGAGACTGACTTAAAGCTAGCGATTAAGGAATTGACGGATGGCAAAGGAGTCGATGTAGTATACGACCCTATCGGGGGAGATTATTCTGAAGCGGCTATTCGCGGAATGGCCTGGAATGGACGATACTTAGTGATCGGTTTCGCAAGTGGACCCATTCCGAAAATCCCACTAAATTTAGCACTGTTGAAAGGTTGTTCTTTGGTTGGTGTGTTTTGGGGAAGATTTTGTGGTGAGGAGCCAGCGCAACACGTTAAAAATATTGAAGAGCTTTGGGCTCTTTTCTCAGAAGGCAAAATCAAACCTGTAATTACTGATATCTATCCAATCGAGCGCTACGAGGAGGCCTACGGCCTAATGATCAATAGAAAAGCACGTGGCAAAGTGGTAATGACCCTCTAAATCCCAAAAGGAACCAAACTAATGCAACGTTTTTCTGATCGGACGGTTCTAGTTACTGGCGCAGCAAGTGGCATTGGTAGAGCCGTTGCCCAGAGGATTGCGCGAGAGGCAGGCAATGTATTTTGCGTGGACGTGAACTCGGAGTTGTTGCAAGAAACTGTCGATTTGATATCAGCCGAGGGAGTCGGTGTTGCCGAAAGCCGAGTCTGTGATGTGAGTGACGCTAAATCCGTCACAGAAACCGTTCAAGCTTGTATAGATACTTTTGGTAGTCTGTATTCCATTATTAACATGGCAGGCCTGTTGCGGTTTGATGATACCGAGCAGTTACGGATTGAAGACTGGGATCACGTAATAGCGGTTAACTTGACGGGCACTCTACTGTTTTGCAAAGCTGCTATCCCTCATTTGCTAGAAAGTCGTGGAAGTATGGTAAATGCGGCGTCTACTGCTGCTATTGCTGGATTACCTTGTGGTGTAGCCTATTCGGCAAGCAAGGGCGGCGTCTTGGCAATGACCCGAAGTCTTGCAATTGAGTATGGGAAAAGAGGTATCCGGGCGAACTGTATTTGCCCAGGCGACATTAATACTTCTATGAGTAAAGACGCAGAGTTCCCCGAAAGTATGGATTTTGATTTAATACCTCGTTTAATGTCGCTGACCGGAGCACGCGAGCCAGAGGTCGTGGCGGGTGTCGCTGCAATGCTGGCTTCGGAGGACGCTGCTCATATCACAGGTGAAGATATCCGCGTCGATGGAGGTACGCTTTCCTGAGGGCACCTACAACTTAATGCCATCTCACCGATAATCTGAGATGAATACATAAATACGGTTCGTTTGGATAGCCTTTGTATGAACAAGGATTTACGGTGCGCTCTCCAACCAGAATTTATTCACTGGTTAACAAGACTGGCCCTGATTTTCGGGATTACCATGGGTACCGTGCTGAAGCAGCTGTGGCCATCTAGCTCCGTAGTTCTCAACGGACTACACTGGTAAATAGTATTTGGAGAAATCTTTATGAAGATATTGGATGAGGAAACGAAACGTAGGACCGCTGACCGATTGATTCAGTCTCATGGAGACGCTACCGAAACTGGGGACTGGATTTCTTTTGTAGATCAACTTTATGCGAGAGACTGTATTTACTCATGTCACTATGCAGGGGTGATGGATGTAGTTGCTACTGGAATTGATCAGATTAAAGAGACTCATTATGGGAGAGATATGCAAGTAGGTTGGGAGGGGTGGGAATTTCCCTACGTCGGCGTGTATGTTGGTGCGGGTAAGGACTTGGTCACCCACTGGTTAAATAGAGGTCCGGGAAAGAGAGAAGATGGTACTTACTTTGAAAGCCCGGGTATTTCATTTATAAGTTTAAATGACTCCGGATTTATTTCTAGGCAGTTGGATATGTTTGACTTAGCGCATCAAATGAAATTATGTGATGAACTGGAGTCAGTTGGTTTGCTCTCTTCCAAACTTAAAGAAAGTTGGGTTCTGCCAATGAAATCAAAACTGATTGACCAACTAAATGTTTAGCGGATTTTTGTGATGCAGGCTAATCTAAGATTAAATCTTACTGGGAGTGAAAGTGATCCCCTATTGAGATCAATCCGCTACCAGACAGCGATCCAAATGGCTAAATTTGCTGATGAAAAAGGTTTTACGAGTGTCAATGTAGAGGAGCATCATGTCGCTGAAAACGGCTGGTTGCCATCGCCCTTGGTTATGGCGGGAGCGATTGCATCTGCAACCGAGCGGATCAATATTGGGATCATGGCACTGCTGGCCCCACTCTATGATCCGATACGTCTCGCAGAAGATATAGCTGTTATTGATCTAATCAGTCAGGGACGGTTGTCTTTCATTGCTGGTCAGGGATACAGGGAGATCGAATATCATATTTCAAATAAACCCTATGAAAAGCGCGGGGAGTGGATGGACCATGTCCTAGATACTTTATTAAAGTCATGGGACGACGAAACCTTCGAGTATCGTGGAAAGAAGGTCAACGTAACGCCCAAACCTTTTTCCCGTCCGCATCCTGCTTTCTTTGTTGGTGGTATGAGTCGACCGGCTGCGCGGCGAGCAGCGCGCTTTGGCTTACCTTTCTCTCCACCAGTTGCTAATCCTGAGCTCGAAACTTATTATCATGATCAGTTAGCAAAATATGGGAAGGAGGGTTACGTTTCCTGCCCGCCGGCAAATGTGAGTGTATTATTTTTAGATGAGGACCCGGAATCTGCTTGGAACGATATCGGTAGCTATTTTCTAAATGAAGCGGCCGAATATAGCCGCTGGGGGACTGAGGATCTGGAGCGGCCCCTGGAGATTGATCACACCAACCTAGATGTTTTAAGAAGCACGGGATTTTACGAAATTATTACGCCGGATGAATGCCTCAATAGGCATTTAGATAATGACTCATTTTATGCTGTGGTTCATCCCCTTGTAGGTGGAATGCCAATTGAGAGAGCATGGCACTGTATGGAACTTTATTCATCAAAAGTACTATCAAAACTTGTTTAAGGGTGATCTTTCTTGGACAAAGAAAAAGCTAAGATAAATCAAGGAAAGCTAAGACGCAGAGATATTTTGCTGGGCGTCGCTTCAGCATCTTTGACCAGCAGCTTCGCCGCAAACTTTTCCAAAGCATCAAATTCTCCCAATAATTGGGATATAAAAACTGACGTTTTGGTTATGGGTTCGGGTTCGGCGGGAACCAGTGCGGCGATAGAGGCACGACGCTCCGGCGCTGATGTCCTGGTAATAGAAGGGCTAAGCCAGTTGGGTGGATCTTCGGCAATGTCTGGTGGGGTGGTATATGCAGGTGGAGGTACAGCGCTACAGCGCGCACTAAAAATTACCGACACGGTCGACTCGATGTATGACTTTATTACGAAGGCCGGTGGAGTGCATCCAGAGCCCAGAAAAGTACAACGTTATTGTGAAGGCAGTGTTGAACATTTTGATTGGTTAGTCGCGAATGGTGTGCCCTACTCAGAGAATCTATCTCTGGCCAAGGGTATACCTATGGGTGAGGCATCGCTTTATTTCTCGGGTTGCGAGTTAGCATGGCCAGCAAATGAACTCGCTCTGCCGGCTCCCAGAGGACACGTTCCTGGAAGACTTGGAATGACTGGTGGAAGATATCTTATGGCTGCCTTGCAGAACAGCGCTAATAAGCTGGGTGTCAGATATTTAACACGTACCAAGGGAATGGAATTACTATCGGGGGTTGATGGGATGATCCGTGGAGTAATCGTGGAGAGAGAAGGAAAAACGATATCTATCCTTGCTCGCAAGGCGGTGATATTGGCTAGTGGGGGATTTATTCATAACCGAGAAATGCTCGAGCTTCATGCTCCGGAACTAGCCGCTTGTTCGGTGCCCTGGGGTAGTGCTGGAGATCAGGGTGATGGGATCAACATGGGGGTTTCGGCTGGGGCAACGACCCTGCGTATGAATCAGGGTTTTGCAATCGCTCCAATCTACCCACCTGAAGATGTTATCTCAGGCATTGTTGTAAATGAAAATGGGCAGAGGTTTCTTCCTGAGGATACCTATCATGGCGTTTTAGGGGATGCTATTGCTTATCATCAAGGTGGAAAAGCGTGGTTAATAACCGATGAAGCCAGTGGCTATAAATATAAGCAGGATAATTTTCTCGCCGTGGCAAAGGCCGACACAATATCAGCATTGTCACAGACACTGGGTTTTCCAGATGGCTCATTAGAGACTACAGTCTCGTATTATAACCGGTTCGCGAGGGCGGGTAGTGATCCGGTATTTAAAAAGAACGCCGACTATCTCCGACCCCTAGAGAGTCCTTTTACAGCTTGGGACTTGTCTGTAACAAATGCTTTTTTCCCCGCGCATACTTTTGGGGGACTAAAAACGACAGTAGATTCAGAAGTAATGAACTCTAGTGGGGAGACTATTCCTAAACTATTTTCGATCGGTCGGACTGCTGCGGGGATCCCCATCGCCCCTTATTTTGCAAGTGGTCTATCGGTTGGTGATTGTACATTTTTCGGGCGTATTGCTGGGTCGAAAGCAGCCTCTTTGGAAAGTATTTCATCATGAGAGTCGGGGCATTACTATTAACTTTTCTCTCCCTATTTGGACACTCCACATTTTCTCAGGATTTGATGCGAATTCCCGAGGGCAATCCTGACCGAGGACGCCTAATCTTTGGACAGTGTCGAACCTGCCACTACCCGGAGAAAGGGGTAGGTCATAATAATGGGCCTAGCTTATATCAAATTTTTGGCAAGGTAGTAGGGAGTCAAGATGGGTTTGAGTATTATTCAGAAAATTTTACACAGGCGGATTTCGTATGGACGCCTATATTTATGTTTTACTGGCTTGCCAATCCCATGGAGATATTTCCGGAATCAACAATGATGAGTCTGGGTGTCGTAGATCCTCAGGAAAGGGCTGATTTAGTTGCTTATTTAGTTGAAGCATCAGAATAGGAGCTGAGAGATTAAAATAAGGACTTTGCAAACTAAAGAAGGCTATCCATCGTTTGGAAAACTGGTTTACCATAAAACATATAGTAGATTAGGGAGAAGCTTATGAAAATATTGGTAGTCGGTGGAACCGGCTTGATCGGCGGGCATGTGGCACTCGAGCTCCTTGCTGCAGGGCACGACGTTACTTTGATGGCGCGCAAACCACCATCTACTCCCGCACTAAGTGAGATGGCATATGTGAGTGGCGACTATGTGTTAGACGATTTTTCCGATGGTCGATTGGAGGGTTTCGAAGCTCTTATATTTGCGGCCGCAGTGGACATTCGTTATTTACCAAGTGATGGATCTGAGACCCCTGAAGCATTTTACCGGCGCTGTAATAGTGATGGCGTGCCGCGCTTTATCCAAGCAGCCAAGAGCGCTGGAATCTCTAAGGTGGTGTATGTGGGGAGTTTCTACCCCCAAGTAGCACCACAGAGGATATCTGCATGTCCCTATGTAGAATCGAGACATCTTGCGGATGAAGGCGCTAGGGCATTGGCAAGTTCAGAATTTTCCGTATGTAGTGTCAATGCTCCTTATGTTCTCGGTGCGCTCTCAGGATTAGAAATAGAGCATTTAAGTGTCATGGTGGCCTATGCTCGGGGCCAGCTCGAGAACTTACCCTTATTCGCGCCGCCTGGTGGAACAAACCACCTCTCGGTTAAGTCTCTTTCTCAGGCACTAATAGGGGCCTTAGCAAAAGGGGAGTCAGGAAAAGCTTATTTAGTTGGTGATGAGAACTATAGCTGGAAAGATTATCTGGAGCTCTGGTTTTCTTTGGCAGGCAATCCAATGGATTTGGAAGTGCGAACAGAGGATCATCCATTACTACCCAATGTGATTATGTTTGCTGGTATAGGCGCGACGGTCAGCTACGAGCCAGACCCAGACGAATCTCTATTGCTAGGTTACTCTCGAAATCAAATTAGAGATACGATCAGTGAAGTAATCGATGTTTATGGTTGATTTATATTTTAATAAATATGCTGCTAGCGTGTGATTGTCGGGAGATAGAATAGTGGAAAAGACGATACCCAATGATTTGGCCGTGCGTTATGCGAAGTACGTAGATGATAGAGAATTCGAGCGATTTCGTGAGATCATGTTGCCAAATTTTACGCAGCAGGGACCTGGTTTTGCGTCCGGTTCACTTGATGAATTCATTGCTAGCCTAGCCCTGCTTGAGAATTACTCCGCTACGTTTCATATCATTGGTCAGCAAACAGGTATTTGGAATGGAGATCACTATATTGGAGAGACCTGGGGTGTTGCGTCACATATATATGACAGGGAGGGAGAAGTTAGAAAATTTGACATGGGAATTCGATATGCGGATATCATTGAAATTATAGATGGGGACGGCTGGTTTGTCTCCCGAAATCTAAATGTAGTTTGGACTCAGGATTTACCCACAGGCACCTAGGATCTACACTCTCGACAAATTATTCATCAGCTGACTCAGCGATAGCCTCCTCTAAAGGATTAAGCATTGATGCAGCTCTGGGATAACCTGAGTATTGTGCGATGAATAGTAATAGCTCTCTGGCCTCTTCAGCGGTCATCTCATCGCGTTTTAATGCCGCTTTAACTTGAATTTTAAAGGTCGTTGCCTCTCCCTTCTCTGCGATGATGCCCAGCAACAAAATACGTTTATCTCTCATAGACAATACGTCTCTTGTCCATAGTTCCGCAAACAGCTGTTTTAACATATTGTCGGTGAAGGTGTAGCCTTCAGGGGGGCATACGACATCTCCCGCATACACCTCCTTCAACATTTCTTCCCCCTTTTCTCTGCGTTCCTGGTCTTTCATTACATGACCCTATTCGTAGGTTCTAAATAATTTATCAAATATTAAAGTGATTGAAGCATAGTTTCCCATTTGCATATTCTCATGATGCCTATGATGTTTGGCTGCTATCCAGTGGATTGTTCTGAAGGGGAAAGACGAGTTATCAATAGAAGTATGATTGAGAATGTTTAGCTGCACATAAATAATATACACGCACACGATCGAAATAATATCGAAGGGACCAGTAAATAAGCTTAGACCACCGATGGTCAAAAAGAATAGCGTCAGACCCAAAAATGTTTCTATTGGATGTACGTAATGAGCATCTATATAGGTTGGTGTTCTAGCCTGATGATGTATCGCATGAATCTGACGCATGGGACCCGTTCCATGAAACCAGAAGCGATGCATGAGGTAATAAAAAAAATCATAGATCATCAAAATCAGCACTACATTTAAAAGTATATTTAAAGGTTCGCCCGCGTCTGAAGTTATACAGAAAGGCAAGATCAGTAGAAAGAACGTGAGGTTGGTATAAAGCCCAGCGCGTTGAGTATCCTTAATTACTAGTGGATATTTTTCTTGCGCTAATTTCTTTTTATCTAGTTCATGATTGCGTTGTTTCATCGCATTTGCTTCTGGGTGTTTAAATATTCCTTGCTTTAGAAGCTTAGTCAGGATAGCAATTGCAAGTAATGCAATTAGGCTTGATTGCCAATCGTAAGATTCGTACACCGAGTTGAAAAATGTCATTTGTGTTACCTTTTGACCTGATGGCCCCGCAGCCACTAAAACGTGATCTAGATGATAGCTCCTGAGCCTCCTTTTGTTTAGACTAAAAGTAGGTTCACGCTGGGGATATTTAAACATATTGAGGTGCAAAATGTCTTTGAATGTTGGATTTATTGGATTGGGCAACATTGGCAAGCCTTGCGCCAAGCACCTGATCCGTGATGGATTTGTTGCGCGAGTCTTTGATATTCAGACTTCTCGTGTGCGAGAGCTTGCTGAGCAAGGTGCCTTAGCTTGTCAGACCGTCGCGGAGTTAGCAGCCAGTTCTAACCACATTGGTATTTGTGTTAGAGATGATCAGCAGGTAGAAGACGTGCTCTATGGAGTGGATGGCCTATTTAGCCAAGCCGCCAGTGGTACTTTGGTTTCGATTCATTCTACCGTCACTAGAGCATCCTTCTTAAAGTGGGTGGATGATGGAAAACAGCAAGAAATTACGGTTATTGATGCAGCTATATCTGGGGGTGCACAAGGTGCTGAATTGGGATCACTATGCTATATGGTTGGTGGTGAAATATCTGATTTCGATAAGGCTAAACCTGTTTTCGAAACTTCAGCAAGTAAAGTCATACATGCGGGTAATGTTGGCTCCGGTCTCCTGCTAAAGTTATGCAATAATATGATTACCTACGCTGAATTTCTAGCCATGTCGGAAGCTGTGAAGCTCGCAGATGCCGGTGGAATAGATTTCAATCTTTTAAAAGAAGTCGGTCAATCTAACGGAATAATCAACGATGTCATGCATCAGTTTATTAGTAACAGGAACACATTGGCGAAGTCTTGTTCGGAACGGGAAATGGAGGAGCTGTTTGGCGTTTTTGGCAGGCTCGGTGAAAAAGATCTCGATTGTGCGCTTTCTAGTGGGGTAGATCTCGGGGTAGATCTGCCATCTACCAAAGGTTTGCGAGAAGTTATTTACGATTTATTCATGAATAGATGTTGAGGTTATCCGTGGACGCTGAGCAAAGACTGCTAATTGATGGTGAACTCGTTGCTGCGGCTTATGGCAGCACTTACAAAAATTTTTCTCCCGTTTCAGAATTGGTGATTGGTCTAGCTTCCGATGCTGGTCAGGAAGATATGGATCGCGCGATAGGTGCAGCAAGAAGGGTATTTGATCATTCAGAATGGAGTCGCGATCATGAGTTCCGACATCGCTGCTTAATTCAGTTTAAGGAGGGTCTGCTTGCCGCTCAGAATCAGTTACGCGAGCTCATTTCTGCAGAGACAGGGGCGCCTATGGGGATTTGCGGTATGGCAGGTCCACATTGTGATGTGCCAATCGGTTTTATCGACTATATGCTCGATTTTTTGCCGCAATACGAATGGGGTCGCGACTTGGGAATTGCCGAACCATTAGGACAGCGAAGTAGAAGAATCGTAGAGAAAGAAGCGATTGGTGTCGTCGGGTGTATTACGCCATGGAATGTCCCCCTGCAAATCAATCTTGCTAAATGTATCCCCGCCTTGGCCTCTGGTTGCAGCGTGGTTCTAAAGGCAGCACCAGATACGCCTTGGTCAGCCACGATGCTCGGCAGGATTGTTAAGCAATCGACTGATATCCCTGCCGGGGTATTTAATGTACTGACCGCCGAAGACCCTGTTTCATTGGGGGAACAATTAGTAAGAGATCCACGTGTGGATATGATTTCATTTACAGGCTCTACGCCTGTTGGTAAGCGTGTAATGGCTCTAGCTTCCGAATCTGTAAAGAGAGTGTTTCTGGAGCTTGGGGGGAAATCTGCTAATATTATTCTCGACGACTCAGATCTTTCCCAAAGTCTTCTGAGCTCTCTTGCCGTTTGCTTTCATGCGGGGCAGGGCTGTGCAATTCATACCCGATTACTTATCCCCAAGTCACGCCGAGATGAGGTTGAGTCTCTTCTCCAGACCTATTTCGGGTATATTGAATACGGTGATCCGATGTCTGAGAGTCAGATTATGGGTCCTCTGATTAATGCTCGCCAACGTGATCGTGTGCTCGAATATATTGATAAGGGCAAACGCGAGGGTGCTCGTATACTTCTCGGTGGAGGTATACCAAAACATCTGGATAAGGGATATTACATTGAACCCACGGTCTTCATGGATGTCACGAATGAGATGGTTATCGCTCAAGAGGAGATTTTTGGTCCGGTTCTTGTGGTCATAGAATATGAGACGGAGGATGAGGCGATTGATATTGCTAATAATTCTCCCTACGGACTTTCAGCTGGTGTGTGGTCAGGTTCAGAAGAAAAGGCTCTCGCTATTGCGCGCAGGTTGAGAACAGGAACGGTTACGGTAAACGGAGGTAACTACTACGGTGCGGATGCCCCCTTTGGTGGTTATAAGCAAAGTGGGATTGGTCGAGAAATGGGAAAGGAAGGTTTTGAAGAATACCTCGAGACTAAAACCATCGCCATAGGCGCCTCATGACTAGTTCATTTGATAAGGTCTACGCAGTTACCGGAGGGGCCAGGGGATTTGGGCTTTCTATTACTAGCACCTTACTCAACAAGGGTGCTAATGTCGGCATTATCGCTAAAAATGAGGATTCTATTGAGAATGCGATAGAGGAGCTCAATGCTGATAGTGTTTTTGGAGTGGCTGCAGATGTTTCAGACCCAGGAGCTATTCAAGAAGCGTTGGCTGTTATATCGGATCATTTCGGTGCCTTTGATGGGCTGATTTGCAACGCTGGACTCGCTCGTCCAAGTCCAATTGCAATGTTAGATTCTAATGATGTGCATCTTCAGATTGAAACTAATCTGTTGGGAACGATTTTTTCCTGTCAGGCCGCGATTCCACTTCTTAGTCAGTCGAGCAATCCAAGGTTGATTACTATCTCCTCCGCATCTGCTTGTCATCCTGACGAGATGAGTCATCTGTCCGTGTATGCGGCATCCAAGGCGGCGGTAGAGCGCTTTACTAGAGATCTGCGCGAAGAACTTCAGGGTGACGGTATTGGCGTTAGTTGTATACGACCAGGCGGTGCGGTCACAGGATTTGCTGATCAATGGGACCCAGACGCTTTTTCTGACGCTTTCGAAGCGTGGCGCGATCATGGAGAGTATATGGATACAGGTATGACCGTAACGGAGGTGGCTAACGCAGTCTGGTACTGTCTCAATCAGCCTGTCGGTACGGCGGTCGATTTGCTAGAGATAAGACCAAATCAACGGGTATCCAAATCTGTTTTCTGATTATGTTTTTCATATTCCAAAAAATGAGCATTAAGTCTTTGAAGGAAATTTAGCGGGGATCAATATGAATTTTGATGGCAAGACCATAATTGTGACAGGGGCGGGCGGCGGCATTGGTGAGGTTTATGCGCGAGGTTGTGCAAGGCAAGGGATGAATGTGGTTGTGGCAGAACTCAGTCAGGAAAAAGGCACCTCTGTGGCTGACTCGATCAACGAAGAGGGGGGAAGTGCGATCTTTCAGGAGACTGACGTGGCAGATGAGGAATCGGCGCACAGATGTGTAGAGAGAACAAAAAACGCTTTTGGTAAAGTAGATTTTCTTATAAATAATGCGGCTATTTTTGCTGATATGCGAATAGAAGGTTATCTCACGGTAGATCTGGATTACCTTGAAAATTTTATGCGCGTGAATGCCCACGGCGCACTTATTATGACAAGAGCTGTCCTAGAGACGATGTCCTCGGGTGGTGGTGGTGCAATTATAAATCAGTCTTCTACCGCGGCTTGGATGGGGACAGGGTTTTATGGTGTAGCGAAACTTACATTAAATGGGGTAACACAATCGCTGGCGCATGAGTTAGCCCCGCATTCAATTCGTATCAATGCGATCGCACCGGGCCCTACTCAGACGCAGGCGCTTGAGAAAACTGCTGGGGATTACGCGAGGGATATGGTTAAAAGTATGCCGATAAAACGATTGGGCGAACCAACGGATATGCTTGGAGCGGCATTTTTTCTTTTAAGTGACCAGGCTAGTTGGGTAACCGGACATATTTTGAATGTGGATGGTGGGCAATTCATGAGACCCTAAAACAAGACCTAGTCGCATTGATTAGCTATGTTTGTTGGTGAAACTCAGTGGAGAAAGCTTGATGTTTAATTGGCACTATTGTCGCCGTCGGGTCAGCGATATTGAAATGCACTATGTCGAAAGCAATGCTGATAAGTCTGATCGGCCTCCGATTATTTTATGCCATGGGTTTCCTGGCCTCTGGTTTAGCTGGCATCGTCAGATTCCTGCATTGAGGGCCGCAGGTTACCGGGTGATAGCGCCTGACATGCGTGGCATGGGGCTGACCGATACTCCAACTGACTACAACGAGTACAGTGTGGATCATATTACCTCTGACCTATTTGGACTGATGGAGGTTTGCGATATTGAAAATGCGATTTTTGTTGGGATAGATTTCGGTGCTTTTGCTATACAAGATTTTGCATTGAGACACCCTGAAAGGGTCGCTGGATTGATCTGTTTGGAGAATCCTGCTGCCCCGCATAATCCTGACAAGAAACCCCTCACTGAGTATCGGGAGATGGGTGAAAAGCATTTCCTGCATATTGAATATTTTCGAATTCCACCTCGGGCAGACAATGAACTTGCGGCATCCCCGAGAGAATTTTTGCGCAAGGTCTTCTGGTATTTAAGTGGCGACGCCAACTACTTCGATGTATTCAATCACCCTCCTAGCGCCAGTTATCTAGATGCCATGAATGAACCACCACCATTGCCATGGCCGTGGCTGAGCGAGTTAGAGTTGGAGTTTTTCGTCTCTCATTATGCGAGAACCGGGTTTACCGGTGGCTTGAATTGGTATCGATCTATGGACTTGAAGTGGGAGCAGAGAAAACCGTTCGAAGGGCTGCAGGTCGACGTCCCCGCTTATTTTATTGGAAGCGAGCGCGATGTTGATCTGGAGGGTTTCCACGGGGAAGATCCGATAGCACTCATGAGAGCTATTTTTCCTAATTTAAAAGACGTCGCCATGATACCTAAGGTTGGACACATGATGCCGTTCGAAGCCACCAACGCACTTAACACACAACTTCTCAAATATTTGGCTGAGCTAAATACTCTTTGAGTCGTCAGCGCTGGGGCAAAAACGATTTTGTCCTAATTAAGCGGTTTGTTTGAATGACCGTTTATCTTATATTCTAGGTGGAACGGTTGTCTAATAGGATGAAAATGAAATCTATACCTGAGAGTCATGTCGATATAATTAAGGAGGAGGCCATCGGGATTGTGAGCACACTCAGAGAAAGCGATGGTCAGCTTTCAAGCAACCCAGTAAGCTTTCTATTTGAGGAAGGATTTGTGCGCTTTAGCACGCTCAAGGCGCGAATTAAATATAAAAATCTGGTCTCCGATGATCGTATCTCGTTTTGCGTGGTAAGTAGTCAAGATCCGACGCGGTATGTTGAGATACGTGGCAAGGCGATTTTGGAGGACGACCCAGGAGGCTTATTTCAAAAAACGCTTTGGAAGAAGATGACCGGGGAAGATGATTTCAACTTCGATCCGCCAGGTTCCGAACGAGTGATCGTAACGGTCGTACCAGAGCAAGTATCAGCTCCGCTTCTATATGGTGGGCAGATGAGTCAGTATGCAAAGGCAAGTGATTGAATTCGAAACTCTTCTTCCTAAAGATTAATAGAGCTTTTTTATAATATCGAGGAATATAACTAAGTGAAATTCAAGCAAAGTGCCGATAGTGTAGAAGAACTCATTGCGATTCGTCCTGGAGCTGAATGCATTCAGGCGGCAAACGCATCACAGGCGATACCGATAAATGAATTTATTTCCATGTCTCCTGGCTCGTCAAATGCTTACCTGTTACACAATGCTTCTGGTCGAATTGTTATCAATACCGGGATGGGTTTTGAAAGTCATACTCACAAACGCCTCTTTGACCAGGTCAGCAGCGCGCCTACAAAATATATCATTCTTACACAAGGTCACGTCGATCATGTTGGTGGTGTAGCTACATTCCGAGAGCAAAATACTGCGGTTGTTGCTCAGGAAAATAATCAAGCTTGCCAGGCAGATGACGCTCGTATTGGCGTTGTCCGTATCCAGCAGAGTTATATTTGGTTTTCCCATATTATAGATCAAGCGGTTAAAGCGGCTGAGGAAAATCCAGCACACGTCACCCAGGATATCCCTACTCCCGATCTGGTGTTTAGAGATACCCATGAACTTGATCTGGGAGAACTTCGTGTTGAGCTGATTTCGACGCCTGGCGGTGAGACGTTGGATAGTTTGATTGCCTGGCTACCTCAACACAGGATTTTATTTAGTGGGAATCTGTTCGGAGCCTTGTTCCCACACTTTCCTAACTTTAATACTATCCGCGGTGATAAGTATCGAATGCCAGAGAAATACCTTTCTTCACTAGATACTGCCCGATCACTTGAGCCCGAAGTTCTGATCACCGGGCATGGTGAACCAGTTTATGGTTCGTCGCTGATCCGAGAATGTTTGGATCGATTGGAGGCGTCGGTCGAATATGTGATGAAAAAAACACTAGACGGCATGAATCAGGGTATAGATATTTTTACATTATCTAAACAGATTGTGCTGCCTAGAGAGTTAACTGTTGGTCAGGGGTACGGAAAGGTCGATTGGGCAGTGCGCACTATATGGGAAGCGTATATGGGATGGTTTCATCGCATGTCCACAACTGAGCTCTATTCGCATCATCACAGAGATATATATGAACATGTTTTATTGGCAGCAGGGGCCGACGGGTTATTGGAAAGGGCCGAGCAATGTTTAAAACAAGGGGAGTATCTTTCTAGCATTCAGCTTGCGGAAATCGTGCTTAGCAAAGAAGAATCTCCTCGCGCAAAAAAAATGTCGATCGAGGCTCATACAGCCTTGCTTGAAAATGAGAGCGAAAATTTTTGGCTTAGAGGATGGCTGCAGCATCAGTTACAAACCCTCACCTCTAGTTCTAATTAGTCGTGGATAGAATCAATAAATTCATAGAGATCGATGATCTTCTAAATCCCAAGCTTTCCAAGTCACAGATCGAAATTGTAAAGATGATGAATAGTATCCCTGTCGATCTTAGGGAAGATACAGTTCTTGAGGCGGCGCAGAAGTGTACTGGATTGACTGATTTTGGTGATCAAGGTTTTAAAGAGCGTCTGAGAGTTCAGCTTCTTAGTGTTTCAGAGGATCAGCAACTCAATAATCTAGGTAGAGCAAGTATTTTTGCTGATTGCGTACGCTATGCCGGTAATCGTCTCTTGTTCGAAGATCTTCTAAAGCGACATCCAGAGATCCTGAACGAGAAAATCGCCAATCCCATCATTGTAGCGGGTTTGCCTAGGAGTGGTACGACACATCTTTTGAATCTGTTAGCTTCGGATAAACGGCTAAGTTCCGTGCCTTATTGGGAAAGTCGAGAACCTCTTCCGCTGCCAAAAGAAAAACCTACATGGGATGATTCCGATCCTCGGTATGAGCGTTGCCAAGCAGCATGGGAGCAGCAGAATGCAATGTTACCGCTTCTTAAAGCTATGCATGAAATGTCGCCAGATCACGTTCATGAAGAGCTTGAATTGGAGAATCTTGATTTTTCATCCTACAACTTGGAGTGGTTGGCGCATGTACCGCGGTGGCGTGATTATTATTATTCTCATGATCAGACTCCTCACTACATTTACATGAAAAATGTGTTGAAAGCATTGCAATGGCTTCGAGGTGGAGAGAGGTGGGTTTTGAAATGTCCTCAACATATGGAACAGCTTCCTGTGCTATTAAAGACATTTCCTGATGCGTCAGTAATCTTGACACATAGAGACCCAGTGGCGGTGGTTGCATCCATTGTAACTATGCTGGCGTATGGACAGCGACTGAAATACTCGCAAGTTGATCCTAAGACGCTTGTGGAATACTGGGTCGATAGGATTGAGCGATTGTTAAAAGAATGCGTTCGAGATCGTTTCAGTCTTCCGGATGGAAAGATAATGGATCTGCCTTTTCAGGAGTTTATGGATGACGATCTTGGCGCGGTAAAAAAGATATATCAGCTGGCGGAACTGGAGTTTAATGAGACTTCCGAGCTTGAATTAAGCGCTTATCTTGACAATAACCCTCGCGGGAAATACGGACGTGTTGCCTACCACTTAGAGCGTGACTTCGGTGTGTCACCAGTTGATTTGCAGGAACGATTTTTATTCTATTACAAGCATTATCAGGTCAAAGAAATTTATTAGGATTGTATATGACAGGAACAATTAAAACGGCAGTGGTGACGGGTGGGTCACGAGGCATTGGGTTGGGTGTGGTCAAAGCCCTGCTAGATCACAACTTCAAGGTTTTTTCCCTTTCCAGGAATGTCTGTGAAGAATTAAATGATGACAGACTCGTAAACATAAAATGTGATGTGGCAAGTGAAGCAAATCAATTGGATGCATTCAAGCAAATTGGGGAGACGACTTCGCGGTTAGATGCATGTTTCATTAATGCCGGGGTTTGTGGTGTTAGCCCGCTCCTGGAAATGGATACAGACGAATGGGACAGGGTGCTTAGCACTAACCTTACCGGTGCTTTTTATAGCCTTCGCGAAGCTGGAAGATTTATGCGGGATTCTAATAGCGGTGGAAACATAGTTGCTTGCTGTTCTTTATCATCCTTTAAGCCTGAAAATATGATTGTTCACTACAATGCCAGCAAGGCTGGTTTACGAATGCTTGTGGAAAGTGGAGCTCGCGAGCTCGGAGCTTATGATATTCGCGTAAACGGAATAGCACCGGGGTTAACTCAGACCGACCTTATAGCCGGGACTGAGGCCATACCTGGCTATCTAGAGCGTGTTGCCAAAAGAACACCGTTGGGAAGAATTGGAGAGGTGGCTGACTTGATTCCTAGTATATTTCATCTCCTCACGGACCGTTGGGTATCCGGTCAGGTGTTGGTTGCCGACGGTGGACTCAGCCTTGTTACACCGACCGATCCTCTTGAATAACCACCTTACCGCGTGGCGTCGCTCCACAGGCGATGCCAGAATTGCAGTAAGGGCTCATTTGTGCCAACAATAAGATCTTGTTTGCTTGACTCTAGACCTTTTTGACAATGAATGGCGGCACTTAAATCTTCTTCCTCAAATACTTTTCCTCCGAATTCATACGCACCTTGAGCGGCCTCTTCGGTTGCATCAGGATGCGCCAAGCCAATGTAAGAAACGCGCGTAGAGTTAGGTTTTTCCCCGGGATCAGTACGAATCATTTGTGCCCCTGAAGCATTAACTATAACCATGACTCCAGGAAATAAGGTGTAAGTGCAGGATCCCTCAATGGTCTTTGGCCAGTCAGATTCGTCTAGCTTTTCTAGCCTTTCAATAGAAAGTAGTGGGAATGCCCAGCGGCTGCAGCGTTTGAAGGTGTCAAAGATAGAGGAACTGGATAAGACTTTTGCCACCGTTTCTCGGTGAAGCGTTGCAAAGTGATAACTTTCTAGACTTAAATTATTTATTAATTTCCAATTTGCAGCTACTTCGTATTCTTTTCTATGTATGAACCGATAATGTTTGAATTCAAAGCCACTCAGTTCTTCAGCGATCTCATTAAATCCAGCGTCCTCTGGACTTACAGCGACATCTTCCGTTAATCCTATTAGGACGATACCACATGCTTCGCAGACAGCCATCTCTATAAGGGAGCACTCTGGTTTCTCGGTACTGAAACATGATTCCTGAGGTCGACCAATTAAGCTCCCATCCATGGTGTAGGACCAACCGTGGAACTTGCAGATCAGTTTTTTAGCGTTACCTGCTCCCTCAGCGACCTTCCCTCCTCGATGGATACAGGCATTAATAAATGCTCGCAATACCCCTAGATGATCCCTGGTCAACACTATCGGAATATTTAAAACTTCAAGGGCAAGATAACTATTTGGTTCAGGAATCTCGGAGGAAAAGGCTATGGGCTGCGGAGTTTTAAGGAACAAAGCCTCTTTTTCGATAAGAAAATGCTGTTCATCATAGAAAAGTTTAGACAATATTCTGACTTCGCTTTCTGCTAGATCGCTCTTCTTGGCCTGGAAGTTCCGCAGAAGACGACGGTTGAGCTTATTCACCGTTTGTCTTTCCATAATATTATTTCTCTCTATTGCCTTTGCCGCATACTATTGAACCTGGCAAAACGTTAGCCTTACTGGTTTTGGAGGTTGCAGCACTTGTATTATTGCGCTGGATCGCTGACTTGGCAATTTACTCATTTTGCTAACTGAGGGGATTTTGCTTGTTTTAAGGTCTTTACACGGGGGTGTAATGTGGTTTAACTTGTTGAATCTAAGAATATATTCTAAGCCACTGATGCTTGGTGTAAGAATTAGGGGGCAAATGCGCGCGTTTTCTTTCTAGCCGGTGATGTCGATGGTGCTTGGGCTTAAGAAAAACCAAGGTTTGGCCTGAAAAAGATAAAAAAAGAGGGGAGCAATTACAGTGATAAATCAAAAGACAAAGATCAGTTCCGCGCGAAGTGCGCTGGCAGTGATGTGCGTTACCGCTTTTATGGGGTCCTTTGCACATGCCCAGCTAGAGGAAATCGTTGTGACCGCACAGAAGCGAGAAGCATCGCTTCAGGATACACCGATCTCTATAACTGCGTTCGATGCAGCTACTATTGAGGCGGAGGGTATTTTCGACGTAAGGGATATGGGTGCTCTTGCCGTGAATGTCCAAATAAACAGTCAGCCTGCTAGCGAAGATAACATCGGTATGAATATTCGTGGTGTTGGGGAGGGCGAAACCCATCTTCTAGCTGAGCCTACAGTTGGTATTTATGTTGATGGTGTTTATATCGCCCGAATGACGGGTGCGCTCTTTGAGGTAGTGGATCTTGAGCGTGTGGAGGTGCTGCGAGGCCCGCAGGGAACGCTTTACGGTCGAAATACAATCGGCGGTGCGATCAACCTTGTCACCGCTAAACCTTCTGAGGACTTTGGCTTTAAGCAGGCATTTACTTATGGGAACCGTAACCGCTATCGATCTAATACTACCGTGGATACGGGATTATTAACTGGCGGATTGTCGGCGAAATTCAGCTTCAATAAGTCAGGACATGGCGGTCTGTTGGATAATGATTATCATGATAATAAGCTCGGTAAAAAAGAGTCTGAGGCCTGGCGAATGGCGCTGCGATGGCAGCCCAATGAAGATTTCACCTTGGACTTTACCATTGATGAGACTAACCGGCTTAGTAATGCCACATTGAATCAGCTAACAGCTATTCGTCAGCCCCACGCTTCTATGGGCGGAGCTATCACCCAGCAAGGCGTGGCCGCATCAAGTCCAAACAGACTCAGTTCTGTGCCAGCCTACTTTTCCTCTGGAATGGATTCAACGTCAGATATCGAAATGTATACTCTGACGGCGGAATGGGATCTGAACCCGGATTTGACCGTTAAATATATCGGCTCGGCACGAAAGTGGTATTCTGGGACTACCGGGACAGATTTTGGATCCTTTCCTTCTGACGGCGCGACTGTGCTGAACGATCCCGCTGGTCCTGCGGTCGGTACCTTTGTTCCCGCGGGGGATATGGTGTCACTCTTTTATGCAAATCGTAAGTCTGACAATAAGCAGAAATCTCACGAACTTCAAATACTAGGTAATCTGGCCGATGATACTATAGAGTATGTATTGGGAGCCTATTTCTTCGAAGAGCAGAGCAACGAGGTGAATCCTCAGCAGTTCGTGATGCCTGCGGCCATAGCTTTGGGACAAAATGATTTAGTGACGCAGAACTTACTTTGCGGAAATAACCTCCCTCTTTTAGTGGCTTTAGGTGTGCTTCCACCAGGAACCCCTGGCTCCGATCCTAACCCCATGCAGTGTATGGGTAAGGACGTGGTTCTTAGTGCACCAGATTTCAGGTACGGTTCGGACTTCGAGTCTCAGGCATTTTTTGCTCACGTTACTTGGAACGTCAATGATCAGCTGGCACTCACGGTTGGCGCTAGACATACCGAGGATGACAAGTACGGATATGTAGTTAATACGGGCTTAGATGAGGAAGCACAAAAAGATTTCAGCAATTCTAGTGTTTCGGCAAATATCACTTTTCAACCAAATGATAACTTTATGGGCTACTTAACCTACTCCGAAGGCTATCGTTCTGGTGGCTATACCCCTCGTGCCGGTACTGCAGCACAGTTTGCGAACGGGTATGATGAGGAGACTGTTACTAACTACGAGGTGGGAATAAAATCAGAGTGGTTAGATTCGAGGGTTAGACTGAATGCATCTTACTACTATTTAGAGTATGAAGATAAGCAAGTGGCAAGCTTCCAGGCGGGGGCTGCCGGGGCGACTTCAACCATTCTTAATGCAGGTTTACTTGATATCGACGGTTTTGAGATAGAGTTAACTGCTCAGTTAACAGATGCGATGCGTCTGAATCTCAATTATGGACAGGTCAATCTGGATTATGAGGAGTTCATTACCCAGCGGCAGGATCCAGTCACCTCATTTCCATGTAACCCATTTGGAGTACCTTGCGGCGTGAGCTCGGCCTACGATCCATTAACTGGTAATGACAATATTGCTGATATAGCGAGTCAACAACAGGCACCTGATAGTAATATGAGCGCCTTCCTATCGTATCAGTTTCCATCCACTGGGTGGGCTAGCATAGAAGGGCGAGTCTCGGTTACTTACCGGGATGAATACTCCTTCCATCCTCAGCTGGTACTTTATGACTCGACTGATTCCCAGACTCGTGTAAATGCGAGATTGACTTTTTCAGAGATAGCGATTGCAGGAGGTCAGCTAACTGTTGCAGCGTGGGGTAAAAACCTTGGTGACAAGGATCATCGAGAGTGGGGTATTGACTTCGCTGCTTTAGGCCCCATCGTAAATAACTATCTCGAGCGCCGAAGTTTTGGTTTAGATCTAATCTGGCAATATTGAGTTTAGTTAGCTTTCTGCTAAAGAAAGTATCCAGAAAGGCGGCTTTGCCGCCTTTTTATTAGGGATCGTACAATGAACCATCGAGCTAGAGTTTTTATTTGGCTGTACGATCATCCATCACTTTTCATAATGCGTTATCGTTGAATGGATTCTTTTAGCTTTCAGACGGTTAAAGAAGTTATTTTTTCAAGAGGGGCTGCTCTAGATCTAGCGGAGTCCTGTTTGAAGCTTGGAATGAGCCGTCCCTTGTTTGTTACCGACCCTGGATTAGTAAAGATCGGACTTGTTTCCCCAATCCTTGAAAAGCTCAACTCAGCCAACCTTGCGCCAATAATCTTTGATCATGTTATGGAGGATCCCCCTGAAAATATTGTACGGGAAGGGTTTGAATCTGGACATCAGGGCAACGTGGACGGGGTGATCGGCTTTGGTGGTGGTAGTTCAATGGATGTGGCTAAGGTTGTTGCGATCTTGTTAGGGGGTGATCAGACCCTCCCTGAGCTGTACGGTGTGGATCAGGTAACTAATTTGAGATTACCCTTAATACTTATTCCAACCACTGCTGGAACTGGTTCAGAATCAACACCGGTAGCAGTCATTACAACAGGCGAAACAACTAAGGCGGGCATTTCATCATGCGCTTTATTACCAGATGTGGCAGTGCTTGATCCAAATCTCACGCTCGGTTTGCCACCAAATATCACTGCGATGACCGGTGTAGATGCGATGGTGCACGCAATAGAGGCATATACCTCGAAACATAAGAAGAATCCCATGTCTGACGGTCTATCAGTGCACGCCTTAAAATTATTATCTCAGAATATTCGTACTGCGGTTAGCGATGGTGGAAATATAGAATCGCGTGAGGGAATGCTTCTAGGTTCCATGTTGGCCGGTCAAGCCTTTGCAAATGCACCAGTTGCCGCAGTTCATGCCTTGGCTTACCCATTGGGAGGACATTACCATATTCCCCATGGGCTGAGTAACTCTCTAGTATTGCCGTCAGTCCTTGAATTCAACATGCCCGAAGCCTACCGATTATATGCCGAACTGGCAGAGGTAATAATCTCCGATATTGGAGCAGGTAGTATGGAATCGAAAGCAATGCTCTTTTTGGAATCGATGTGCGGGATAATACGAGATGTGGAATTGCCATCAACCTTGGATAAGGTAAATATTCCTGAGACTGATCTAAAAATGTTAGCCGCGGAAGCAATGCTGCAACAAAGGCTTCTCATTAATAATCCGCGAGAAGTGACTGAGGAGGATGCGCTAAATATCTATCAGTCGGCGTATCGATAAATTATGGCCTACATACAAATTCCCGACCGTTCGAGCTATCGCTTTTTTTATTCCCTAACCACTCGTTGGGCCGATAATGATGTTTATGGACACGTTAACAACGTAATTTATTATTCTTATTTTGACAGCGTTGCCAATCGTTACCTGATAGAAGAGGGCGGACTGAACATTGATTCTAGCGAGGTTGTCGGTTATGTGGTCAGCTCCGGTTGTGAATATCATTCTCCTATTACCTATCCAGAAGAGATTGAAGCAGGACTGCGAGTAGATAAGCTTGGAAATAGCTCAGTCACTTATGGAATCGCAATCTTTCGCAAAGGAGAATCCTCTGCGGTTGCACACGGATATTTCGTGCATGTCTTTGTAGATAGAGAGGAACAGAAGGCGGCGCCTATTCCTGATAAGCTCAGATCGGCGTTAGATAAAATTAAATTGTGAACGTTTCATAGTTGCCATTAATCAAAGTCATTTGACTCTTTGGTTCACTTTGAGGAAGTAATAATAGCCGCTGCTTCAGGTGCTAAGCTAGCGAGTATTTTTGAGTAACTCACGGGCAACAGCCTCGACAATGTAGATATCAAGTGCGCATCGGTACCGATTAACAAGCGTTTTTTCCTTTTCTGGATTGCCACGGTAATTTTTTTGGCCGCGTACTCGGGGGAGGTTCGTGCCACTTTCTTGAATCTTTCAGCTTTTTCCTCTTGGCTCATATTGTTTATTGCACCCCGCGAATTGAGAGCGATATTGGTATCTATACCGCCAGGATGGACGCAACATACATGCACAGATGTACCCTCGAGCTCCTGTCTGAGAGATTCGGTAAATCCTCTTACTGCAAACTTTGATGCGTTGTAGGCCGAGACAGTTGGCAGGCTGACGATACCAAGTACAGATGAGATGTTCACGATATGACCTTTTTTTGCTTTCTTTATCAATGGTAAGAATGCTTTACATCCATAGACGACCCCCCAGAAATTTATATTCATCAACCACTCGAAGTCTTCAATATTCATTTCTTCAAATGTCGCTCCAAGGCCAACCCCAGCATTATTGATAATAAGATCTAAATATCCGATATCATTTTTGACTTCGGTTGCTAAAGTCTCGACAGTTGCAAGAGAGGCGCAATCAACTACACTAATCTTATGATTCGAGATTTTATTCGCTAAATATTGAGCTGTTTCATGGAGCGAGTTTTCGTTGATATCTGTAAGCCATACATTACAACCAAGTCGATTTAACTCGATTGCGAGTGCTCGTCCAATTCCTGATCCAGCTCCAGTGACTAGAGCGAACTTCCCCTCAAAATAGGACATGCATGGATCCTCTGTTCAATTCAATCGTCTTCTTGCAAGGGCTATATTCTTTTTGTGGCAAATGCTTTTATAACTTCGGGGGATGCTTGAACGAGTTCCACAAGTACTCCGCACGCGCCAAGTGGAAAGGAATCGTTCCCTTTAGGATGAATAAAGCAGACATCAAAGCCACTAGCTCCTTTTCGTATGCCGCCAGGTGTAAATCGAACTCCAGCTTTCTCTAGCCACTTTACAGCACTAGCGAGATCATCCACCCATAGGCCAATATGATTAAGAGCTGGTTCATGGACTTTCGGTTTGGCCTCTTGATTGAGAGGTTGCATCAAGTCCATTTCTATTTTTAATGGTCCGGTACCGATCTCGCAAATATCTTCATCTACGTTTTCTTTTGCGCTCTGAAAGTTACCGATTAAGTTTAGTCCCATAATATCTACCCAAAAATGCTTTAACTCCTCTTTATCGGTGCTTCCAATCGCAATTTGCTGAATGCCGAGGATTTCAAATGGTCTGTCCTGAATCATGTACTGTATTTTCTCGTTATAGTTAGAAATTTGGATAGTAGCTTTTTACATATCTTGATGCGAGTAAAAAGATAACAGTGTGATCAATTTACTTGTTAGCTGGACAGCAGTGGAGTCATCCAATAAAATTACGTGGATATTTTGGCAGTTAGCGCGGCCAGACAAGGGGCCTACGAATATCAAGTTTTAATCGGAGCGAGATTTGTTTGAGATCTCGCTTTTTTACGGTCGCGCGTTCTGGCTTTGCGCCAGCGGATATGGAGGCTAGCTTGTCCAGCAAGGCGATTCTCGCACTTGAGGATGGCAGCGTTTTCAAAGGCACGTCTATAGGTGCTGATGGCGCGACTGTCGGCGAGGTGGTTTTTAATACCGCTATGACTGGCTATCAAGAGATTCTTACCGATCCCTCCTATGCCCGACAACTAGTTACCCTTACCTATCCTCACGTTGGTAATACGGGCACCAATCTCGAAGACGAAGAATCATCACAAGTTTGGGCCGCTGGCCTAGTAGTTAGAGATCTCCCCCTTGTCGCAAGTAATTTTAGAAATCAATTAGATCTATCAAGTTATTTAGTTAAAAACAAAGTTGTAGCAATTTCTGAGATCGATACTAGACGCCTCACTCGTCTATTACGCGAAAAAGGATCCCAAAATGGGTGTCTAATTGCCGGTGCGGATGTTGATGAAAAGTGTGCGATAGAGAGAGCCAAAGAATTTACGGGTCTGAAAGGGTTAGATCTGGCCAAGGAAGTTACAGTGTCGCAGCCTTACGAATGGACTCGCGGTAGTTGGACTTTAGATTCAGATGCACAATGTGGAAATTCAAAAAAACTAAAATTACATGTAGTTGCTTATGATTTTGGGGTAAAGCGCAATATCTTGCGTATGCTGGTTGATAGAGGTGTTAGATTAACTGTTGTTCCAGCTACTACCCCCGCTGAAAAAGTTGTTTCGTTAAAGCCGGATGGTGTTTTTCTCTCAAATGGACCAGGAGATCCGGAACCATGCGAATATGCAATTAGTGCGATTAAAGAGATTCTATCTCTGGATATTCCGATATTTGGTATCTGTCTTGGTCATCAGTTGCTTGGCCTTGCAAGTGGTGCGGCTACAAAAAAAATGAAATTTGGGCATCACGGTGCAAATCACCCAGTCCAAAGTTTGGAGGACGATTCAGTATTTATTACCAGTCAAAATCATGGTTTTGCGATTGATGAAAAGAGTTTACCTGATAATTTAAAACCAACGCACCGATCATTATTTGATGGGACACTTCAGGGTATTCGCCGAACCGATAAATTGGCTTTTAGCTTTCAAGGTCATCCAGAGGCAAGTCCTGGCCCGCATGACTTGGCAGAGTTGTTTGATCGTTTTATAGAGTTAATTAATGAATCTGAGAAAGTATCGAACTAAATTATGCCGAAACGATCAGATATTGAGAGTGTACTAATTCTAGGAGCTGGACCAATTGTAATCGGTCAAGCTTGTGAATTTGATTATTCTGGGGCTCAGGCTTGTAAGGCGCTTCGCGAAGAAGGTATTAGAGTTATTTTAGTGAACTCTAATCCGGCAACCATTATGACTGATCCATCCATGGCAGATTCAACCTATATAGAGCCAGTTAATTGGCGAACAGTAGAGCGAATTATTGCTACTGAAAAACCTGATGCGCTTTTACCAACAATGGGAGGACAAACGGCTCTTAACTGTGCTTTGGATTTAGCTCGTGAGGGAATCTTAGATAAACATAACATAGAAATGATTGGCGCTTCAAAGGAAGCTATAGATAAGGCTGAAGATCGAGAGCTTTTTGTTAAGGCTATGGCTCGAATAGGTCTAGAAGTGCCTAGAGCCGAGCTGGCTCATAGTCTCGAAGAAGCGTTTGAGGTGCTTCAGTCAATAGGCTTTCCGTGCATTATTCGACCCTCATTTACTATGGGAGGATCGGGTGGCGGCATAGCTTACAATAGAGACGAGTTTGAAGAAATATGCCTTCGCGGCCTCGACCTGTCTCCCACCAGCGAGTTGTTAATTGATGAATCCTTGATTGGTTGGAAAGAATTTGAAATGGAAGTTGTGAGGGACAAAGAGGACAACTGCATAATAGTGTGCTCTATAGAAAATTTTGATGCGATGGGAGTACACACTGGTGACTCAATAACTGTGGCACCCGCTCAGACACTAACAGACAAGGAATATCAGGTTATGCGCAATGCTTCACTAGCAGTATTGCGCGAAATAGGTGTTGAGACGGGCGGGTCAAATGTGCAGTTTGGACAAGATCCAAAGACCGGTAGGTTAGTAGTGATTGAGATGAATCCCAGGGTTTCGCGGTCTTCAGCTCTTGCATCAAAAGCGACCGGGTTTCCCATTGCAAAAGTCGCCGCCAAACTTGCGATAGGATATACCCTGGATGAGCTTAAGAATGATATTACAGGAGGAGCTACCCCCGCTTCTTTTGAACCTGCAATTGATTACGTGGTCACAAAAATTCCTCGTTTTGCCTTCGAAAAATTTGCCTCTGCAGATGCTCGCTTGACTACGCAAATGAAATCAGTCGGTGAGGTGATGGCGATAGGTCGTACTTTTCAGGAGAGCTTGCAAAAAGCCCTTCGTGGTTTGGAAGTGGGATCATTTGGTTTTGAGCATATGATCGATGTCGACGATCAGGATCTGAGAGATGAACTCAAGTCAGAACTGATCACTCCCGGTGCAGATCGAGTTTGGTATCTTGGTGATGCTTTTCGAGCAGGAATGAGTGTAGAAGATATTTACAGATTATCCGGAGTCGATCCTTGGTTTCTGATTCAAATAGAAGATATTATAAAAACGGAAAATGGATTAAAAACAATATCATTGGAAGATCTCGAAGAAACGAATATGCGGAGGTTAAAGCGTAAAGGTTTTTCGGACGGGAGGCTTTCCGTTTTACTAGGGGTCGAAGAACAGGAAGTAAGGGCATGGCGTCATAAGTTGAATGTAAGGCCCGTCTACAAGCGAGTGGACACTTGTGCGGCTGAGTTTGCCTCATCTACCGCCTACATGTATTCCACCTATGAGGAAGAATGTGAAGCTCAAGCAACCGATCGAGAAAAGATTATCGTACTTGGAGGTGGGCCAAATCGCATTGGCCAGGGCATAGAGTTTGATTATTGCTGTGTTCATGCTGCACTTGCAATGCGGGAAGATGGATTCGAGACGATTATGGTGAACTGTAATCCTGAAACTGTTTCCACGGATTACGACACATCGGATCGACTTTATTTTGAACCTATTACTCTTGAAGATGTCCTCGAAATCGTAGATATCGAGAATCCTGTCGGCGTTATAGTGCAGTTTGGTGGTCAGACCCCATTGAAACTAGCGCGTGATTTAGAGCGAAAGGGTGTCCCTATCCTTGGAACTTGTTCGGATGCGATTGATAGAGCGGAAGATAGAGAACGGTTTAAGGAAATGATAGACAAGCTCGATTTACTTCAACCACCTAATGTGACCGTGCGAAGCGCTGATGAGGCGATTGATGCTGCTGATCATATTGGCTATCCCTTAGTGGTAAGACCCTCTTACGTTCTGGGGGGCAGGGCAATGGAGATAGTTTACAGAGAGGAAGAATTACTGCGATATATGAGAGAGGCCGTTGTCGCTTCCGATGATTCCCCAGTGCTTCTAGATCATTTTCTTGATTCGGCGGTAGAAGTTGATATAGATGCTGTCTGCGATGGTGAAGAGGTGGTCATCGGGGCAATTATGCAGCACATAGAACAGGCTGGAGTTCATTCTGGAGATTCAGCTTGCTCACTTCCTCCATATAGTTTGCCTAGCTCAGTACAAGATGAGATGCGGCGTCAGGTAAAAAAAATGGCTTTAGAACTTGGTGTTCGAGGTTTAATGAACGTTCAGTTGGCGTGGCAAGACGATTCGATTTACGTGATTGAAGTTAACCCTCGGGCGTCACGCACGGTGCCTTTTGTATCTAAATGCATAGGTCGCTCATTGGCAAAGATCGCTGCAAGATGTATGGCGGGCAAGTCACTCGATAGCCAGAATTTTGTAAAAGAATTAGTTCCTTGTTTTTACAGTGTTAAAGAAGCAGTTCTACCATTTAATAAATTTCCTGGTGTCGATCCAATTTTAGGTCCTGAAATGAAATCTACTGGTGAAGTTATGGGAACGGGTGAGAACTTTGCGGCGGCTTTTGCTAAAGCTCAGATAGGAGCAGGAGATCTTCCTCCGCAGAGCGGTACTGTTTTATTTAGTGTGAGGGATGTGGATAAGCCCGGGGCGATAGAAATTGCAAAATTGCTGGTTAAAGAAGGTTTTGAGTTGGCTGCTACTAGTGGAACTGCAGATGCTTTTATCAAATCTGGTCTTGCAGTTAAACGCGTTAATAAGGTACTGGAAGGGCGTCCACACATAGTTGATATGATAAAAAATCAGGAAGCTAGTTTAATAGTCAATACCACAGAAGGACGACGAGCCATCGCTGATTCCGCATCCATTCGAGCTAGTGCCGAAGCTAATGGAGTGTTCTATACTACTACACTCGCCGCGGCAGAGGCTTTGACGATGTCTTTCCTAATAGAGGAGGATACTAGAGTGCGTAGGTTACAGGATTTACATAAAGGACTAGCAAAGTGAATAAATTCCCGATGACTGTGGCCGGTGAGGCGGTCCTGCGAGAAGAGCTGGATCGACTAAGAAAAGTAGATAGACCACGCGTAACCCAAGCCATAGCTGAAGCGAGAGAACATGGAGATCTCAAGGAAAATGCAGAGTATCACGCTGCGAGAGAGCAACAGTCTTTTATTGAAGGCCGCATACTTGAAATAGAGGGGAAACTTGCTAATTCTCAAGTTATAGACGTAACAGAATTAGAGAATACAGGGAAGGTAATCTTCGGTAGTACAGTGGATTTGCGTAACTTAGTTAGTGAAAAGCTCATAACTTACCGTATTGTTGGCGAGGACGAAGCAGATGTTAAGGAAAATCTTATTTCCGTAGGTTCTCCGATTGCCAGAGCTTTAATCGGAAAAGAAGAAGGTGAAATTGTTGTCGTAAGAGCTCCTGGAGGAGAGCATGAGTATGAATTGGAGCGAGTGCAACTTATTTAAGGGGGTATGGCTGTCCGAATAAAGAGGGGACCTAGGTTTGACAGAGCTATTTTTCTCTCATTTTGAACTTTTTAAATAGTGCGGATTAAATTTGATAGTTTTGGGTTGGGAACTTTGGCTCTCCGCATCAGAAGTAAAATATTCCCTACTTCTTGAATAACTATTGAGGAGGAAGCCTCGCTAATGTTATCAATAATTTCTTTGCGTGATTGAGAAGATTTCGATGGGATTTTTATTTTAATAAGTTCGTGATCTTGGAGTGCTCGATCAAGTTCGAGTAAAACGCCCTTCGTAAGGCCGTTCTGCGAAACTGTGACTATGGGCCTTAGTTTGTGCCCAATAGCCCTAAGCTGTCGGATTTTGAGTCCGCTACTCTGTGTCATGGATATGAAAAAGTGTCTGCAAAATTTGAGGTATATTGTACACATTATTATTTTAATGACTGAATAATTTTTGAGGTATTAGTTTGGGGAAAAAGAAGTCCTCGAGTAAATCGTGGTTAAGAGAGCACAAATCAGATCCCTACGTTTTATCAGCTAAAAAAGACGGGTATAGATCTAGAGCAAGTTACAAACTAATTGATCTAGATGAAAGGTTTGATTTCCTTCGTGAGGGAGCAAAAGTACTGGATTTGGGTTGCGCTCCAGGGGGATGGTCGCAGGTTGCGATTTCTAAGATTGGTCCAGCTGGAGAGTTGGTGGCATCAGATATTCTCCCTATGATGCCTATTAGTGGAGTTACTTTTATTCAAGGAGATTTTTCTGATGAAGCTGTAATGCTAAGCATTGCAAAAAAGTTTACCGGTTCTCGAGCGGACGTTGTAATGTCTGATATGGCTCCTAATTTAAGTGGTATTAATGCGATTGATCAACCTCGATCACTATTTCTAGCTGAGTTAGGAGCAGAAATGGCCGCCAAGGTTTTAGTTATTGGGGGTAGTTTTATTATTAAATTATTTCATGGAGAAGGCTTTGATTCATTTGTTCAGCGCTGCAGGCGTTCATTTGAGACAGTAAATGTAAGGAAACCCAACGCGAGTCGAGCTAAATCCCGCGAAGTTTATTTAGTCGCAAAAGGATTTTTGGACGCTAATTTCCTCACATAAACTACGGTTTATTTTAAATTAAAGATGCTTGAAAATTGGAGCAAAAGCCTCAGATAAAGTATTATATATAGTTAATAAAGATTAAAATTAACGTTGCAGGTCTGTCAGCTGCAACAAGTAGTTGTGGTCCGAGAGGGCGTCGACAGCCGTATGCACTGTAGGACTGCGGTGACGAAAATGCAGAAAAATAGAGGTTAGCATGGGAGATATGTATCGTGAATGATATGGCAAAAAACTTATTGCTTTGGTTAATTATTGCGGCGGTGCTTCTATCTGTATTCAACAATTTCAATATGCAGAGTCCTATTCAAAATATCCGTTATTCAGACTTCATCGAAGAGGTTCAGCAAGATCAAGTGAGAAAAGTCGTAGTGGATGGGCTTACTATCACTGGCGAGCGTTACGATGGCTCAAGTTTTGAAACAATCCGCCCAATGGTAGAAGATCCAAAATTGATGGATGATTTGCTCACGCACAAAGTCGAGGTAGAGGGTCGCAAGCCAGAGCAGCAGAGCGTTTGGACCCAGTTATTGGTCGCCAGTTTCCCTATTTTAATAATCATCGCTGTATTCATGTTTTTCATGCGGCAAATGCAAGGGGGTGCGGGGGGTCGCGGTGGACCAATGAGCTTTGGAAAAAGTAAAGCCCGGCTTTTGGGTGAAGATCAAATTACTACGACTTTTGCTGATGTGGCTGGCGTTGATGAAGCTAAAGAAGATGTTAAAGAGTTAGTCGAATTTTTGCGAGACCCTAGCCGATTTCAAAAGCTAGGAGGTCGAATCCCCCGGGGGGTTCTCATGGTTGGGCAGCCCGGAACAGGAAAGACTCTGCTAGCAAAAGCTATCGCTGGAGAGGCCAAAGTTCCCTTTTTCTCTATCTCGGGATCCGATTTTGTAGAAATGTTTGTTGGAGTTGGTGCCTCTCGAGTCCGAGATATGTTTGATCAAGCGAAAAAGCAATCCCCATGTATTATTTTTATCGATGAGATTGATGCGGTAGGTAGACATCGAGGTGCCGGTCTTGGCGGTGGTCATGATGAGAGAGAACAAACGCTCAATCAGCTGCTTGTAGAGATGGACGGGTTTGAGGTCAATGACGGCGTTATTGTGATAGCAGCTACCAATCGACCCGATGTATTAGATCCTGCCTTGTTGAGGCCTGGGAGATTTGATAGGCAGGTTGTTGTTGGCCTACCAGATATACGTGGTAGAGAGCAAATTTTAAAAGTGCACATGCGGAAAGTACCTCTGGCCGACGACGTCAAGCCAGTGAATATTGCTAGAGGTACCCCTGGCTTTTCAGGAGCAGATTTGGCTAATCTTGTTAACGAAGCAGCTCTTTTTGCAGCCAGAGGCGATGTTAGAACCGTGGCGATGACCCACTTTGAGCTTGCTAAGGATAAGATTATGATGGGTGCTGAAAGAAAATCTATGGTGATGTCTGAAAAGGAGAAGAGGAACACTGCCTATCATGAAGCGGGTCATGCGATAGTTGGTCGTTTAATGCCTGAACATGACCCCGTGTATAAGGTCAGTATTATTCCCAGGGGAAGAGCCCTAGGAGTTACTATGTTCTTGCCAGAAGAGGACCGTTATAGCCATAGTAAGAGACATATCGTCAGCCAAATATGTAGCCTCTTTGGCGGACGTATAGCTGAAGAGATAACTTTAGGTAAGGAAGGAGTCACGACCGGTGCTTCAAATGATATTCAGCGAGCGACGGATATCGCTCGTAAGATGGTTACGCAATGGGGGCTATCCGAAAAAATGGGACCTCTGATGTACGATGATGGAGGTGAAGAAGTCTTTCTCGGCAGATCGGCTGCTCAACCGCAAAAAGGTATTTCAGACGAAACAGCGAAAAATATCGATAACGAAATCAGGAATATTGTTGATAAATGCTATTCCAAAGCCCAAGGTCTGCTTGAAGATAATTTGGAGAAACTTCACGCAATGGCCGATGCGTTAATGCTATATGAAACTATTAACTCAGATCAGATCGACGATATTATGGAGGGTCGAGATCCTCGCGAGCCAGACGACTGGAGCGATGATGATCAAAACCAGGCGACCGTTGAGAAAGAGAAAAGTCGTTCCCCCTCTAGTGGTGCGGGACCCATCGGTGGACCAGCCGGAGAGCATTGATTTTCCTTTAAAATCTCTTTTCGTCCTTTTAAGGGGCATTAATTTGATTGAGCTATGCATATCATAGAAAGGTGGCTTGATCTTTCTTATCCTCGAGTGATGGGTATATTAAATACCACACCGGATTCGTTTTTTGACGGTGGTACTCTGTATAAAAATGGAAATTTAGATTTGGATCTTGCGCTCTCTCGAGCGGAAAGTATGGTCTTGGACGGCTCTGCAATCATTGATATTGGCGGTGAATCCACGCGACCTGGGGCAAAATCGATTTCCATCGAAGAAGAAATGGATAGAGTGATTCCCGTTGTAGAGTCGATTGCATCTAGATTAGATGTTGTAATTTCTGTCGATACTAGCAAGCCTAAAGTGATGGAGGCAGCTATCTCGTCAGGGGCACATATGATCAATGATGTTAGGGCTTTATCTGAACCGGATGCCTTGGACATCCTTGCAACCTCCAAAGTCAGCGTGTGTCTCATGCATATGTTGGGAGAGCCTAGCACCATGCAGACCTCTCCAGAGTATAAATCAGTGAGTCGGGATGTTAAGAATTTCTTGCTCAGTAGAATTGAGGAATGTAAAAAAGTAGGTATTTCCTTAGATAGACTTATAGTCGATCCCGGATTCGGTTTTGGTAAAACTTTAGACCATAATCTTGAGTTGCTGGCGAATCTCCGAGAGCTAACTGGCTTAGGTTGCCCTCTCTTAGTCGGGTTATCTAGAAAGTCGATGATTGATAAAATCCTGTCCCGGGAGGGTAAGGAACGGCTATCAGCTAGTTTAGGGTTGGCGGTAATTGCACTAGACAGGGGTGCCAATTTAATTAGAACTCATGATGTTAGAGAGACAGTAGATGCTATCTCTATGTGGATTGCAGTAAATCGCGCCAAAAATCTTTCGGAGTAATGATGGATGAATAAGAAGTATTTTGGTACCGATGGGATTCGTGGTGAAGTGGGTAGATATCCAATCACTCCAGATTTTATACTGAAACTAGGCTGGGCATTCGGTAGCGTACTTTCCAGAAGCATTCCAGTAAAAGAAAAAGCAGAGGTCATCATTGGAAAGGATACTCGTGTATCAGGGTACATGTTCGAATCTGCGTTGGAAGCAGGATTAGTTTCTTCTGGTGTGAATGTGAAATTACTCGGTCCAATGCCCACGCCGGCGGTAGCCACCATAACGCGAATGATGAGTGCGCATGCGGGTATAGTAATTAGCGCTTCTCACAATATATTTTCAGATAATGGAGTAAAAATTTTTGGAAAGGATGGCGAAAAGATTTCTGATCAAGACGAGCTTGCGATCGAAAATATGATAGAAACTAATTTAGTGACAGTGCCTTCTAATGCCCTAGGAAAGGCAAGCCGTATCGAGAATGCTGCTGAAATGTACATCGATTTTTGTAAATCCACAGTTCGAAAGAATTTTAATCTCCATGGAATGCGTGTTGCATTGGATTGTGCAAATGGCGCCACTTATCATTTAGCCCCAAAGATTTTTACCGACATGGGAGCCAATGTGGTCAGTCTTGGAATTAATCCTGATGGATTTAATATCAATCGAAATGTTGGATCCACCTCGATATCAACTTTAGTGCGATCCGTTAAAGATCACAACTGTGATGTAGGTATTGCATTCGATGGTGACGGTGATCGAGTAATATTTGTAGATAATAACGGTAACGTGGTTGATGGAGATCAACTCCTTTATATTTTGGCGTTACACAGAAAATCTGTCGAGACAGTACAAGGAGTAGTTGGTACAGACATGTCCAACCTTGGTTTAGAAAAGGCATTACAAGAGAGAAGAATAGACTTTTGTCGAGCTAATGTAGGTGATCGATATGTCAAAAAAATGATGCGTAAGCGCGGATGGTCTCTAGGTGGAGAATCTTCAGGACATATTATTTGTGGTGATGTTACAACTACTGGTGATGGCATCATCGCTGCTTTGCAAGTCCTCCTTGCATTAGAAGCTAGAGACTGTAGTTTAAGTGATTCGCTAGCGGGCATGAAAAAGCATCCGCAATGTCTAATCAATGTGCCCTTAGTATCTAACTCAATAACTCAAGACCCTAAAATTCTTAAGGAAATTAAGGCAGCTCAGAGAAAGCTTGGCAGTTGTGGGCGAGTTTTACTTAGACCTTCAGGTACTGAACCTGTTATCAGGGTTATGGTAGAAGCAGAAACTTCCAAGGAAGCACGATCTATTTGTGAGCAACTAGCCCAAAAAATTCAGTCCACTTATTCGAGATTTAGTTAGCTCTGATTTTCTTGCCAGTAGCTATTTTCTTGGTTACCATCCGCGCCCATTCAAGTAAAAAGGTTTAGAATGCGCCAACATATGGTGGTTGCAAATTGGAAGATGAATGGAAGCCGCGGAGCGGTGGGACATCTATTACGTGGGTTAAATTCCTCTATGCAATCTCCTCGCTGTGATGTTATTTTAGCACCAGGGTACCTGCATATAGATCAAGTTTCTCGAGAACTTACCCTTACGGGCGTTTCGCTCGCGGGGCAGAATTGCAGTGAATATTCGGACGGGCCCTATACCGGTGAAGTTTCAGCTAAAATGCTCGCTGATTCTGGGTGTAAATGGGTAATTTTGGGTCATTCTGAAAGACGGCAATATCATGGTGAGACAAATGAGGTCATTGCCTCAAAGATCGAATTGGCCTGCTCCGAAAATTTGGGAGTCATTTATTGCGTGGGTGAGACGATCACCCAAAGAGATTCTGGAGATGCTCAATCGGTTGTGCGGGAACAACTTTTAACTGCTCTAAATAGCTCCATAAACGAAGAATCAAGAATTGTAATTGCCTACGAACCAGTCTGGGCAATAGGGACCGGGTTGACAGCCTCACCTAATGAAGCTCAAATAATGCACTCTTACATTAGAGAAAATTTGAGGAGTATTGAGGCTATAAATGCCGAGGATACAGTTATACTTTACGGAGGCAGCGTCAATGCGGTGAATGCTAATGATTTTTTCAGTCAAGTAGATATTGATGGAGTACTCGTAGGTGGCGCTTCGCTCGATGCTGAAGCGTTTTGTCGTATAGTGGATATGGCTACTTTAAAGAGGGAAAACTAATATGAGTCAGTTGTTTTTAATAATCCATTTGTTAGTAGCATTGGCCATTATAGGATTAATTATGTTGCAACAAGGAAAAGGAGCTGATGTGGGGGCATCATTTGGTGCTGGTGCTTCCCAAACATTATTTGGCAGTGATGGCTCCGGCAATATAATTGCAAAAGCTACAGGTTGGTTATCGGCACTATTCTTCGCTACAAGTTTTGGTTTAGCAGTGATAGCTACGAAAAATACTCAAATAGAGAATGAGATCGGGTTAGATATACCGGTTGTTGATAAACAGGTAGATTCTTTAGACATTGATTTAAATGCTGATATACCCGTTCCAATGGATTCGTCTTCACCCTCAGAAAATGAGCTACCTGATCTCTAATTTTCCGAAAATTCGCTCTGATTAACTGCCCAGAATAGAGAGCTATCAATGTCTGGATTGGCTAAAGATTCTATTTTTAGGTAACAGTAATAAAGACGCTAGATAAATGAAAGTACTGTGAGTGTGTATGATGCTAGTGTTGTTACAGATATCATTTTTAACTACGTTATACCATTTTTAAAAAAGTCTAATTCATCGATTTAATGCACCTCACAAAAAAAATTACTTCGAGTTACAGAGCTGATATAGACGGCCTTAGAGCTGTCGCTGTTTTATTAGTAGTAGCATTTCATGTAGCTCCCACTAGACTGCCTTCTGGATTCATAGGAGTAGATATTTTTTTTGTAATATCTGGATATCTCATCACCGGTATTATAATTTCAGATTTTTCAAATGGCAGATTCAGTTTCACCTCTTTTTATGTGAGACGTATTCGTAGAATATGTCCTGCGTTAGTAATTGTTCTAGGCTCGTGTCTATTTGCAGGGTGGTGGATTCTTTTACCTAGTGAGTATGCAAATCTAGGAAAACATATAGCAGGTGCTTCTGGTTTTCTATCGAACTTTCTTCTCTGGTCGGAAACTGGCTATTTTGATCTAGATTCGGAATTAAAACCCTTGCTTCATCTGTGGAGCTTGGGTATTGAAGAGCAGTTTTACTTGATTTGGCCAGCGATATTGTCGTTAGTGCTACTAAAATCGAAAAAACCAGCCACTATAATAACTTTACTCTCTATCGGATCGTTTGCACTAGCACTAACAATAGGAAAGAGCAGTCCGGACGCCGCTTTTTATAATCCAATTACTAGGTTTTGGGAAATCTGGGTAGGTGCGATACTAGCGCTTTACTCCACAAGTCAAGCGGGTGAAAAAAGCTTGTGGATATCAAAAAATGCTGAAATCTTATCTTTGCTCGGAATTTTTTTAATTTCAGTTGGAATAATTTTCACGAATCATTATTATTCGTTCCCAGGAGTTATGACAATAATACCTATCGCTGGTACCGTACTTATAATTGCGGCCAACTCTGAATCCACCTTGGTTTATAAACTTCTCTCCATAAAACCTGCCGTTATGATCGGTCTAATTAGTTATCCACTTTACCTTTGGCATTGGCCTCTTCTCTCCTTTACTAAGATTATAGAAAAGCATCCTACGCCAACGATAAGAATAAGTCTTGTCATCATCTCCTTTTTACTAGCATGGCTAACCTTTCGTTATGTCGAGATACCAATTCGAAAAAAAGCAAATAAGACCGTCGCCTTGATGCTTCTGTTTTCACTCGTTGCATTGGGCGGAACCGGCTTAGCCATCTCGATTACTCCTGCCCTTCAGCAGACTCGTTTAACTGGTTATGTCAACGAAGAAGCCATAAAAGCCATTGATGATTGGGCATATCCGAGCGGGTTAATTAGTCGATTTGACCTTAAACAAGGTAGTAGTCCCGTTCAGTATAATGCGAACTCTTCAAAAAACCCTAAAATCCTCTTAGTGGGAGATTCTCACATGGAGCAATATAGTCCTAGAATTGTACATCTCACTAAAGAAGGTAGAGTAAAACCCTCACTATTTATGACGTGCGGAGGATGTCCACCTACGGGAATGCCAATAATTGAAGATATCAAATTACTTCTAAGTAAAATTGACTCCGTGGAAAAAATTATTATGGCGGGTGCTTGGATGGGTTATCTTAATCAGAATTCGGATCAAAAATATGAGAGCTTAACCTCGGCCATAGAAAAACTATCAGAAAGAGTTGACGTAATTATAGTTTTAGATAGTCCTCAAGACTATTTATTCGATCCGCGAAATCAACTTACAACAGAAAATAGGTCAAAATTAACTTTTCAATTTTCAGACTTTGACATAACAGATAATATTTCCAAGCAAAAGACTTTTCCTGTTGGGAAACGTCAATTACAGTTCAATAAAGAAATGGCCGAAGTTGTAAGTGCTCATAATGCTTTCGCAGTAGATCCAATGGGTACAATATGTCCTAAAAATATATGCTCCGCCGTAGATAAGTCTGGTAAATATATTTATAAGGATACAAATCATCTCAGACCTTTTTTTGTTGAGGAAAATATTGAATTCTTGGACCAATTTATTCTCAAAAAGGATTAACATCTGAATCGTAGACTACTGCGGCTATGACTTTTAGAAAAAGGTCAATTATTATTTTTCTATATTGATTTGCATGGCATTTTTTTGGACAGCTGAATTTAGATTAAATCGTATTCGATAGTATTAAAAATAAGACAATGACAAATAGCCTTAGAGGCCATTAAAATACCGAGCAGTTTTTAAAAATATAAAATAAGGTGAGATGGTTTCAGGTCGTAAGAGATTTGCCGAAGTGGTGGAATTGGTAGACACGCTATCTTGAGGGGGTAGTGGGCTTATGCTCGTGCGGGTTCAAGTCCCGCCTTCGGCACCAAATTATAAGCTTACTCGACAAGAGATGTAATTTTGTATAGAGGAAAAAATTAATTATTAATTAAACAGGTAGCAAAAGTCTGATTAGATATTTGATTATTTCTCTAGTGTTAATATGAATCTACCTTATCTTAGAGAATCTCCATGGCCTTCAGGTTTGCTGATAAGCTAGGTGTTTAAGAGAAAATGATTTTCTCAGTATCTCTTTAAAGAACAAGTAAGTAATGCAGGATTGGATTTGAATGATATGGGTATAAAAAAGGTTTTCATAAAAACGCATGGTTGTCAGATGAATGAATATGATTCGGCGAAAATGCTTGATCTTCTTAAAAATGAAGAGAAATTTGAAATTACAAAAAATGAAGAAGAAGCCGATCTTTTGATTTTAAATACCTGCTCCATAAGAGATAAAGCTCAAGAAAAGGTGTTTCATCAAATTGGCAGATGGAAAAAAATAAAGATCAAAAAGCCAGATTTAAGGATAGCGGTGGGTGGCTGTGTAGCTTCTCAAGAGGGTGAGAAAATTGTTAAGCGTGCTCCTGCAGTAGATATTGTATTCGGTCCCCAAACCCTGCATAAAGTCCCAGGTTTATATAAGGAAAACCTGTACACCGATAAGGCTCAAATAGATACGTCATTTCCGAAATTAGAGAAATTTGACTTTTTCCCCTCCACGGATAATTCAGGGGCATCAGCATTTGTCTCTATAATGGAAGGCTGTAATAAATACTGTTCATTTTGCGTGGTTCCTCACACCAGAGGGCATGAAATTTCAAGAAATGTTGTTGATATCCTTAACGAGGTATCTAGTTTAGCTGATCGTGGCACAAGGGAAATTTATTTCCTAGGACAAAATGTCAATAATTTTAAAGGCTCTTATAAGGGCAGCAGTACATCTTTGGCTAAACTAATTGAACTGACGGCAAAAGTAGAGAATATAGATCGTATAAGATTTACTACCAGCCACCCGTATGAATTCAAAGATGATTTAGTAAAGGTGTATGAAAAAGTTCCAGAATTAGTTAGTCACGTTCATCTACCTGTTCAAAGTGGCTCGGATAGGATTTTGAACTTGATGAGGAGAAGATACACTATTGAAGAGTATTTAGAGCTGATTGATAAAATTAGGTCAATAAGACCAGATATGAGTTTTTCATCTGATTTTATTGTTGGATTTCCTAATGAGACTGATGAGGACTTTGCTGCTACTCTTGATGTGGTTGAGAAAGTTAAATTCGATGAGTCTTTCAGTTTCATTTATAGCTCTAGACCGAATACCCCTGCATCAGAAATGCCTGACAATGTGAGTGTTTCAGAAAAAAAAGAGCGGCTAGATCTTTTGCAGTCTAAACTAAGCCAGTTATCTTTTGGCTACAGCAGGAAAATGGTTGGAACAGTTCAAAATTGCCTGATAACAGGTTCGTCTAAGAAAGATCCAGGTGAATTGCAAGCACGTACTTTCAACAATAAAATCGTGAACTTTAAACCTCGTAATTTCAGAATTGGCGATTTTGTTAATCTTCGCATTTGCGAGGCCTATACGAATTCTTTACGAGGTGTGGTAGATACTGTTGCTTCTTAGGGTAGGATCTATATTTCTTGGACCTAGCAAGTAATAGATTCTAATGATTTTAGTTTAAATATCTCCAATGTTAGGGCTAGGCACTGTTTTTGATATTTTTGTTGCCAAGTCCCAGTTAAGTATGTATTTAAATCTTCTAGCCAGTTGACCCTGTTCGGGTCGATACCTATAATTGCCCCCCCTACAGCGGTTTGTGGACTTCGCAGACTGCCCGAAGAAGCTAGAAAAAAAGATTCTGGGAAGGGATGTTTTGATGCGGGGTGGAGCAGCCTGGTAGCTCGTCGGGCTCATAACCCGAAGGTCGTCGGTTCAAATCCGGCCCCCGCTACCAATATTTACTTTGCGTGCTACGAGTGTGCAATGTAACTTTGTAAGCCCCTTTAAGGGGCTTTTTAGTATGAGCTCGACATAGGTGGGTGAGAGATTGAGAGCCATAGAAGAACGAGTACATGGAATTATATCTTCCTCGATAGAGGTACTAGGGTATGAATTATGGGGAGTGGAATATAACTCTAAAGGTAAGGGTGGTACTTTAAGAGTCTTTATTGATTCCATAGCTGGTGTTTCATTAGATGATTGCGTAATTGTGAGCAGACAGGTTAGTGCAATTTTGGACGTGGAAAATCCTATAATTGAAGAATATGAATTGGAGGTGTCTTCACCTGGGGTTGATCGACGATTATTTAATGAGAAACAATATGCAGCTTTTATTGGAGAGGTGCTTCATTTGGTATTGTATGCATCGTTTAAAGGGAAACGTAAGTACGTAGGTCTATTAAGTGAAGTACTTGATAGGGAGATGGTTTTGCAGATTGAAGATCGGGAATACAGGATACCTTTTGATCTTTTGCAGAAAGTAAAGGTGCAACCAATTGGTTGAATAGCTAACTTGAATATGTGGGGCGACTAATGACCAAGGAAATATTACTGGTAGCGGAGGCAGTTTCGAATGAAAAGGGTGTTGCTGAGGAGATCATTTTTGAAGCTATAGAGATGGCCTTGGCTGCAGCTACCTCCAAGCGCTATGATGAGGATGCTAATATACGCGTTGTTATTGACCGTAAGACTGGAGATTATCGTTCTTTCCGAAGTTGGCTGGTTGTTCCTGACGATGAGATGGCGCTTCTTGGAACTCAATTTACAACAGAGGAGGCATATGAGAAGGATGTCTCATTAAAACCTGGCGATATTTTTGAGGAAGAAGTAGAAAACATTGAATTCGGTCGTATAGCAGCTCAAACTGCTAAGCAGGTGATTGTCCAGTGTGTTCGAGAAGCCGAAAGAGCACAAGTATCAGAACAATATTTAGATAAAATCGGTCAGCTAGTTTCAGGAAGTGTAAAGAAGGTTACACGAGATAACATAATAGTAGATCTAGGAAATAATGCTGAAGGTTTACTTCCTCGTGATCAACTGGTTGGTCGAGAAACCTTTAGGGTCAATGATCGGGTTCGGGCTATTCTTCGCGAGGTCAGCAGTGAGCCGAGAGGCCCGCAGCTTATTTTATCTAGAGCCTGTTCTGAAATGTTAATAGAATTATTTAAGATTGAGGTTCCAGAGATCTCTGAACAAGTTATCCAAATTCGAAGTGCGTCTAGGGATCCGGGTTCGCGAGCTAAGATAGCAGTTAAGACTAATGATCAACGCATCGATCCAGTTGGTGCGTGCGTTGGAATGCGCGGATCAAGGGTTCAGGCAGTTTCTAATGAATTAGATAATGAGCGAGTTGATATTGTCCTTTGGGATGATAATCCAGCTCAGTTAGTCATTAACGCCATGTCGCCAGCAGAGGTGGAATCTATAGTAGTAGATGAAGACAGTTCCGTTATGGATGTGGCGGTAGCAGAGGACAATCTCGCTCAAGCTATTGGGCGAGGGGGTCAAAATGTCAGGCTTGCTAGTGAATTAACGGGTTGGACAATTAATGTTATGGGTGTAAACGAGGCCTCTGAAAAACAAGAAGCCGAGGCAGGTGAGGTAGTTCAAATTTTTTGTCGCTTTCTAGATGTAGATGAGGATGTAGCTGAAATTTTGGTTGATGAAGGATTTACTACATTAGAAGAAGTTGCATATGTTCCGCTAGAAGAAATGATGTCAATAGAGGGGTTCGATCAATCTATCTCAGAGGAACTTCGCGAGAGAGCAAAAGACGCTTTACTGACGCAAGCTATAGCGTCTGAGGAAGAATTAGGATCAAATGAGCCAGCACAAGATTTACTAGAGATGGATGGTATGGATCGTCATTTAGCATATCTATTAGCTAGTCGGGGAGTAGTGACCATGGAGGACTTAGCGGAGCAAGGTGTTGATGATCTTATTGATATTGAAGGTATGACTACAGATCGTGCAGGCGACTTAATTATGACGGCGCGGGCACCCTGGTTTGCCGAAGAAGTCGAGTAACTAAGATGTTTTCTGGAATATTTAAGTCGACTTAATCTGGTACCAAGGAGAATAATTACAATGGCAGAAGTTACAGTTCAACAGTTAGCAAAAACCGTGGGTGCTTCGGTAGAAAGGTTGCTACTGCAAATGAAGGAAGCAGGACTTCCGCATGTTAAAATAGATCAAGTGGTATCTGATGAAGATAAAAAGATATTACTCTCTTATTTGAAAAAAAGTCATGGAGCTTCCTCGCCCACTCCAAAAAAAATCACTTTAAAAAGAAAAACAATAAGTACACTTAAGACAGGAGGAACTTCAGGAAAGAAGACCGTAAATGTAGAAATTCGAAAAAAGCGGACTTATGTCAAGAGAGATCAAATTGAAGAGGTCAGCCAGGAGGTATCCTATAAAGATGACGAGAAAGTCGAAGCAGATGTTGATCTTGATATTCCTCCACCTAGTATCGAACCCGATCCTGAGGTATTGAGACAACAGGCAGCTGAAAAACGCCGAGAAGAAAATGAGGCTAGGGAAGTAGCAGCAAAAGAAGCGGCTTTAGCGGCCGAAGTAATAGAGCAAGAAAAGCAGCAAGCTGCTTCAGAAAAACTAAAAGAGCGTGATGGAAAAAAGAGCAAGAGAACGCAATCTCCCCCAACTGATAGAGAGGGTGAACGCAGAAAAGCAAAAAATAAAGGACCAGACCGAACTGGGAGTGGAATAAATTCCCGTGGTAAACAAAGAGGTCATAACCTCTCTCTATCGGATCTTGAAGCAGCTGAGACAGGTGTATTTAGGCGAAGGTCAGTTCGGAAAAAGCAAAAGCCAGCATCTACCCATGAAGAACACTCAAAACATGGATTTGAGATGCCTACTGAGAAAAAAACTTATGATGTGGAAGTCGGAGAAACGATTTCTGTTGCATCTCTCGCGCAACAAATGTCAGTCAAGTCTGGGGAAGTCATCAAAGAACTAATAAAACTTGGTGTAATGGCAACAATAAATCAACTTGTAGATCAAGATACTGCAACGCTTGTTATTGAAGAGATGGGACATCGGGTGAAAGTGGTAAGCACAGATGCAGTCGAGGAAAGTTTAGAGGAAACCTTATCTTTACACGAGGGTACACCCGAACCGCGTGCACCTGTAGTGACAGTAATGGGACATGTTGATCATGGAAAAACTTCGCTTTTAGATTATATACGAAAAAGTCGAGTTGCTTCGGGAGAGGCAGGAGGAATTACACAACATATAGGTGCGTACCATGTGCAAACTGATAAGGGGATGATCTCCTTTCTTGATACTCCGGGACATGCTGCCTTTACTGCAATGCGTGCCAGAGGAGCCAGAAGCACTGATATAGTTATCTTAGTAGTTGGGGCTGATGACGGAGTGATGCCTCAAACTGAGGAAGCCATTCAGCACGCTCGTGCTGCCGAAGTCCCATTGATCGTTGCTGTAAATAAAATTGATAAAGAGGGAGCTGATCCTGATAAAGTCAAAAATGAGCTGGCTGCAAAGGACGTAATCCCAGAAGACTGGGGAGGTGATACTCAATTCGTAAACGTATCTGCGATCTCCGGCGAGGGAATCCCTGACTTACTGGATAGTATACTTCTACAGGCGGAACTACTTGAGTTGACAGCATCTAGCGACGTACCTGCCCAGGGAATAGTCATTGAATCTCGTTTAGATAAAGGGCGAGGCCCCGTTGCTTCTCTATTAATTCAGAGTGGAACTTTAAAACAAGGAGACGTAGTTTTAGCAGGTTTACACTTTGGACGCGTTCGAGCAATGCTAGATGAAAATAGTAATTCCATCCTGTCTGCGGGGCCTAGTATTCCTGCTGAAATACTAGGGTTAAATGGGATGCCGAGTGCTGGTGATTCTTTTGCCGTAGTCGAAAACGAAAAACGTGCGAGAGAGGTTGCTAACTTTAGGCAAGAACGGAATAGAGATAATAAATTAGAGCGGCAGCAAGCTTCAAAACTAGACAATATGTTTGAGTCAATGACCGCCGTTGATAAGAAAAATCTAAATGTGGTAGTCAAGGCCGATGTTCGCGGTTCCTTGGAGGCTATTCAATCGGCACTTGCTGACTTAGGTAATCAGGAGGTTAAAGTAAATGTAGTATCGGGTGGTGTAGGAGGAATTGCGGAAACAGATGTCACTTTAGCAATGACTTGTAATGCAATGATTCTTGGTTTTAATGTTAGAGCAGACTCATCAGCAAAGCAGCTTGTAGAAACGGAAGGATTAGATTTAAGATACTATAACGTAATTTATGATTTAATCGACGATACCAAGAAAGGGCTTAGTGGAATGCTCTCCCCTGAAGTTCGAGAGGAAATAGTTGGTATTGCAGAAGTTAGAGATATTTTTCGTTCGCCCAAATTTGGACAGATAGCGGGCTGTATGGTTACCGAGGGTGTGGTATTTCGCTCAAAACCAATCCGTGTTCTTCGAGATAATATAGTTATATATGAAGGGGAATTAGAGTCTCTGAGGCGTTTCAAAGATGACGCCAATGAAGTTAGAAATGGAACTGAATGTGGGATTGGTGTAAAGAATTATACTGATGTAAAAGTTGGGGATTTAATAGAAGTTTATGAGATTAACGAGATAGCTCGTTCTCTGTAGAAACAAAATTCATATTATGGGACAAGAATATAGCCGCACCCAGAGAGTAGGTGACTTTTTACAGAGAGAACTTGCCACCCTAATTCAAGGTCTTTGTGATCCAAGGTTAGATATTGTGAGTGTCACTGCTGTATATGTCAGTCGAGATCTAAGCCACGCCAAGGTATATTTTACGATGCTCAACTGCGACTCAAAGAAGGATGTTGAAGATACGACCTCTATATTGAATCGAGCAAGTGGTTTTCTTAGAAAAGGTTTATCTCGATCTTCTGGTCTACGTACCGTTCCAAAAATTAAATTTTATTTTGATGCAAGTATTGCTCGCGCTCGAGATGTGACTGCGCTTATCCACAAGGTTAATAATTACAAAACGAGTAATGAGAAAAATTGACTTTGGGAGATTAATAAAAAATTGAGTAAGCGTAAAGGAAGATTGATTAATGGGGTCCTCGTTTTAGATAAACCTATTGGTATTTCATCTAATACTGCTCTCCAAGAAGTTAAACGTTTATTTTTTGCTGCAAAAGCAGGGCACACCGGTAGTCTTGACCCAAACGCATGTGGAGTTTTACCAATATTTATCGGGCAAGCTACTAAGTTTTCGCAGTACTTGCTGAACTCAGATAAAGTTTATGAAGCCACTATTGTGCTAGGTTGTTCTACTGCTACGGGTGATAGTGAAGGAGAGGTAATTCAAAAGAGAGATGCTTCAGGTATCGCAGAGGATTCAATAGAAAAGGTACTTTGTAAGCTCAGAGGTGAAATAGAGCAAATTCCACCAATGTATTCTGCAATTAAACATAAAGGCCGTCGACTTTATCAACTTGCTCGCCAAGGAAAAGATGTTAATCGAAAACCGCGGAGTGTAAAAATCTTCACTTTGGAGCAGCGAGGGTTTAAATCTGGAAAAAAAGCAGAGCTTGATATCTATCTAGTTTGTAGTAAAGGTACCTACGTTAGATCTTTAGCAGAGGAAATTGGTACCATTTTGGGTGTAGGAGGGTATGTCAGTGCTCTGAGAAGGCTGGGAGCCGGTCCCTATATAATTGAAAATAGTGTCTGTTTGAATACGCTTCGTGACATAAAGACCGCAGGAGGATTTAGTGAACTCGATTCGCTTCTTCTGCCTATGGATACGGCCTTAAGTATTATTCCGAAGCTACTAGTTAGTGATGATGTAGGATATTTTTTACGGCAAGGGCAGTCTGTTTTAGTGCCAAATGCCCCGTGTAATGGTATGGTGCGCCTCGCATTAAAAAATGACGAATTTTTAGGACTCGGTGAAGTTTTGAAAGATGGGCGAATAGCGCCTCGTAAGATAGTTTTAGACACAAGTTCGACTGAGGCATCTGTTAGTCTGCGTGGATAGCCTTTAAATCTTCTAAGTTTTTAGTAGGTACAGTCATCAGTAGCAGATTCATAAAGGAAAAAATATGGCTTTATCAGCGGAAAAGAAAGAAGAAATTGTTAAAAATTACCAAACTAATGAAGGAGATACTGGATCACCTGAAGTTCAAGTAGCATTGCTTACAGCGAATATTGATGAACTTCAAAAGCATTTCCAGACTCATAAGCATGACCATCATTCTCGTCGAGGCCTTATAAGGATGGTTAATCAAAGAAGAAAATTACTTGATTATCTCAAACAAAAAGATACCACAAGATATTCTGATTTGATCAGAAGACTAGGACTTCGTCGCTAAGCAATTCAAAATTTGATGAAGATGTTGTTCTTTATCTAGAAGCATTGGAGAATAAAAAGTGAATCCAGTAATAAAAACTTTCCAGTATGGTGGACATACCGTAAACCTTGAAGTCGGCAGAATCGCTCGTCAAGCTACGGGAGCTGTTTTGGTGACGATAGAAGATACTTCCGTTCTAGTTACCGTTGTGGCACAGAAAACAGCAAAAGAAGGGCAGGATTTTTTCCCCTTATCAGTACATTATCAAGAAAAAGCTTATGCTGTTGGCAAGATCCCAGGTGGATTTTTTAAAAGAGAAGGTCGTCCTAGTGAAAAAGAGACACTCACGTCTAGGTTGATTGACCGTCCTATAAGACCTCTATTCAGTGAAGGTTTTATGAATGAAGTTCAAGTGGTTTGTACAGTTATGTCCGCCGATAAGGAAATCGATCCAGATATTCCGGCAATGATTGGAACTTCAGCGGCTTTGGCGATATCTGGATGCCCTTTCAATGGTCCAATAGGAGCTGCGAGAGTTGGATTTTCAGAAGATTCTGGTTATTTACTTAATCCGACTTATGAGCAACTCGATCAGAGTAAGCTTAATATGGTGGTTGCGGGAACTTCAGAAGCGGTATTAATGGTTGAATCCGAGGCTCTAGAACTGAACGAGGATCAGATGCTCGGAGCCGTACTTTTTGCGCATCAAGAAATGCAAGCTGTTATTTTGGCGATTCAAGAATTAGTGGCAGAGACTGGCAAGACGCGCTGGGAATGGACCAAACCATCCGCCAATGAACAACTTAAGTCGTTAATTCACGAAAGAGTAGAGTCTGATTTAGGTGAAGCTTACAGGATCACAGAAAAGACGGGTCGATATTCAAGGATTGATGAAATAAAGTCAGGCTGTTTTGAAATGCTCCGTGAAACTGACGAATTCGGTGAAGATGAAGCAAGTGAAATATTTAAAGCCCTAGAAAAATCTATAGTAAGACGGCGCATAATCAACGGAGAAACACGTATAGACGGCCGAGATAGTCGTACAGTCCGAAAGATTGCTTGTGAGGTAGATATTTTGTCGAAGGCACATGGCTCAGCCTTATTTACTAGAGGAGAGACACAAGCCATTGGTGTTGTTACTTTAGGTTCGCCTCGCGATGCTCAAATTATAGATGCTCTTGAGGGCGAGCGACGGGATCCGTTTATGCTTCATTATAATTTCCCGCCATATTCTGTTGGAGAGGCTGGTAGGATTGGTTTTACGGGTCGCAGAGAAATAGGCCATGGCCGGTTAGCTCGAAGGGGCTTAGCTGCTGTGCTTCCCGACGAAAAGGACTTTCCATACACTATTCGTTTAGTTTCTGAAATCACTGAATCTAACGGGTCAAGCTCTATGGCTTCGATTTGTGTTGGTTCTTTGGCTTTGATGGCTGCTGGGGTTCCTCTAAAAAGCCCGGTGGCGGGAATCGCAATGGGTCTTGTTAAGGAAGAAAATCAATTCGCTATTTTGACCGATATTTTGGGTGATGAAGATCATCTTGGAGATATGGATTTTAAGGTAGCTGGTACCTCGAAGGGAATTACAGCGTTGCAAATGGATATAAAAATTGAAGGGATAACTGAGGAAATTATGGAGTCGGCTCTAGATCAGGCTCTGCAAGCTCGCCTACACATTTTAGGTCAGATGAATGAGGTGATGGATGAAGCAAGAGTTGTCACCTCGGAGAATGCACCTAGTTTAGTCACCATTAAGGTAGATTCGGACAAAATTCGAGATATCATTGGCAAAGGTGGTGCGACTATCAGAGCAATCACTGAAGCATCAGGAGCGACAGTAGATATCGATGATGATGGTACCGTTAGTGTTTTTGGTCAGGATCTAGCTTCTCGAGATGCGGCAGTTGCTTTGATCGAAGAAATAACAGCTGAAGCTGAGGTGGGAGCGGTTTATACTGGAACAGTGGCGCGAATAGTTGATTTTGGCGCATTCGTTAATATTTTGCCCGGTAAAGATGGCCTTGTTCATATTTCTCAAATTTCAAATGATCGAGTTGAGAAAGTTTCTGATTATCTCAAGGAAGGGCAGGAAGTTTCCGTAAAAGTTTTAGATGTTGATCAGCGAGGTAGAATTAAGCTGTCTATAAAGGAGCTTTTAGAGAACTCTTCAGAGGAGACTAATTCAGAAAATGAGAGCGCAGCATCTGATAATGACGAGTAGAGAATGGAGTTATCCTTTGCACTAATGCAAAGAAAGTGGCTATAGATTTTCTCGGCCATTTATGAGATTTTCTACTACACTAGCATCAGTAAGAGTACTCGTATCTCCAAGGTTTTTAAGATCTTTTTCGGCTATTTTTCTTAGGATTCGCCTCATTATCTTACCGGAGCGTGTTTTCGGAAGAGCGGGTGCCCATTGTATAGCGTCTGGTTTTGCAATGGGGCCGATTTCAGTATTACAAAGTTCAATTAAGTCGTCTTTCAAACTATCATTGACTTCGCAATCCTTCATAAGTGTTACGAAGCAATATATGCCCTGGCCTTTAATATCATGTGGAAATCCTACTACCGCTGCTTCAGCCACTTTATCGTGGAGCACTATTGCACTTTCTATCTCAGCTGTGCCTAATCTATGTCCTGAAACATTCAGTACATCATCAACTCTACCAGTAATCCAGTAATAACCATCTTCATCTCTATACGCACCATCCCCAGTGAAGTAGAAGCCTTCATACTGACTAAAATACGTATCGATCAGCCTCTGATGATCTCCAAAAACAGTTCTTATTTGACTTGGCCAAGATGATTTTATAACCAGATAGCCAGAGTCGGCACCTAGAATCTCTTTTCCATCTTCATCTAACAGCGCAAGCTCCACACCAAAAAAAGGAAGTGCTGCCGATCCTGGTTTTAATTTCATAGCCCCAGGTAAGGCACTAATCATCTGTGCCCCTGTTTCTGTTTGCCACCAAGTATCTACAATTGGACAACGACTATCTCCCACGATTGAATGATACCAATTCCAAGTTTCTGGATTAATGGGTTCCCCCACAGAACCTAACAAGCGCAGACTTTTGCGTGAACTACGTTTTACGTAGTCGTCACCAAGTGCGTGTAAAGATCTTATTGCTGTGGGTGCAGTATAGAATATTGACACTTGATGTTTATCTATGACCTCCCAAAATCTTCCTGCATTTGGAAAAGTGGGCACACCTTCATAGACAAGTGAAGTTGCACCATTACTTAATGGACCATAGACAATGTATGTATGACCGGTAATCCAACCCACATCGGCAGTACACCAAAAAATATCATCATCCCGATAGTCAAATATATATTTAAAAGTCATAGTCGCTTGAAGAAGGTATCCTCCGGTCGAATGCAGTACACCTTTCGGTTTTCCAGTTGAACCAGACGTATAGAGGATAAAGAGAGGATCTTCTGCTTCCATTGGTTCTGGTTCGCAACACTCACTTTCTTCGCTTATCAATTCATGATAGAAGAAATCACGCTTAGTTTTCATCTCAATCTCTGCGTGAGTATGTTTTACAACTAAGCAGGTATGAATATTTTTACAAAAGGATAACGCTTTATCAGCGTTTGATTTCAGTGGAATTTTTTTTCCGCCGCGAATACCCTCATCGGAGGTGATTAGTACGCAGCAGTCTGAATCTAAGATTCGGTCTTTTAGTGCCTCAGGAGAAAAACCTCCAAAAACAACAGAATGAACAGCGCCTAGTCGAGCACAAGCGAGCATAGAATATATAGCCTCTGGAATCATGGGCATGTATATACAGACGCGATCACCTTTTTTGACTCCCCTTGACTTCAAAGCATTCGCTAGACGACACACTTCGATCTTGAGTTTATTAAAAGTGATAGCGCAATGCTTCTCTGGATCGTCACTCTCCCATAATATGGCGGTTTTATTTGCGTTGTTAGGTAAGTGTCTATCAATACAGTTAAAGCTTACGTTAAGCTCTGCTCCAGAGAACCAACGAACATTTCCTTTGCAGAAATCGCCAGAAAAGACTTCCTCCCACTTGGAATACCAAGAAATGTGTTCAGATGCCATTCTAGCCCAGAAGGAGTTCGGGGAGTCAATTGACTCTGTATATAATTCTTTGTATCGCGCTTCATTAATATGTGAGGTGGAGAAATTTTTTGGAATGGCGTAATCAGATTCTTTCACAACTAGCCCTACTAATTATTTTTTTAGGAGATCAACCGAGTCAATATCGCATTTACTTGAGAAATACTTTTTCATTAAAATGCTAAATTCATTCCACATCACTGTGCGGCTAGAATTCCCCATTCTGTGGCCGTATTCACTGATAGCCTAACATTGTCGATGAGTCTTGTTTCTCCAAGTCTAGCTGCTACTAAAATAGAGATTTCTGTAGTATCTTCGTTGATTTCAGCTAGCGTATGCGCGTCTAGAATTGTAAAGTAATCAAGCAAAAAACCTGATTCTATAAGTTTAAAACGAGCATGAGACTCCAGCTCCAGAAAATTATCGAACCCACATGCAATCGCATCTCTACAGTGGGCGAGTGTGTCAAAGATTAGAGGCGCCAACTTGCGTTCATCCGCATTGAGATATACGTTCCGAGAACTCAAAGCTAGGCCATCTTCATCTCTTACTGTGCCTACAGCCACTATCTTCGTGTCGAATTCTAAGTCGTGAACCAGTTTTCGGATTATGGAAAGTTGCTGATAGTCTTTTTCGCCAAAGAGTGCGTAATCAGGGCAAATCAAGTTCAGTAATTTACATACAATTGTGGCTACGCCTTCAAAATGGCCAGGCCGATCTTTGCCGCAGAGAATACTGGAGATCTCAGGTACTACTACAGTGGTCTGATTCTCTCGACCATCAGGAAAGATATCAGTCTCTGATGGAACGAAAAGAGTATTAATTCCCTCTGAAAAGAGTAGCGATTTATCGGTTGAAAGCGTTCTAGGATATTTATCAAGGTCTTCATCAGTACTAAATTGCAAAGGGTTAACAAAAATGCTCACTACGACAATGTCTGCCAACGATTTTGCGCGTTTTACGAGTTCCAAATGTCCTTCGTGCAAGTTTCCCATAGTGGGAACAAATGCCACTAGGCGATCCTTTCGACGCTCTTCATTTAATACGGTTCTAAGGTGAGCTGAGTTATAAATAATTTGCATAGTTTTTAAAATATATGAGTTAGTTCAAGATCTTAAATATAAGACAAGAAACAGATAAGTGACCAAGAAAAACGCACGAGAAGTATGCCGCAACATGTCCTTGCCATCAAACGATTTTTGATAGCGAAAAAAGTACCATATCAAAGGCTTCTAGCAGTTGAAGAGAAAATATTGTAAGTACCCACTTTCATTTTTAATCATACCAATTCGCTTCTTTAGGAAAATCCCCATTTTTTACTGAGTTTAGGAAGCATTTTAGAGCATCACTTACGAAATTAGCATCTTTAAGAAAATTTTTTGAAAACCCTGGTGGATTGGGAGAAAGTCCCAGCATGTCATGCAGTACTAACACTTGTCCATCGGTATTAGGTCCAGCTCCGATACCTATCACGGGTATCTTTAATTTTGCAGAAATTTCTGAAGCTAGTTGCCGGGGAACACATTCTAAGACTAGTAGACTGGCGCCCGCCTCCTGAATACCTAAGGCATCGGACAATATAGCTTTTGCATCTGCTTCACTTCTTCCTTGAACTTTGTAGCCACCCAGCATATGAAAAGACTGAGGAGTTAATCCTAAATGACCACATACTGGGATGCCGCGTTCTACAAGATCTAAGATGATGGAGTTTAACCAATGACCACCTTCGACCTTGATCATCTCTGCTCCTTTTCTCATCATCTTGGCTGCAGTTTTAAGAGCCTCATCTGAAGTTTGGTAGCTCATAAATGGAAGGTCTGTGATAACAAGAGACCGAGGGTCTGTTTTCGCTACACATGCCGTGTGATAAGCCATATCTTTAGTGGTTACTTGAAGAGTAGTCTTGTGTCCTTGAATCACATTTCCCAGTGAGTCCCCCACTAGGATTACTTCAATTCCACTTTGACTTATTAGGCGAGAAAATGTTGCATCATAAGCCGTTAAGCAGGCAAATTTCTCGCCTTTCGCTTTTAGTTTAATAAGATCATTGATAGTTACTTTCGCCACAAGAAATTCATCCGAAAAAGCTTGGGTTTAGATAATGTCGACCACTTTTAATGTTTAGTAAGTAATCTACCAACAATAAATAGTCAGCTTTTCTACTCACCAAGTCTATTTCACTCGCATTTACTATTAAAAGTGGAGCATCATCGTAGTATAGAAAAAATTCGCTGTATACCTCATTCAGGCTTTGAAGATAAGTTTTCGAGATTGATCTTTCCGCAGGATTACCCCTTTGCTCAATTCGAGATAAAAGGACATCTGTTGATGCTTGAAGATAGATTACCAAGTCTGGTTTTGGTGCATCTATAGTTAGTTGACTATAGACTTGTTGGTAAAGACCTAATTCATCTATAGTTAAAGTGATCTTTGCAAATAATGGGTCCTTTTCAATTAGAAAATCTGAAATTCGTATTGGTGCAAAAATATCTGCCTGGCGAAGACTTTGTATTTTCTGAACTCTTTGAAATAGAAAAAAAAGCTGTGTAGCCAAAGCGCTTTGCTTAGGATTCTTATAAAATTCTTCAAGGAAAGGATTTTTTTCCGCGTCCTCAAGTAAAATTTCATAGTTAAAACTTTCTGCTAATAAGTGGGCTAATGTAGTTTTTCCAACACCAATGGGCCCTTCTATTGCGATGTATGCCGGAGGATTTCGTCCTTTTAAATCGATATTTATTGGATCTCCCTGTGACATCCGGTGCTCCATAAAAATTTTAAACTCCGTCCTCGAAGAGACTAATACTGGTCTTCTGTACTTTTTCGGAACTACAGCCCTGAATGACATCTTTAAGCATGCAGCCCAACGGTAGTCGTTTATTGGGGTCACATATTTCAAGAAGAGGCGCAAGCATGAACATCCTAAGATGAAGCCTTGGATGAGGTACTGTGAGGCGAGGAAAAGAAAAGGCTTGATCTCCGAATAGGAGTATGTCTAGGTCTATATTTCGAGCTCCCCACCGCTCAGTCCTAGTTCTGCCTTGTATATTTTCAATTTCTTGAAGAGCGTCTAAAAGTGATAGGCCGGGTAGTTTGGTATCAAGCTTTGCTACTGCATTAAGAAAATCAGGCTGATCAATTTTCCCTACTGGACTAGTTCTGTAAACAGAGGATGCACAAATGAAGCTTGTTTTTGGTATTGTTCTAAGTGATTTACAAGCCGCACGTAGTTGGGCTGCAGGTTTATTTAAATTAGAACCAAGTCCAATATAACAACTAATCAAAATTAGCCTCTTTGATTGAGAAATAGATGGCGAGCACTCCCAGATCTTTTATATTTTTGATTGTAGATAGATTTTAGTGTTTTCTTGTTTGTATTTTGTAGTTCACTCCATCGCCTTTCTAGTCCCGTACTGCAGTCACCGACTCTTGCTCGTAACACAAGTAAATCATATCCTGCGCGAAATCTTTTCTTGGACATTAAAGATAGAGCTTTTTCACGTCGATTATTTTCTAGGTGATATTGCATTTCCCATATCTCTCTTATAGAAGCACTGAGGCGTTTTGGTATGGCCATAAGAGAATTTGATTTTGAAATCACCTCGGTTCCGGCCGACTGTAACATTGTAAAGCGGTCTTGCTTTATTTTAGGATTTTTATTTATGACGGTTACTAATTTCGGCCATAACATTACAGCTAGAAGGAATGCTGGGGTCACACTTTTACCCTCATAAATTCTAAGATCAGTGTCCGCACATACATTTTCTATCAGCTTCCCCCACTTTGCCTGATTCTTTATTTGTGTTTGCATCCCTGGGAAAAAATAATCTAGCAGAGAGTGATTAATCAAATTCTTAAGAGTATTATTTGCATGCCCTGAAAAAAATAGTTTTAAAAATTCGTCAAATAATCTTGCATTAGGAACGTCAGCTAGTAATGGTGATATTTCGTTTATTGCTTTAGAAGTATCAGGAGATATTTTGAAATTGAGTTTCGTTGCAAATCTTACAACCCGTAAAATTCTCACAGGATCTTCTATGAATCTGCTGGTAGGATCACCGATTACTTTGAGTTTTGATTTTGACAGATCACTAATTCCACTAACATGATCAATGATAGAGTAGGTTTTTGGGTTGTAATAAAGTGCATTTACTGTGATGTCTCTTCGTATTGCGTCTTCACTCATGGTGCCAAAAATATTGTCTCGTAACAAAAGCCCACGGCTACTTTGTTCAAATTCCTCAAGAGTCTTCTCCTTTCTTGAGAAATCTTTTTTCTGGTTACCTCTGAAGGTAGTTACCTCTATTATTTCTTTCCCATATTTAATCTGAGCGATTCGAAATCTTCGACCAATTATTCTTGCACGTCGAAAAATTTTTCGGATCTCCTCTGGTGTTGCGCTGGTTGCGACATCAAAATCTTTGGGGGATTTTCCTAAAAGGAGATCTCTTACCGCTCCCCCGACAAGGTACGCTTCATGCCCCTTGGAACTAAGATTACTGATGACACTCAATGCATTATCGCTAATATCTTTATTAGAAATAGTGTGCTGGTCTCTCGGAATGACCTTCAAACGAACGATATCCTAAGCTTTGATTAGCAGTGTGAGAGTTTACCACAGCTTTTTTATTAGTAATTAACCAATAAAAGAAGGGGAAGAGACCTTCCCCTTCTGAGTTTGATATTTAAATTATATTATTATTATTCACGCCACTTATAACTGTTATTTTTATGGCGAGTATGTGTATGTAAACATTCTCATCTGTATATGTAAACATCTTAAGCATAATTGTTAATATTTACATATTGCCGAGATGTCAATATGCAGCGTGCGCTTGCCAAAATAGCGTTACCTTCTCAGATTTTTAGCGGTACGTGAGGAAGACTGCTTTTCTTCGGAATAGCATCTCTGTCCCAAGATTCAATTGCTGAGCAAAGAATTTGACTTGGCGTTTCAAGCGAAGCTGTAGGCTGAAGTTGGCCCAATAACAAAAGTGCTTGTCTGAGATTTTGAGCAGCTTGATTCGCGTCGACTGAGGGGGCAAGTGCTTGCTTGCTTAATTTTTTCCCTTCCTTATTGGTTATGGTCGGTATGTGTCCATATTTTAATCGAGACAAATTAAGTGCCGATGCTATTTCATGCTGTTGCGGAGTAGAATCCAGAAGGTCGGATCCTCGAATTATGTGAGTGATTCCTTGTGACGCGTCATCAACTACTACAGCTAATTGGTAAGAAAACAGACCGTCTCTGCGCCTAATAATAAAGTCTTTCGGAATATTTCGCGTATGCCAGATTTTTTCTCCGAAGATAAAATCATTAACTTTTATATCAGCTTGGATACCATTATTAAAGCGCAAAGCGACATTCTCATTTAGAGAGTCCTGTCTTGAAGAGCACTTGGAGGCACAAGTTCCATCATCATTTAGCTTTTTTCTGGAACAGCCACATTTAAAAACCATATGTCTTTCTATTAAATAAGACAAAGCTGATTCATAGGCTCTGTATCGATTACTCTGAAAAATGACCTCTCCATCCCAGAGAAGTCCATGATCGCATAAATCTGAAAGAATCTGCGCAGCAGCACCTAGTTTTTCTCTTGGGGGATCAAGATCCTCTATTCTTACCAGCCATTCCCCTCTGTTAGACCGCGCATCCAAATAGCTAGCCACTGCTGTGACCAATGACCCCATATGTAGTGGTCCTGTAGGCGAGGGAGCGAACCTACCACGATAAAGCATAGATAAGCAGAGAGACTACAGATTTTATTATCCTAATTCCTGTCTCTCCTTAATTTCATCGAGTGTTTTACAGTCTATACAAAGCGTAGCTGTTGGTCTTGCCTCTAATCTTTTAATTCCGATTTCAATCCCACATGCTTCGCAGAATCCGTAATCGTCCTGTTCGATTTTTTCCATAGTCTCATCAATTTTCTTAATGAGCTTCCTTTCTCTGTCGCGTGTACGCAACTCGAGACTGAATTCCTCTTCCTGAGTGGCTCTGTCTGCAGGATCAGGAAAATTAGCTGCATCATCTTTCATGTGCGAAACGGTCCGATCCACCTCTTGCATTAGCTGATTCTTCCATTCAGCGAGGATTGCTTTGAAATGTTGCTGCTGCTGTGCTCCCATGTACTCCTCCCCTCGCTTAGCAGAGTAAGGTGCGAAGCTCTTGAAATCAGAAGTTGGCGCTCCTCTTGACTTTTTATTTTGAATCCTTTGTTTTCTTATAGCAGAGCCTGCAGTGGTTTTTTTTGCTACTGTTTTCTTAGGAGAGGCCTTTCTTGGAGTAGTTTTCTTGCTAGCAGCCTTTTTTGCTACTATTTTCTTGGGGGAGGCCTTTTTTGGAGTAGTTTTCTTGCTAGCAGCCTTTTTTGCTACTGTTTTCTTGGGGGAGGCCCTTTTTGGAGCAGTTTTCTTGTTAATGACTTTTTTTGGTGCACTCGCCCTGACTGAACGCTTTTTTGTGGGCACTTTAGATTGTCTTGGCATCTTAATTTACTCGTATATAACTTGAATGAATTACGTTTTTAATCTAACCGAATCATTTCACAAATACAGCGGGCGGTGAAACTAGCAGAATCGGAGGCTTCATGCCACAAAAAATTGCGTAGAGTTATCACCAGCTCAATCTTGTTACAATATCATTTTGCCTGATCAGGTTTGATAATGACTAAGTCAAATGGAAGTCGGAGATTTTCTAAAAGAGCAATAGATATCGAACCCTTCAGAGTGGTCGAAATATTGGCTAGAGCTAAGGAATTAGAAAGGCAGGGGAGGGAAATTATACATCTTTGCGCAGGAGAGCCTGATTTCTCAACTGCAGCTCCTATTCGTGAGGCTGGTATGAGAGCAATCTCCGAGGGGTGCACGGGATACAGTGAAGTTGGTGGAATCCCAAAACTTCGTCAAGCTTTATCTGAATTTTATGCGGAAGATTATGGTATACATGTTCCACCAGAGAAAATTTTAATCACCCCAGGAGCATCTGGCGGAATCCTGTTGATATGTGCACTGCTTCTCAACCCCAGAGAAGCGATGCTGGTGACCGATCCGGGCTATCCGTGTAACCGTCACTTTATGAGGCTAGTAGAGGCCAATGCGCAGTTAGTCCCCGTTACCGCGCAAGATAATTTTCAACTTACTCCTGAGCTCATTAATCAAAATTGGAAGGAAAATACCGTTGGAGCAATGGTAGCGTCTCCTTCTAACCCCACCGGCACCACCTTAAGTAGAGATGATTTAAAGAAGATTTCTATACTGTTGAAAAAATTAGGTGGACATCTGATAGTCGATGAAATTTACCACGGGCTAGGATTTAAAAAGGATATTCCATCAATATTAGAGATTGATCCCAATGCTTTTGTGGTTAATAGCTTTTCGAAATATTTCGGTATGACTGGTTGGCGTTTAGGCTGGTTGGTGGCACCAGAAGATGCTGTTAAAGAGATGGAAAAATTAGCACAACATTTATTTATTTCCCTGTCCACGCCAGCGCAATATGCGGCGCTTGCCTGTTTTGAGGAGAGAACGAGGATTATTCTGGATAAACGTAGGGAAATCTACCGCGAGCGAAAAGACTTCTTACTTCAAGCGTTGATTTCTCTTGGTTTCTCTGTGCCATGTGTTCCAGAGGGAGCTTTATATATTTACACTAACGCTAGTAAATTTACGGAAGATAGTGATTTCTTCTGTATGGAGCTTTTAGAAGGGCAAGGTGTTGCAGTCACACCAGGAACAGACTTTGGTTTGATTGGTGCTAAACAGCATGTTCGGTTTGCCTATACTGCTGATATGGACTTGCTCTCCTCCGCGGTGGATAGGATCGCAAAAATGGCTTGTTAATTTGAAGTTTCCCAAATTGAGACCAGCGTATTTGGTCAGTAGATATAAGCGATTTTTAGCAGACGTTGAATTTTTAGATGGATCTATCGTTACGGTCCACTGTCCGAATACCGGTGCCATGACTGGCTGTATCGATTCTGGATCAAAGGTATGGCTTTCTCATAGTGAGGATCCCAAACGGAAATATGCATATACATTGGAGCTTGTAGAAACGAAAAATGGATTAACTTGTATTCATTCAGCTAGAGCAAATAAAGTTGTAATGGAGGCTTTAGAAAATGGGCTTATTAAAGAATTGTCTGAATACAGACATATTTCATCAGAAGTGCGTTATGGTCAGAGTAGTAGAGCAGATTTCGTTCTGTATAGAGAAGACGAGACTTCCATAATTTTAGAGGTAAAGGCGGTCACCTTTCATTTAGGCGAAGGTCTAGGGGCTTTTCCAGATGCAAAAAGTGTTAGAGCATTAAAGCACACGGTTGAATTAACAAATGCTATTAACTCTTCTACACGAAGCTTGATAATCTTTTGCGTTTTGCACTCTGGTATTAATAAGGTCAGCGTAGCTAGAGAAATTGATCCAGCCTATTATGTTGCGGTTGAAACAGCTTTAAGAGCAGGCTTAGAAGTACAGGCTTGGGGTGTTGATATTTCCACTAGTGCGATGACTCTTAGTAGGCGCATTCCTTTTAATCTGTGACTTTGCTTCTATTAAGCACTTGCCCGGCAGCCCAGTCTGCATCTTTAAGTGCAAGCAAGAATCGCACTAAATTTTTATCCCGTATCTTTTCTAGCTTACTAATAGCAATATTTCCGGATTGTTCTTCTGATTGTTTAACTATTTTTGAGATCAGCTCCTCATCCAATTTTGGAACATCGGTTAATTTTGACCAGGGAGCGGAAAGGTAGGGGCCAAATTGCTTCAAAAAGTGTTCCATTCCATTTTCACCACCGGCTACTCTAAAGGTTTCGAACAAACCCATCTGTGCCCATCTCAAGCCAAAACCATGTGTAATGATTTCATCAATCTGCTTAGTTGACGCAACACCATCTTTAACTAGCCATAATGCTTCGCGCCAAAGAGCTTCCATTAGCCGATCCCCGACATGAGCCGGAACTTCTGATCTGATGGTGATCGGTTTCATAGAGATATCCTCAAGCAATTCTTCTGCTCTTTGAATTAAGTTTTCACTGATCAAGCTTGATGGCACTAATTCAACAATTGGTAACAGATATACCGGATTATATGGGTGTGCCACTAAAATTTGTTCAGGTTTGGAAAGACCCTTATGCAACTCGCTAGGTGTGAAACCTGAAGTCGATGAGCAAATAATGGCATTTGGATCGCACGACTTCTGAATAGCTGATAATGTTTTGAATTTTATTGGTAGCCGCTCTGGAACAGATTCCTGTATCCAGCTAGCTTCACTTACTGCACAAGAAAGAGAGTTTTTGAGAGTTAATTTTCCTTCCTTAGGTAATTCGTTTGGGTAAAGCTTGGGAAAGCTGCTTCTGGCATTATCCATCACGCTAGCAAGCTTTTGCGGCGTGTCAGGGTCAGGGTCATATAATGATACATCCCACCCATGAAGAAGAAATCTTGCCGCCCACCCAGCTCCGATAACTCCGCTTCCTATAATGGAAGCAACTGGCATTAGTTGGTTTCCCGTTTTATTAGATTTAATTCGCTCCTTACTTCTTCCGGAGTCATAATTGCAACGCCCATATTCTCGATAATCCTCCTCGCTTTCTCTACAAGTTGGGCGTTAGTAGCCAAGGTTCCTCGCTCTAGCCACAGGTTGTCCTCGAGACCTACGCGGACGTTCCCCCCACTTAATATTGCAGCAGCGACATAAGCCATTTGGTGCTTACCGAGAGAGAAAGCAGAATGTATCCAGTCTGCTGGGAGGTTATTTACCATCGCCATAAAGGTGTTTAGATCGTCTGGAGCACCCCAAGGTATTCCCATACACAATTGAACCATCACCGGACTATCTATCAATCCCTCTGATGCCAGATTTTTCGCTAGCCACAAATGACCTGTGTCAAAAGCCTCGATTTCAACTCGTATCGCTAATTCCTGCATTAATTTTGCCATTGCCCGTAGGGTTCCTGGGGTATTTGTCATTACGTAGTCAGCTTCAGCAAAATTCATGGTGCCGCAATCTAGTGTGGTGATTTCGGGTAGGCAGGCTACAAGATGTTCAACTCGTTCAGATGCTCCAACTAGATCAGTACCTTCTGAGAGTGGGAGAGGTTTTTCTGAAGAGCCCAAAACAAGATCGCCTCCCATACCAGAGGTTAAGTTTATTACAACATCAACCTCGGATTCTCGAATAGCCTGAGTGACCTGACGATAAAGATCGACATTGCGCGATGGTATTCCAGTTTCTGGGTCTCTAACATGGCAATGTACTATCGCGGCACCGGCTTTAGCGGCATCTATCGCTGCATTTGCAATCTCTGTAGGTGACCTAGGGACATGCGGACTTCTGTCTTGTGTACTCCCTGATCCAGTTATGGCGGCCGTGATGAATACTTTTTCACGAAGCTTTAGCGGCATTTTTTGCTCCCATTCCAGTTGAGCTATTTATTTTTCATTGCTCTGTTGGTGATTCTTGCGCAAGAAAGAATTTCATCGCGATCAATATAAATTCCTCTTAGGTGCCTGAACCCGCCTCCATCAAAAGCATTTCTACCATGCAATATTCTGCGGTTATCAAAGCATACGACATCTCCAGGCTCGAACGGAAATTGGATTTGAAATCTGCTATCTGAGGCCAGTTTATACAATCTCTGCATTGCCGAGTATGCCATTGGGATATGGCTCAGTGGCATGTCTGGAAAAGCTCGTACTGGATAAAACGCCCTCAACGTAAGAGGTCTTCCAAACTCAGCTAATTCAATGATCGGTCCAGACCAACGATGATCTATACCTGGCCCCCGATTAAAGAAAATCCAATTACAGGTGGTTAAGATTTGGTAATCCTCGGCCCAATCAGCTTTTAAGGTTTCTACTACCGCATAACCATCTGTCATTGTTGATTTACCTCCGCGGGTTTCATTTTTCAAACAGTGCAAGAATTGAAATCCGGGCGGTGTTTCTCTCGTAGGAAGATCAGTGTGAGGACTAAGGGCTAGTGAGGTGTTTGCGGTTGAATTTGTATCGGCATTGCCAGCAAGTTTTACATCAGCTTTTACGTCCCAGATTTTTCCAAAATTAGTAGAACGAATTGGTCCAACAGCCTCTGAAATTTTCTCTAGAAAGTTTACATCTTCCGAGGCTTTTTGAAGCTTGGCAATGCCTTTTTCTAACAGTGTATTAATCCATTCTCTCTTGGATTTTTGACATACTAAAACCTGCTTAGCGTCAAAGCATTTTGGTTGGGTATGTTCTTTTGACGTCCAAAGGGTTGTTTTAGGTATAAAAGAATCAATAATATGTTGATTAAGGGCAATATGTCTTAGCCAGCCAGGATGATAAGTAGCGGGCAGTTCATCAGGGTCCCATAAGATGGACAAGGCTCCGTCATTCGTTATTGAGACCTTCTGAAACTTAATATCTTCACAGAAATATTGTGGCTCAAAAATACCCTCTCGGGTTGCTATATCTATCCCTCCTGCACCAATAGCATTTTCTCTAAGCCACAAAATGTAGCAAGTTAAAGATATATTATCTCCCCAGTATATGTGCAAAAAATCGCTAGATTTATCAACTGAGGTAATTGGTTCCCATGGGTAATCATAAAAGTCTGGGGACAAAATATTTGATCTTGGGTATGTACTAGTCATTTTTATTGATACTTGTAATCAACTTTATGGAAACCTAGTAAACATATAATTATACGAGAGCTTATTCTAGTTTTAGTACCTTAACCAGCATTCTTATCCTGATTTATTATTTTCTGATCCTCATGATTTTCTTGAGTCATTTTAAAGAGTAATTCTGACAGGTGAGATGGAGGCAGACCAGGCAGAACCGCGACCTCAATTTTTCCGTATTTATCCAATATGAATGTACTATATCCATGATCGATTTGCTTATTAGCCCCATGGTGCTTATTTTCTTTAGGTGAAACTCCATAGTAATCCACTAGTTTCGCTACGCTATCTGAATTTCCAGAAATGCCAGTGAAAGAAGGATGAAAATTTCTAAGATAATTAGCAATTACTTCTGGTCTGTCTCTTTCAGGATCTATAGTTAAAAATACAGGTTGTACAAGATCGATATTCCCTTCTAAATCACTAAGGGCAATAGTTGCGCGAGCCATTTCTATTGGGCAAATATCTTCACAATTAGTAAAACCTATAACTAGAAGTACTACTTTCCCTTTTAACTGATCGACTGAAAAGGGTTCTCCTAGATGATCTACTAATTTTTCCTTCGCAGTTGTGGTAAATGGAAATACAACCAGAAAAAAAATAAAGGCTAACCTACCTAAGCATTCTGATCCTCTGTCAGTTGTCATTAGAGTTCATTAACTATATCTGTCTTCATATTCCAACATCGCCCACGACTTCATTAGTTGCCTCTGCAACGAGTGCTCCTACATTGCTTCCGGTCAGTGTATCGAGAAATGACGTTAAATCCGAGATCTCCTGTTGATTTAAATTAAGTGGCTGGATTAAAGGGTCTAAAAGAGGATTAGAGATGCCACCATCATTGTAAAATTCTACTACCTCCTTGAGAGTAGATATTGAACCATTATGCATGTATGGCGATGTAAGTGCGATGTTTCGTAGGGTGGGTGTTCTAAACTTCCACCGATCTTCGGGATTTTGGGTGATTGCATATAAACCAAGGTCTGGCTTGATAGGGCCGCTGACGGATTTAATAATGCCATAATCTACTTCTGTAAAGATTCCCGGAGCTAATTGCACAGTTTGTTTCTTTTGTTTGTGAGGTATAGAACGCAAATATCCTACCCCAGTATTTCTCATTTTATAATCACTAAAAAGTGCGTTTTCTTTACCTAGGACGTGACAGCTAGCACAACCGGCTTTACCGACGAAAAGTGCAAAGCCTCGTTTTTGATTAGGCTGAAAAACATCTGCTTCTTTTCCAAAATACCAACGATCAAATAAGGAATTACCAGAATTAAGACTATTTTGATAAGCCGCGAGAGCATCTCCAATAGCTTCCATCGAAATCTTCGAATCTCCGAATGCTGAAAAGAAGAGAGGCGGGTAATCTGGTATAGATCGTATTCTGTTTATCACGTAACCAACAGAAGGGTTACCCATTTCATTTTTATCTAAAAGAGGAGACCAAACTTGCTGGGATAGAGAATCTTCTCTTCCATCATGAAAAAGTTTTGGAGAAAAACCAATGTTGTAAAGACTTGGAGCATTTCGAGTGACGGTTCTACCCTCAATACCAACCGAAGTAGCTAATTCGTTACTAGTAAAACCTTGCTCAGGTATATGGCACATAGCGCATGACATGGTATTGTTAAGAGATAGCCTGCGATCTAGAAATAATCGCCTGCCAAGGTAAATTTTTTCTTCTAATTTTAGATCTCTGTCGAGCCTGTGTGGAGGAAGTCCTAGGTTTGATTGTATTCGTGTGGTTTTGGGCGAGTGCGTTAAATTATTTTTCCTTTTTAGTGGGTTAGATTGAGATTTAAAATTTTTATTTTCGTATCCCTTTCGCACATCGCCGGGTCCCAGTTGGGTAGGTTGCGTAAGAAACATTTCCTCTCTCGATTTTTCTGGAGAGATCTCATCATTCTTTAATAACGTGAGTAGATCGCGATATATGATTTCTGAATGCAGATAGGGCACACTGTATATATTCCGAATTCTCTTTTTTGGATCAATAAGGAAGACTCGTAATATATGGATCAGTTCTTCAGTATTAGATCCATTTATAAAGCGCTTTCTTTGTACATCTTGGTTATAGGCTTCGAGAATAGGAATTAGCTCTGTCTCTGATGATGAGGTCAGGAAGTCCCACGACCCTTTGCTATCGGTTATGGTAAAATTTGCTGCGTATTTTTGTATAACATTTGGTGTGTCTCGAGCTGGATCAAAACTGAGGCTCACAAGTTTCAGGTTGTCCGCTATAATAGAGTCAACTTGCATATTACGTTTTAGTTGATAAAACACGTAAGCAGTGAGAGGACAGCCGTTTACGTCTGCACAAGATGCATACATGAAACTTAATAAGGCATAATTTTCCCCAAGAGCTGAATGCAGACTAACTGTCTCTCCTGAGTCCGTTAAAACCATTCCATCACCCGCCGTTCCTATGCTAGGTAGTGAGTAACTTCCAGGATCGGGTAAAAGAAATGGAGTATCCCCATAACCAGGCGCCAACTTTTGCCCAGCAGCAGTACCAACTTGAAGACTTATTATCAAGCAAAGAAAAAGGCTAGACTTAACAAATGAACTCGTCTTTAGGACCAATTTTTTTTATCTCCTAGGACGCCCTGTTAGGGCGTTTGAAAATTACTCAGTAGCTGCGACCAGAGAGCGGTCAGACTCTTTACTAATATCTTTATAGGCGCTTTGATATAAAGAATACGCTCCAAATCGCATTTGATGGGGGCGGCCGAGTTTCATTTCAGTAAAATCGATCACAAATTGTTCGACCAATTCTTTTCCATTCCATTGGTACGCTTTAAAGAATTGTTCGTTTTGGTCGCCTTTTTTGTCCCAATTTGCTAACAGGGAAGATGTATAATATGCACGCTTCCCATCCCAGCTTTGTGAGACCATATTAACCTGGCTACCAATCTTTTTTTCGTAGATTTGGACAGGCTTGTTAGGATCGCTAAGATCAAATAATCGAGTCTTTCCGTCCATGAATGTATTTACCCATAGTGCAGAATCGTCTGACATTATTGAGATGTCTACGGGTAGAGGAATATCAGACGGATTACCTATATCAGCGATCGGTTTTGCATCCCATATTCCACTGTCGTCCTCAAAAATCATCCAAATCTTAGATGTCAGTGCGGTAGTTGTAAGACACCAGTTGTGCTCGGTCTTCCATGCGCACCGGACTTCTAGAGGTGCCCCAGGTACATCTAGTACTCTTTTCGCCTTTCGAGTGTGGAGATCCCAAACAACAGCCGTATTGCCGAATCGTTTCATTGCTTCGGGATCTGAAAGCATTTTGCCAAAATCCATCATATAGTTTGTCCATCCAGTAAAGGATGAAGAGACCATAGTATTGAGTCGAGGCAGTGCCCGAACATCATATCCATAACCATCAGCAAACTGTCCAGATTTTATTGCACCTTGCAGATTGCCATCTGTTGGCATCCAATAAGTAGCAATATATTCACCATCGTTAGTGTATTCGACCATCCCTGTTCTTCCTCCATTATCGGTATTATTGGATAGTCCGGTTACAATCATTCTTCCTGCTAGGGCATAGGTAGTGTGTGGTCCTACAACACCTCCACTGCGTGCCACAAAGTCATCAATTGTCTTGTGCAATCTTGGTTTTCCAGGATCTGTGTGTACGTCAAAAATAAAAATTCGATTAGTATCGAGCCCACCTGCCCATAGATATTTCCTGTCATCTGATAACCCGGAATGATGTGCTTCGTTGCGACCACCCACTGATAATATTTCGATTACCTTTCCATAGTTATCTGAATCGGGATTGACATCGATTGTTACGAGCTTATCTTGTTCGTCTCCTAATCCTTCCTGTCCTAGTGTCCAAACATAAACGAAGTCTTCCTGTCCCTCGATTGGTGTCATATAGGGAGATTGACACGTCTCATCAGCAATCAGAGACATTCCTGGCAGTACTAAAAAGATAGCCAGAATAGAACGAATAAAGTGAGTTTTCATTTTTCTTCCTCTCAAAGTTATAGACAGTAAATTTTCTCAGTATCAAATCTCTTTACTAGATTTAGTGAGCCACTCTCTGCCTTTTAGCATGGCATCCCAATATATTTTTGGTAAAACATCTTTCTTTAGTATCCAAGCGAGTCGGCCAGGCTTCAGACCATTAATTAGCCACGTTGGGAATGTGGGTATTATCTTTCCTCCATAACCAAATTCAGCTAATACAATTTTCCCATGCTCTACTGTAAGTGGGCAACTTCCATATCCGTGGTAATAACGCTTTTCTCCACTCTTTTGCATTGATGTAATTAGGTTGTTAGCTAATATAGGCGCTTGTGTTCTTACTGCAGCAGCGGTCTTCGCATTTGGTGCACTAATAACATCGCCAATTCCGAAAATATTGTCAAATTTATTGTGTTGCAAGTCGTGTTGATTTACATCTAACCAGCCACCATCATTTGCTAAAATACTTTTGGCTATTATGTCTGGGGAAGCCTGAGGTGGGCAGACGTGAAGCATATCGAACTTTTGCTCTTTTCGAATAATATTTCCAGTATCATCGGTTACATCAAACCAAGCTGTTTTTGCAGAGCCATCGACGGCAACAAGATTCTGATTAAAGCACAGATCTGCTCCATACTGATTAACATACTCCATTAGCGCTGGCACATAGTCGCTCACGCCGAACAAAGCTCCGCCTGCATTATGGAAAGCTACGTTTATGTTGGTTAGTACTCCTTGCTCATGCCAGTGAGAGCAAGAAAGATACATGGCTTTTTGTGGGGCGCCTGCACATTTTATTGGCATGGGTGGTTGAGTAAATATAGCTGTCCCTTGACGCAGGTTTTTTACCAGTTCCCATGTGTACGGGGCCAGATCGAATCTATAATTTGAGGTGACACCGTGATTTCCTAGACACTCCTCAAGCCCTTCGACCATATCCCATTTTAGAGTCAATCCAGTAGCAACCACGAGATACTCGTATTGCCATTTGCTTCCATCAATCAGATTAACTATATTGTTTTCAGGGTCAAAAGATTTGACTGATGACTGTACCCAATCGACCTCATTAGGAACCACCGATTCAGTGGTTCTTTCCGTTTCAAAGGCATCAAATATTCCCCCGCCAACCATGGTCCATCCTGGCTGGTAGTAGTGATGGTCACTCGGCTCTATAAGAGTTATTGACAGGGAACCATCCCGTTTCAAAAGGCTTGCCGCTGCTGCAATTCCGCCTGAGCCCCCTCCGATAACTAGTACTTGCGAGAAATTTCCATCCGACATCCTTTTCCTCCAGTGGTTTAAGGTATATCCCTCCTCTTGTATAACATTCACCAAGTTTCTTCTGCAAGATAAAAGCGATTTAACATTGTTCACGCCCTCATGAGAAAAACTGGTTATCCAAGCGGGATTGTCTAGTGCTAGATTACTTTCAACAATAAATGAGCTGAGAAGATTCTGTTTTTTTTCTTTATAAAAAAGTAGTCATTAAGTGACTAGGAGCTCTTCGCAGGGTCGTTAGATCTTAAACATAGTTGAATAAGTTTGGAATCAAATTTTGAATCAGAAAAAGGTCACAGGATATTCGTCTCAGCATGATGTTATATCATTCACTTCCAAACGGTACGAGTTTTCGCCCTATCGAGAGCGATATCCGAATCAAGATATAACCTATGGTCTCTATTCTGATCGTTTCTATCCTCTTGCTATAGCGGATGAAGATTTATTAGCAGACTACTGGTCTTTGCGAAAAGGAGCGATGCTTTACGACGTTCCTGAAAAACCAATGGAATTTATTGGACCTGATTCTACAAAACTCCTAGAGAGATTATTCACTCGAAAAATTTCCGATCTTAAGCCTTTTAGAGCCCGCTATGCACTCGCTTGTACTCATGCTGGTACGGTTCTTATGGACGGAGTGCTAATGCGGCTTTCAGATGAGCATTTTTGGTATGTAAAGGCTTCGGGGGAGTTTGATGCTTGGGTAAGGGCAAATCAATATGGTCTTAATGTGACTTATCAGGATGTAAAATCTTGGGTTTTACAGATTCAGGGACCGAAGGCATTAGAGGTGTTAAAGCGAGCTTCAGATGACGGATTATCGGACGATTTTGGATATTTTCATGTTGGTTGGTTTCGATTCGCGGGGCAGAAAGTTCTTATTTCTCGGACTGGGTGGACCGGTGAACAGGGCTTCGAGATTTATAGTCAACCAGGCACTAATCATTTAGATTTGTGGGATCATATTCTAGCTTCAGGAAACTTAGTCGATCTGCGTTTTGGTAGTGTAGGGTCAATGGGAATCAGACGCATGGAAGCGGGCATTTTAGATAATGGAGTTGATGTAGATCAGTCCCTAAACCCTTATCAGGTGGGACTTGGATCATTCGTTGATTTAGAAAAATCTGACTTCATAGGTAGACACGCTCTACTTTCGGCATCAAAGCGACTTCAGATTTTTGGAGTCAAGTCTGAGGATGATTCCCTTGTTGCTGGACTTGAGCTAAGGAGTGAGGGTCAAACAGTAGGTAAAGTCATCACTGGTGGATGGTCTCCAACATTGAAAAGAGGCATTGGATACATGCGACTTTCAAAATGCACGGAGGAAAATATGAAGTGGCTAGACAGTCATTTAACATATTTTGATAAATCGGGTCACGAACAAGAATGTATGCTTGTAGAACTTCCCTTCTTTGATAAAGAAAAGCTCCTGCCGAGAGGCTTAGAAAATCCCGACGCTTAGCTTTGAAAATAGGATCTTAACGCAGACGGACATCTTGTTTTTTTAGGGCTTTTTTGAGTTCTGCTAAAGGCACTTTATCCAGATTTTTGTTTAATCTGCTGGACAGAGCTGCCGCCACTCCAGCAGCCTGCCCAGTGACTGTGCAGCACATCATATTTCTTGTTGATGCGTGACTAGTTTTATCTCCTCCAGTGATTCTTCCAGCGGCTATGAGGTTTCCAACTTTTTTTTGGTAACAAGGTACGGTATGGAATCTGATAGTAACGACCTGTTGTTGGTAGAACAAGAGTGCCGTATCCATCGATAAATTCTGGAAATATTCCAATACTGTCTTCAAAACGGCCTTGTTCAGCGACATCATTAGCTGTCATGTTGTAAAGGGCATCTATTTTCCTTGTGTCCCGTATCCCAAGGGTCATACCAAAATTACGTAGTTTGGCCTTTTCACACCCTGGATTAAAAGATTTTAAGGCTTCTATCGCCAACATCGCCTGCCGCCTTCCTTCAATTTCACCATTTGTAAGATCTGAGGGATTAGTGCCGTCCAGGTTCTGCAAATGAATAAGATTTAGATAAGTTAAATCACCGGCATCGTGTATCGCTCCCCAAGTACCACCAATGGTTTTTA
>CABYJX010000002.1 GCA_902519405.1 uncultured Gammaproteobacteria bacterium
GATTTAGCGAATATCTTCATTACAAAGCCTCCGGTGCCGAAACGGGCAAGTTCATCAAATCAATGACAGCGGTCTTATCAGCAATTCTTATACCTTGTCTTATTGCATTTTGATAAGCACGTCCATCAAGCTCCACCCATTCCCTTGCGTCCTGATCCCAGGCTCCAGCTGTCTCACCATCGATACTTTGATACAATAGGGCAATTCTACCTATACGCAAAAAGCTTACATCCCGTTCTGAGCCATCTATCTCTACACTTCCTTCATATGTATCGATTTTACGACCATATTCATTTTCTATCTTATACGCTTCCAGAGCCTGACGAAATTTCTCCGCTACGGTTACGTCTGAACGGTCAAGGTTATTACGAAGGAATCCTATTCTTCTTTGGCGCTCTTCCAAATGAAAGGGAACATCCAAGGAAACAAATTTCTCCAAGCCGTCTACCATCCGAATCACAAGCGGAGTCATCTGCCTTTGAATCACGGTTACTTGATCAATGGAGGCTTCTATCTGAGCGATCCGTCGAATCTGGTTGTCTATCTGCCTTTGCAAGCGCGCGTTATACACCTTGAGTCCATCTACTTGCTTCATAACTGTCTTATATTGGGTGTAAAGATCTCTGGTCTGCTCTGACAATTTATCGATTTTTACTTGGGATACTCTAGCCGCTTTATTTTTGTCGGAACCAACAGCCAAAATAGAGTCAAGCGTTTCGTTCTGCGCTAAAGCAACTGAACCGGCAAGGGCTCCAACAAAAGCTATAAGCACAATGGAAAGACTTTTTAGTCGATAGGTTTTCATGGAATAAGGCTTCCTATTTTTCAACAAGTTTTTAGGGCACTAACACAGGCTTCTTAAATCATAATCTAATTCTTATATTAGGCGCTTAGCTACTTTACTAAATGCGGGTCGGGCATTAAAACCCAGAAATTGATTGTTTTCAACGGTTGAAATAGCGCAACTTATGGAGAAATTCAATTCTTTAGGGGGGTTTGGTGATTATCGAGGGAGTTTTATATGGAAGATTTTTCCTCATAAACCACAAAACTATAGGCAGGTTGGCTATTTTCGGGCCCATGATATTGCCGAGAAGTCTCTTTCCAAAGAGTCCAATCTACTTCTGGAAATAAAATATTTCCCTGCGGTGAATCATGGACTTCAGTAATATAGATCCGGGAACAAAACTTTAGCGCGTCTTCATAAATCTGTGCTCCGCCAACTACAAAGAGATCCTTAACACCTAGCAGCTGAGATTCCTGACGCCCAACTTTTATCGCATCCTCTATAGAGCGCACCACGATTGTATTTTCAATATCTAAATTAGACCTTCTTGATACTACGATATTCTTGCGGCCAGGAAGCGGGCTCCCTACGGAGTCATAAGTTAATCTTCCCATGATGATCGGCTTACCCATTGTTAGATCACGAAAGTATTTTAGATCACTAGGTATTTTCCAAGGCAAGACCTGTCCGTTACCAATTACTCGATTTTCTGCTACGGCGGCTATCAAGCAAATATCTATCACTTAATTAGACCGCCACTGGTGCAGGGATGTGAGGATGGGGATCGTAATCTATTAGCTTGAAATCTTCGAAACGATAGTCATATATACTCAATGGTCGCCGCAATATCTCCAGCTTGGGCAATTTTTTAGGCTCTCGTTTAAGCTGAGTTCTTACCTGATCAAGGTGATTGCTGTAAATATGAGAATCGCCAGTACAAATAATAATCTCGCCTAGACCAAGATCAGTCTGTTGTGCAAGCATCATAGTCAAAACTGCCAAACTGGCTGTGTTATAGGGCAGCCCAAGAAATGAGTCACTTGATCGAATCATAAGCTGTGAGGAAAGCTTTCCGTTTGCTACATAAAATTGATAAAGCAGATGACAAGGAGGCAATGCCATCCTGCCTGCTTTGACATTTTCATGGGGACTTAAAGCCTCATCAGGCAAGTAGTCTACATTCCATGCATGGAACAAGATACGCCTACTGTCAGGTCTATTTTTTAAGCAATCGATGACATCATCTATCTGGTTAATGACTTTGCCGTCCCGACCCGGCCAGGCAGTCCACTGAGCTCCATAAATTGGCCCTAAATCACCCTCCTTTGTTGCCCATTCGTCCCAAATGCGTACTCCATTCTCATTAAGCCATGCGATATTAGTATCTCCATTTAGGAACCAAATTAATTCGTTAATAATGCTCTTCAGATGAAGTTTCTTTGTCGTAAGTAGCGGGAATCCATCTGCCAGCTTGTGTCTATACTGTCTTCCAAAAACCGATAATGTTCCGGTCCCAGTTCTATCATGCTTGCGCACACCATTATCCAAAATATCTTGCAGCAAGAGCAGATAAGATTTCATTTCTGTCCTCCACTAAAGAATTCCAAATTCTGCTTCCTGTACGCCAAGCCAATAAAAATAAATCCGACAAAAACCAGAGGGATGCACAAAAACTGTCCCCGAGTTAACCATCCAAATGCCTGAAAACCTATATGTGGGTCTGGTTCTCGGAAAAATTCCACGAAAATACGCAATAGTCCGTAGCCAATGGCAAATACTCCCGAAACCGCATACGTAGGTCTGGGTCGAGAGGAGAACCATAACAAGACAAAAAATAACAATAAGCCCTCCAGAGCGAACTGATAGAGTTGAGAAGGGTGACGCTGAAGCTGCAATGGATCTCTCGGAAAAACCATTCCCCAAGGAAGAGATGTTGATCTACCCCATAATTCCTGTCCAATAAAATTACCCAATCGCCCTAGTGCTAGACCCATCGGTACCAAAGGTGCAACAAAATCTAAAAGCCTCATAAAAGGTATTCGTTCTCGTCTGGCAAGAAGACAAGTTGCTAAGATTACCCCCAGAAGTCCTCCGTGAAACGACATACCTCCCTCCCAAACTCTAAAAAGCCACAAAGGATCGCGAAGAACTAATTCCCAGCTGTAAAATATGGCATACCCAATGCGTCCTCCCAGAAAAACGCCCATAGTTCCGTAAAAAATAAGGTCCTCAACTTTGTCAGAGCTTATTGGTGACCAGTCGTTTTTGCTGCGATGAAGCGCCAACCTCCAAGCAAAACCCAACGCTAAAAGATAAGTCATTCCATACCAGTGTACCTTGAGTGGGCCCAAGTAAAATGCGACTGGATCTATTTCAGGATATGGCAACATGTTAGCTAATTGATAAATCCACGTTGGATAGATATTGTTTATCAGTGTATTATCATCTAGCGAACATCAGGAAACAATTACCGCGGCGGACTTTATGTGCTTAGTAATTTTTGCCTATAAAAGCCACAAAGAGTTTCCGCTACTTGTTGCTGCTAATAGAGATGAGTTCTACGAAAGAGACTCGGAAGCATCTCACTTTTGGCCAGACCAACCAGATATTCTGGCTGGAAGAGATTGCGTAGCTAAAGGCACTTGGATGGGCATATCGAAGCGTGGTCGCTTCGCCGCCATCACAAATGGAACAAAAAAAAATACCGACTATTTGCAAACACTCTCAAGAGGATCACTTACCACTGATTTTCTGATTGGCGAAATTTCGGCGAGACAATATGCGCATGAAGTTAAGTTGAGGAGCAGGACATTTAATAGCTTTCATTTAATTATCAATGACATGGAATCTATGTGGCATGTAGACTCACATCCGGATAGCGTAACTCAAGACGTTCGCGAACTAGCCCCTGGAATCTATGGGTTGAGTAACGCAGGTATACACTCTGAATGGCCAAAGTGCAAAATTGGCAAAGATAAAATGTCAGCTCTCATTAGTAGCGACAAGTTGGATTTCAAAGATCTAAAGCAAGTTGTTTCTAGTAGAAAGTTAGCCGAAAAGGCGCAATTAGCAAAGCTTGGTTTACAAGAAGAAAGAGATCTGTTTCTATCCGCACAATTTGTAGCAACAGAAACTTACGGCACAAGATGCAGCACAGTAATGAGCATAGACTCTCAAAAGATCGTCAGGTGGCTTGAAGAAAGTTTTGATCCATCACACACGCTCTTTCGCTCTACAAAAAAGCAGTTTGATTTGAAATGTAATTCTAATAAGGAGGTTACCGATGAATAAATCCCTCTAAACCGTTTTCAAATAGGACTTGATTTAGCCGCGACGAAATCTTTATCGAATCATCTAACTGCAAGACTTCGTCCAACAAATTTACTGAATCTTTTAAAGTTAAACTTCTTATGGTTTTTTTGACCGGCAATATACTATTCGCACTCATTGATAAGATGTCATAGCCCATGGCCATTAAAATAGCTGAGGCTTGCGGGTTGCCAGCCAGCTCCCCACATATACTTACTGGTTTATATTCTTCGCGGGCAGCGGCCGCCACACTTACTAATGCTTGGAGAACTGCGGGATTAAAATGATCATAAAGCTGAGAAACTCTCGGGTTGTTTCGGTCAACTGCTAAAAGATACTGAGTTAAGTCATTACTGCCAACTGAGAGAAAATCAACTCGTCTAGCTAATGCTCTAGCCTGATAAACCGCAGCCGGCACTTCAATCATGACACCGATAGGAGGCAAATTTGACTCCCATCCCTCAAGCCTTATTTCTTTATGACTCCTAGATATTAGCTCCAAAGCATCGTTTAATTCTGTTACCGTCGTTATCATTGGCAGCATTATTCTAAGGTTCCCAAGTCCTTCATTAGCTTTTAACATTGCTCTCAACTGTCCAATGAATATTTCCGGGTGATCCAAGGTTACTCGAATTCCTCTCCAGCCTAGAAAAGGATTGTCTTCCTCAATGGGGAAGTAAGATAGCGACTTGTCACCACCAATATCTAATGTCCTCATAGTCACTGGCCTTGGGGCGAAAGCCTCCAGTTGACTTCGATAAATCCTCCTCTGCTCCTCCTCGCTAGGAAAACTTTCTCTTAGTAAAAAAGGAATCTCTGTACGATACAGACCTACACCATCAGCACCTAGATCAATTGAATAATCGATATCAGACATTAGACCGGTGTTTACCCAAAGAGTAAGTCTATGGTCATCACGAGTTTTACAAGTTTCAGTTTTTAATGGTTCTAATTCTTTTGTGACCGCGAGGTCTCGGTCCGCCAAAGCCTGAAATCTTGAACAAGTATCCTTGTCGGCATTTGGATAAATTACGCCATTGTAACCATCCACTATCAGGGACCAACCTTCCAGCGAGGAAAGCGGCAAATCTACTACTCCCATAACAGTAGGAATGCCCATGGCACGCGCTAAAATAGCAACATGCGAATTACCAGATCCCCGAACTGAAACTAGCCCAACAAGATTTTCACGAGGAATTTCCCCTAGCATTGATGCCGTCAGCTCCTCACTAACTAATATTGCCTTTTCTGGAAAAATGCGCTCCTCTTGATCTTCCTCTTGAAGATAAGCCAGAACTCGCGAGCCTAGATCTCTTACGTCCACTGCCCGTTCACGTAGATAACTATGCTCCATGCGCTCAAAATGCTTGATATGTCGCATCATTACTTGACTTAAAGCGCCTTGAGCCCACTGACCAGATTTAATAAGTCTCGCTACCTCACCACCAAGCGAGGAGTCGTCCAGAATTCCTAAATAAACATCGAATAGTGCATGATCTTCAGCGCTCAATTCGCTACTGAGTGAACGAGACACTTCTTCAATATCTATGCGAACCTTTGACAATGCATCTCTAAAATTTCTGAGCTCAGCACGTCGATTTGAAGTTGTCTTACTTGCCACTAGAGATATGTCTGCAGCATGCGACACCACAACCGCAGTGCCGATTGCAATACCAGGAGCACCAACGATTCCGTTCACCTTAGTAAAACTTTCAGCTACCGAGCCGGCTTGCCGCTCGACTGCCCGGGACACCTGCGCATGCGCAATCGCACCGGCCAGTTGAGCTGATAGAGTTATTAGGAAAGCTTCTTCGCTCTCATCAAAGCGTCTCGCGGCTGACTGTTGCACCACTAATACTCCCAAAATCTTACGTTGGTGCATTATTGGAGCGCCAAGGAAAGCATTGAATGGCTCTTCACCAATACCTGGAACAAGTTGAAAACTCGGATGACTTTGAGCAGATTCCAGGTTGATGGTCTCTTCTCTGCTAGCCACCAATCCAACGAGACCCCTTCCTTCATCCAGCGAAACAACACCTACCTGCTCAGTATTTAAGCCTGCGGTGGCACTGAAAACGAGACTACCGCTTGGATAGTCACGTAAATAGACACTGCAAACCTCAGTATTCATAGCTTGCTGAACCCTGCGAACAATTATATCTAGGGTTATTTCCAGATTATCAGCTGTATTTACCTCTTGTACGATTCGTCGAAGCGTTTCAATCATTGTCTTTATCTATAACCGAGCATAGTGATGCTTCTAACCTTTCAAGTACCTGTCGATAGACCTCTCTTTTAAATTCGACCACTTGGTAAAGTGGATACCAGTATTCAACCCAGCGCCAGCTAGAAAACTCTGGCTTATCACTTAAATTTAAAATGACAGCACTGTCATCGCTCACAAGACGCAGCAAAAACCAACGTTGCTTTTGACCAATACAGATAGGATTGGAGTCCTCCCTAATTAAATTTCGAGGAAATTTATAACTTAGCCAATCTCGCGTACTTGCTATTATTACTACATCACACGGTCTAAGACCCAACTCTTCATTTAGCTCTCTAAACATGGCATCGCGGACAGACTCACTAGGTCGAATACCCCCTTGTGGAAATTGCCACGCGCAGTCACCGGTTCGGCAAGCCCATAACAATTGTCCGCTGGAATTAGCAACTATAATCCCGACATTCAAGCGATAACCTTCTGAATCTACCAATCTGATCACCCAAAACAAAGTATTATTTTTCATTGTTCCACATTTTAGGGGTACTAGAAAATTGTCTATACAGGAATTGGAAGTTATGCTGAGCCGATTTCCTTGATGACGCAAAAAATGAGTTTAGCAATTTTTGATCTTGATAATACTCTGATAGACGGCGATAGCGATCATCTGTGGGGAATATTTTTGTGCGAGGAGGGTATTGTTGACGCTGTCGAGTATTCAAAGTTAAACGATCAATTTTATTCCAATTATCTAGCTGGCTCTCTCGATATCTTAGCTTATCAAAAGTTTGCCCTCCGCCCATTAGCGAGCACCCCGCTAGAAAAACTAGAAGAACTTCGACTTAAGTTCCTTACAAAAATAATTCATCAGATCATCCTTGGAAAGGCCAAAAAGCTGATTCAACAACATGTGCGCAAAGGAGATCATCCAATGATAATAACTGCTACAAATGATTTTGTAGCTCGCCCAATTGCCGCACTATTAGGAATTAGTGATTTATTAGCTTGCACAGCTGAATTTAAGGATGGCTCATATACAGGAGAAACTTTAGGAATACCGACGTTTAGAGAGGGTAAAGTCTCACGACTCAAAGAGTGGGTCGAGGCAAACAGTGAAGATCTCGAGGGTGCTTGGTTTTATAGTGATTCACATAATGATCTGCCACTGCTGGAATTTATCGACAATCCTGTGGCTGTAGATCCCGATAAAACCTTGAGAGATATCGCAAATCGACGCTGTTGGGATATTATTTCTTTAAGAAATTAGAAAGCTATCAAAAGGCAAGAGAAACTTTGGGAGGATATAGCACATTTCAATCTAAGCCCATTGCGTAACTGATAATCCGCTTTTTTACCCATTCTAGTTGATTAACCTTCCTAAGACCTTCGTTACGCAACCAACGAACGGGAATTTTTCGACTACCAAAAAGATGTTTAAATCCATCCATAGCCAACATCATTTGCAAATTTTCACCCCGTCGTCGACGTTGATACCGAGCCAAAACCCCCGAACTCCCAATCTCAATATTGGAGTTATGTGCAAGCAGAAGCTCTTCGGCTAAGACATCAATATCAAGCAATCCGATGTTTAGACCTTGACCAGCTAAAGGATGAATCCTGTGAGCCGAATCACCGACAAGAGCAACTGATGGTTTAAAATAACTGATCGCGTGCGATTGCTTAAGGGGAAAAGTGGCACGATCTGACACCCCGAGGATATGTCCGAGTCTGTACTCAAATTCGGCAGCCAGCCTCTTGCAAAATTGTTCATCAGCGAGAGAGTTTAATTCCTCTGCCAACCAATCATCGCAGGACCAAACTATAGAACAATAATGTGTGTTCTCTCCCCCGGGTAAAGGCAAAAAAGCTAGGGGGCCTGTAGATGAAAATCTTTGCCATGCCGTCGCTTCATGATGTTTTTCGATCTGCACCGTAGCTACAATTGCTTGCTGGTAGTAATCCCATTCTTTAGTCTCAAACCCCATAAGCCCGCGAACCCTTGAGTTAGCGCCATCTGCGGCCACAAGTAGCCTGCTGGTTATTTTTTCCCCACTCAAGAGAGTGATCTTTAAAAGATTTTCATAGCCTGAGGACACGGCGTATTCCAGCTGGTCAGGCGAGATTACCGCAATGTCAACTCGTCTGATAACTTCATTCATTAACTCTGAGATTAAGGCACGATTCTCAACTATATTGCCAAGTTCTGGTGCTCCAACTGCAGCACTATCAAACTCGATCGACCCGGTACCATCTGCATCCCAGACCTTCATGTGAGTGTAAGGAAAATACCTATAGCTTTTAATAGATTGCCATACGCCCAAGCGCTCTAGTATTTTCACTGAACGAGGTGTCAAAGCGCTCACTCGCAAATCAAAACTATGTAAATCTCTAGCTGTTGGAAGCAAATAACCACTGCGATCAGTTGCTTCGATCAGCTGAATGGATAGACCGTGGCCACTCAAAGCTAATGCTAAACTCGCTCCGGCTACACCAGCCCCAATAATAACTACATCAGATGTTTTTGCTTTACTCATCTTTTCGTTTTAAAAAGGCATCCCAGCAGCACGTCGAACTAATTTAGTTTTTAGTGGCGGCAGTATATCTAACGCGGTCAGTGCAATACTTCGAGCCAAGCCAAGAAATCTATTTCTATTGGTAAAAAGCCTAGGTAACACATCACTGGCAGTAACGATTATTTCTTGATCCCGTTGGCGCGCGAGACGATAACTCTCCAAAACTCCTAAATCACCGAGACGTTTACCTTTTATTTCAGCACAAGACAAAATTTTTGCCAGTTCATTCGCATCGCGCAGCGCTAGGTTAAAACCTTGCCCTGCAACCGGATGTAATGCATGTGCGGCGTTACCCATTATTACGATGCCGTTCCTAACTTGTTCACGAGCCTTTAACTGGGATAAGGGGAATCGCGAGCGCCTCCCAATATGGGAAATGCGTCCTAAACGATAACCAAACTCTTTCTGAAGCAATTCTTTAAATCCATCTAAGCTGGTGGTTTCTAATTCTTTCCCTCGCTCTGGATTAACGGACCAAACAACACCACACCTGTTGGGCTGTGATGAAGCCTCCACTAAAGGAAGCACGGCCAGTGGGCCGCTGTCTGTAAATCGCTCAAAAGCGCAGTTCATATGTGGTTGTTCAAACCCGACATTTACTACTATGGCATCTTGTCCATAATTTTTAATAGTCGAATCTATAAAAAAGGATTCTCGGAGTTTAGATTTTGCACCATCAGCAACAATTAAAAGTTTTGCTTTAAAATGCCTATGTACCCCATTTTGATTAATTTTAATGGAAGTGCCATATGCATCACTTGCTTTAACGCTAAGAACTATTGCTGAACCGAATAACTCTATGCCTGCTTGATCGCTTGTTGAACTCAGTAATGCAGTCCCCAAGGCCAGATTTTCGGCGACGTAACCAAGTGCTGGCCATCCATAATCACTCGAGGTCAGAAGCGTACTTCCAAATTTATCTTTACTTGAGACATGTATAGAGCTGATTGGCGAAGTTTTTTTTTCAAAAACCTCCCATAAACCAATATCTTCAAAAATCCGCCTTGAGCTAAAGCTTAATGCTGTTGCGCGAGAATCGAAAGCCGGATAAGTATCTTGCAGGTCACCCGAAACCGGCAAATCATTGCCTTCAAGTAAAGTCACTCCAGTAGTTTCCGAAAGTTGGGTACGCAAGAGGATAGCGACACTCATGCCCACCATACCTCCGCCAACAATGATAATATCCCGCTCTTCAATCACCTATGATCTACCCATAATCTTTTCTATTTCATCCAGTTCTTTTGGGACACTTTCGGTTAAAACCTCATGACCACGGTCGGTGACCAAAACATCGTCCTCGATGCGAATACCTATTCCTCTCCAACGTGCTGCAATGTTGGATTTATGATGTGCTATGTAAATCCCTGGCTCAACCGTGAGTATCATCCCCGGTTCGAATTTTCTCCAGCGACCATTCACTTTATAGTCTCCCGAATCATGAACATCTAAGCCTAGCCAGTGTCCGGTGCGATGCATATAAAATTCCATATAGGCTTTTGCTTTAATTAAGCGATTTAAATCGCCCCTGAGCAAGCCGAGATCTAGTAAACCCCTCGTAATTACTCTGACTGCAGCAGTATGAGGCCTATTCCAACTATTCCCCGGCCGAATCTGCTTTATGGCGGCTTTTTGAGCATTTAGAACAATCTCGTATACGGATCTTTGTGCAGTATTAAAAACCCCGGATACTGGGAATGTCCGCGTCACGTCGGCAGCGTAGTGCTCAAATTCACATCCCGCATCTATTAAAACAAGATCTTCCTCAGTTAAAATATCGGAATTCTCTATATAGTGAAGAATACATCCATTTTTTCCGCCACCCACTATGCTTGGGTAGGCAGGATATCTTGCTCCATTTAGCGCAAATTCGTGCTCGATTTCTGCTTGAAGCTGATACTCGAATTTACCCGGTTCACAAACCTTCATCGCTCTAATATGTGCTGCAGCGGTTATTCTTGCAGCTGTTCGCATCAATGACACTTCTGCTTCACTTTTCACAAGTCTCAGTTCATCTATTATACTTTTAATATCGCCCAAATCTGGCTGTGCAGGGAGCTTATTTAAGGTCATTTGCCGAGAAATTTTGATCCAATCGATTATGTTTTTTGTCAGCTCAAAAGAACCTTGAAATGGATAGTATATTTTAGATCGACCAACCAATAGCTTTGGCAAAATTTCGTTTATAAGATCTATGGGAAATGCATCTCCGACACCGAAATCTGCTATGGCACCCTCTGGTCCAGATCGGATACCGTCCCAAAGCTCGCGGTTTGGATCACGCTTACGGCAAAAAAGTATACTTTTATGTCGTTTTTCCCCTGGTAAGATGACCAGAACCGCATCCGGCTCATCAAACCCTGATAAATAATAGAAATCACTATTTTGTCGAAATGGGAAATTTGTGCCGCCGTTTCTTTCAAACTCTCGTCCTGAAGGTAAAATAGCTATTCCATTCGGAGAAAGTGCCTTTGACAGCAGTTGTCGGCGTCGTCGAAATTCGATTTTTGAAATTTTAAACATATGCAAAATCTTTTGAATGCTTGCAGTCGCTATGAGCGATATCTAAAACCTAGTCTGCTAGAGAGTAAATCAACTAAGCTTGCTCATAAACAGTCGTCCAAGGAGTTTTCTAAAGCAGGCACTCACTTAACCTTCGAAACTCGACGTATTAAAAATAATAGCCAGTGTTTTCGATAAATCGCTCTATAGACTATCAATTAGCTTCCATTCTATAGTACGCGTATTAACTTTTTACTAGGGCCTCTGAGCAATGCCAAATGATGCACTTAAAGCATTAGAATTAAAGATAGACGAGTTGATACTACTCTGCAATCAGTTAGATGCAGAAAACCAAACTCTGAAACGAAAATCGTTAGACTGGCAAGTGGAACGAACTATTTTGATCGAAAAAAATTCTAATGCTAGCGAACGAATGAAGGCACTACTGGAACAGCTTCATAATGCGGAGTCTTCACTTTGACTGGTGAGGTTACCGTTACATTGAGTCTTTTAGATAAGCAATATCAGATTGCTTGTAAAGCGGAAGAGCAGGCTGATCTCATCAGCGCTGCACAATATCTTGATAAGCAAATGCGTTCAATACGTTCTAATGGGAAAACCGTCGGGCTTGAGAGGATTGCAGTTATGGCCGCAATTAACGTGAGCTATGAGCTCCAACGCCATATCAAATCTGAAATTGAAGGACCAGATTTCTCCGCGAACGAGAGTACAGAGGAAACGTTTCTCAAACTTAAGCGAAAAGTAGATGAGGCTCTTTATCATTTGCGCCAATTAGAAATAGGTTAAATACTACACAATTTGAGGTTAAGCGAAACTTTTTCCGCTCAGTTATACTGAAGGCTCGGGTACCTGGTATATGCGCCAGACAATCAGTCCTCGAGCCGATAAAGTGTTAAATAGGGGCTTCTGAACTCGGTTGTTGTGCAAGCCCGACATTGATCGGGACGCCTAATGCCTAGCAGTAGCATCCGCCTTGAACCATTGGGTTCAAGGGCAGCTTTGTCAGCGGTATACCGGGACCTTTTTAAGAGGCAACTATGCCCACAAAAGAAATATTGCGAGAAACTCTTCGTGCGCAGCGCCGAGCGCTTGGCAAAGTAGAGCGTGAGGAAAAAGCTTCGCAGTTAGCCTTCCAGATAAGTCAGCTTGCCCTATGGCCAAGATGTGGCCAAATAGCCCTATATTTTGCGTCTGACGGCGAGATTGATCCGAAATATATAGCTTCCTCGGCAAAAAATAGTGGTAAAGAAGTGTTTCTTCCAATCGTAAAGAAAAATAGATTTCTAGAGTTCGCACTTTGGCAAGATGGGGCAGCGCTGTGTGTTAACAGGTTTGGAATTCCCGAGCCAGATCAGTGCGCACCAAAAATCACGGCACCCGATCTTGGAATGATTTGCTTACCAATAGTAGGTTGGGATAGGCAGGGGAATAGGTTAGGTATGGGGGGAGGTTTCTATGATAAGACATTAACGATGTCGTCAGGTCGCGGCTGCCTTGTTGGATTAGCTTTTTCCATGCAAGAGTGCGCGGAACTGCCCTCGGAGCCTTATGATGTGCCGTTAGACTTCGTGGTAACGGAAAACGAAATAGTATCTACGGCTAGAAGAACCATGTAAGTCAGCCGTCTCCACCAAGATAGAGATTGTATGCCGGATTATTAGTCTCGTCACTAAAAGGGTAACCGATTTCATTAAGTAAAGCTTCAAACTGCTGTTTCTGATTATCGAAGACATGTACACCCAACAGAATTCTGCCGTAGGCTGCTCCGTGATTACGATAGTGAAACATTGAAATATTCCATTGATTTCCTAACCCCTTGAGGAATTTAAGAAGCGCCCCTGGTCTTTCAGGAAATTCAACTCGATAAGCCCTTTCCTCCAAGTGAGTGGGGTTTGTCTGGCCACCGACCATGTAACGAATGTGTAGCTTAGCCATCTCATTATCCGTTAAATCTAAAGCTTCGTACCCGTCGCTCTCGAGCCTATCAATCAAACCTTTAATTTCATCACTCTGCGGATCTATCGACAGGCCAACAAAAACTCGTGCGATGCGAGTGGCATTAAATCTGTAGTTGAACTCGGTAATATTGCGCTTTCCTAGCGTCGTACAAAATCTCAAAAAACTGCCTCGTTCCTCAGGAATAGAAACGCTTAAAATAGCCTCCCTTCTTTCACCAATTTCAGTCCTCTCGGAGATATATCTTAATCGATCAAAGTTGGTATTAGCTCCGCTTAGAATTGTCAATAAATTAGTGGACGTGAGGTTTTCTTGATATGTAAATTTCTTCAAGCCTGCTAATGCCAGCGCACCAGCGGGTTCAGCAATGACCCGTGTATCTTCAAAAATATCTTTAATCGCCGCACATATCTCATCGGTACTAACTGTTATTACCGTATCAACCACTTTTCGTATCAGTCTAAAGTTTTCTGATCCTACTTGAGAAACGGCGCATCCATCTACGAACAAACCAACCTGATCCAGTTTCTGCGGTACTCCAGTTTCAAAAGCTAACTTTAAACTCGCCGCATCCTCGGGCTCCACTCCGTAAATCTTAGTTTCTGGCCAATAATGGCTGACATAAGTTGCAATCCCTGCCAATAATCCTCCGCCACCCACTGGAACAAAAATAGCGTCTAATGGGTCCCCAATCTGATCTATAATTTCAAGGCCAATGGTACCTTGACCGACAATGACGTCTACATCGTCAAACGGATGAACGAAGATTAATCCTTTTTCTACTTCAAGTTTCTTAGCAAAAGAAAAGGCCTCATCAAAGGTGTCGCCGTGAAGCACTATATTAACGCCCCAAAAACGTACCGCATCCAATTTAATCTGTGGTGTAGTTTCCGGCATAACAATAGTCGCCTCTATATTTAGGCGGCTAGCTGCCATTGCAACTCCTTGCGCATGATTTCCAGCCGATGCTGCGACAACTCCAATATTACGCTGACTTTCTGATAGCTGACAAAACTTGTTATAAGCACCCCGTAATTTAAAAGAAAATACTGTCTGGGCGTCTTCCCTCTTTAATAGGATATTGTTCCCCATCCGACGAGATAACAGGGTCATTTGATCTATTGGGGTTTCTCTCACGACTTCATAAATTCGCGTAGAACGAATCTTTTCTATGTAATCTTGCAAAATTTCAAACCAAAATCTAAAGGATTAAATAGATGTTAACGGAGACGAAAGAACTTTGCAGTATCAGAACAAAAACTTATCAGTTATTTTTATCCAAGGCCAGCACTAAAGTATACTACGCAAAAGGAATTTGGTAGATCCCGCAATGAATCAGCAAATGATGAAACAAGCGGTGGCGAATGCGGCCACTGAATTCTTGGTACCACATCTAGGCGAAAACGTAACTATCGGGATTGGCACTGGGTCTACAGCTAATTTTTTTATAGATGCGCTAGCGGAACATAAGAACAAGATAGCAGCTACTGTAGCAAGTTCTATTGCTACGGAAGAGCGATTGAGGGCCCATGAAATAACGGTCATTGACCTGAACGAGGCTACTCATATAGATTTTTATATCGATGGGGCTGACGAGGCAAATCATCAACTGCAGCTGATCAAGGGCGGCGGCGGGGCGCTTACTCGAGAAAAAATTGTCGCATCTGCCGCGAAGGAATTTGTGTGCATAGCGGATGAAAGTAAATTAGTCGATCAATTAGGTGCTTTTCCCCTGCCTATAGAAGTTATTCCTATGGCAGCTAGATATGTTTCTCGTGAAATAGTTGAACTTGGTGGAAAACCAATTTTACGAGCAAATGTGATGACTGATAACGGAAATATTATTTTAGATATAAACGATTTTACGATAAGTAATCCTAATGAAACTGAAACGATGTTAAATATGATCCCAGGGGTCGTTACAAACGGATTATTTTCGCTTCGCCCTGCCGATAAGCTATTCTTGGGCTCAGCGTCAGGCCGAGTAAAAGAGTTACGGATAAAAAGCGAGTAGTAACCTATCAGAAACACTATCAAGTATGGCGCCGCATTCGTGGCATCGAAAAATGATATCACTGTCGTCACACAAGCTCTTTGAGGATGATTATCTAACGATTGTCGCGAATATTTTACTTTAAAATACCCGCAAGTCTCTCTAATATAAAATCAGTATGTATACCCAGCGACATATAGCTTCTCATCGGAAGAAGCTTGTGATCCTGGGACATACTCTCCCTTGGAAGCCTCAGAGTTAGCTTGCGCTCTGGCTAGAACAAACTTTTGTCCTTCATCAATGTTGCTACCCGCCCAACCTCTGAGAGCAGAGTGCTGTAAAGCGCGACCATATGAAAATGACAGATTCCAGGGCGTATCACCCAGAACATTCATTTCATTAAGGTAAACAGATGCTGCCTCCTCGCTAAGACCGCCTGACAAGAATACGATGCCAGGCACTGAAGCTGGAACTGAACGCAGCATGGTTTGTATAGTGTATTTTGCGACGGTTGCGGGAGTCACTTCAACTTTACACTCGGCACCAGGTACCGTCATAGAGGGCTTAAGTAAGGTTCCCTCCAAAAGCACGTGATTAACCTCACAAGCTCGATAAACCGCTTTAACTACTCTCTCTTGAACCTCTGAGGTTTTGTCGATGTCATGATCACCATCCATTAAGATTTCTGGTTCGATAATAGGTACTAATCCGGCTTCTTGGACGGAGCGGGCATATCGAGCGAGTCCCCACGCGTTCTCTTTGACAGCAAGTTCTGAGGGGCCGTTTTTGTTGGTTATCTGAAGGACTGCTCTCCATTTCGCAAACCGAGCTCCCTCGTCATAATATTGAGCGGCTCTCACCTTCAGTCCATCTAGACCTGAGCAATATGTTTCATGCGCCAAAGCTCCCGCTAACGGCTTCAAACCTTGATCAACTTTGATACCAGGAATTATTCCTTGCTGAGAGAGTTTATCTACCATTTTTTCTCCATCAGCATGGCTTTGAGAGAGTGTTTCCTCAAAGAGGATCGCTCCGCTAATGTATTCCCCAAGTCCAGGACTCGTGAAAAGCATACCTCGATATGCTTGGCGATTTTCTTCAGTGTTCTCCACATCTATGCTTGCCAGCCGTTTTCCGCAAGTAGGTGTAGATTCATCAACCGCCAGGATGCCTTTTCCGCGGGTAGCTAACTTCTGAGCCGTCTCTATAAGCTCTTCTTGGTAGTCGGCTATAGTCATTTTACGTCTCCTATACAATTTAGATTAGGGTTTTGTCGCCCTATTTTCAAGTATTGAAACAGCCGGAAGTATCCGTCCCTCTACATACTCCAGAAAAGCGCCACCCCCGGTTGATATGTAGGAAACGCAATCTTTTATTCCAAATTTATCAATTGCGGCCAAAGTGTCACCACCGCCAGCAACTGAAAACGCCGTACTTTTTGCAATCGCACAAGACAAAGTTTCAGTTCCCTTTGCAAATTGATCAAACTCAAAAACACCAATGGGTCCATTCCACAATATAGTCCCTGCTTGCAAAATAATGCTGGTACTCTCAACTGCTGCGGAGGGACCAATATCAAAAATCATATCGTCTTCCTCCACATGCTCTACTGTCTTTACTTCCGCTTTGGTAGATAGATCAAAGGCCTTCCCCGTGACCACGTCTTTAGGGAGTGGAATATTTGTCTTTGACAACAATTCTCTTGCCACTTCTACGAGATCTTCCTCATATAAAGACTTACCAACAGGAAAACCTGCTGCTGCCAAAAATGTGTTCGCGATGCCGCCTCCCACTATGAGCTGATCAACTCTTCCTGCGAGGTTTTCCAAAACCTGCAACTTTGTAGAGACCTTGGAGCCTCCTACGATAGCAACCATTGGCTTTACTGGATTGGTAAGAGCAGAATTCAAAGCATTCAACTCTGCTGATAAAAGCGGTCCAGCGGCAACCACGTCCGCATATTTTGCGACCCCATGGGTTGAAGCCTGAGCTCGATGAGCCGTGCCGAACGCATCCATAATAAAAACATCACAAATGGAGCTGTAGCGTTTAGATAGCTTCTCTTCGTCTTTTGATTCCCCAATGTTAAATCGGACGTTCTCCAATAGGACAACTTGGCCAGGAGACACATTACATTGATTTTCCCATTCTCTGACAAGAGTCACCTTAGAACCGAGAAATTCAGATAACTTATTAGCAACTGGCCGCAAGCTAAATTCAGCATTAAACTCTCCTTCTTTAGGGCGCCCTAAATGAGACATAAGGATAATAGCTGCACCCGATTCCTTTAATGAATTTATGGTAGGTAGGCAAGCGCGAATTCTAGTATCACTTGTAATAACGCCGTCTTTCATCGGAACATTGAGATCTAGTCTAACCAGTACTCGTTTACCCAGGAGGTCGAGGTCACTCATCAAAGTCATAGAATGATTCATGTCTGTTCAGTTTCTAAATAGGTAGAGGACCAATAGTCAGCTACGTCTAGCATTCTGTTTGCAAACCCCCATTCATTGTCAAACCAAGTTAACACCTTTACCAAGTCACCCCCTGCAACTCTTGTCTGCAGTCCATCAATTACCCCGGATCGAGGCTCGTGATTAAAATCGCATGAAACCAAAGGCGCACTGTTATAACCCAGCACGTCACGCAAAGAAAGCTGCGCCGCGTCACTAAGCGCTTTGTTTACAGCCTCAACGTCAACCTTGCGAGTAGTTTTGATCGTCAGATCCATTGCCGATACATTAAGCGTCGGCACTCTAAGTGCCTGCGCGGTAAATCTATCTGCCATACCCGGGAGGATCCGCCCGATCCCTGCTGCCAAAGCTGTATCGACGGGAATGATGGATGCTGTCGCGGCTCTAGATTTCCTTAGGTCAAGCGAATTATGAGTATCTAAAAGAGGTTGGTCATTCATGGCAGAGTGGATAGTAGTGATTGTTCCGCTATCAATGCCAAACGAATCTTCTAACACTTTTATAACTGGCAGAATACAGTTCGTTGTGCAGGAGGCTGCAGATACCACCCTGTGTTGAGCCTCTAAAACTCGATGGTTAACTCCATAGACTACTGTCGCGTCTACATTGGAGTGCGCTGGCTGGGAAAAAAGAAGTTTGCCTGCACCTTGATTAAGATGTATTTCAGCTGTCTCGCGATCCGAGTAACTACCGGAACACTCGAATAATATATCTACATTATGATCATGCCATGGAATATCCTTAGGATGAGAAAAGTTCGATAGTGCTATCTGATGACCATCTATTTCCAAGAAATCCTGACATCCGGTCACGGGAAAATCTAGGGTTCCATGGGTTGAATCGTATTTAGTTAAATGCCGAACCGTTTTTGGATCCGCAATCTCGTTGATCGCTACTACCTTAATATCTTTTTGATGGCGGCTCTCAAACAACGCCCTAAGGACACTACGCCCGATCCTCCCATAACCATTTATAGCTATACGCAACAAAATTCTATCAGTCGCTACTGTCGAAAGAGTTCCTGAGCAACGGATATCACATTTTCCACAGTAAATCCGAACTCTCGCAAAAGGTCACCTGAGGGCGCTGACTCACCAAAAGTATCCATCCCAACAATACGACCACGCAAACCAACATATTTATACCAGTAATCTCGATGAGCAGCCTCTACTGCAAGTCTGCGACTTACCTTCTTAGGAAACACAGCCTCACGATATTCTTCTGGCTGCTGCTCAAAAATCTCCGAGCACGGCATAGATACTACGCGCACATGTTTGCCTTGGTCAGCCAATTTTTGAGCGGCGTCAATTGCCAGTCCAACCTCAGACCCGGTGGCAACTATAATCAACTCGGGGTCCAAGTGCGGCTCTAGCAAAATATAGGCCCCTCTAGATATATCGCTAAGTTGCTGAGCATTACGCTCTTGGTGCTTAAGCGACTGTCGAGAAAAAATCAGTGCGCTGGGACCATCTTGCCGCTGAATTGCTGAAGTCCATGCAACGGCAGATTCCACAGTATCACATGGGCGCCATGTGTTAAGATCAGGGGTGCTTCGGAGCGAGGTTAGTTGCTCCACAGGCTGATGTGTAGGTCCATCCTCCCCCAAACCAATTGAGTCATGGGTGTACACAAATATACATCGCTGCTTCATCAAAGCAGACATTCGGACCGCATTCCGTGCGTATTCCATAAATATTAAAAACGTTGCACCATAGGGAATGAAGCCTCCATGCAAAGCAATTCCATTCATTATTGCAGACATTCCAAACTCTCGGACACCATAGTAAATATAGTTTCCAGACGGATCTTCATTTGATACTCCCTTAGCACCATCCCAAAGGGTAAGATTTGATCCAGCAAGATCTGCTGACCCTCCAAGCAGTTCAGGTAAAAGTGGGCCAAATTTGCTCAAACAATTTTGAGATGCCTTTCGTGAAGCAAAATTATTACCCTCTGCCTGACAGGCTTCAGCATATTCTTTCGCTGTTTCGGAAAAGTCAGGGGGCAACTCGCCGCTCAACCGCCGCGTCAACTCTTCGGCAAGCTGCGGGTGCGCCGAAGAGTAATCCGCAAACCTTTTGTTCCATACATTTTCTAGCTCCATCCCTTTCTCTTTGGAGTCCCAGCTCTCATATATCTCCTCCGGGATCTCAAATGGACCGTATGGCCAATTCAAAAATTCTCTTGCGTGAACGATTTCCGCCTCACCCAAAGCCGCACCGTGAACTAATTCGCTTCCTTGTTTATTGGGCGCTCCTTTTCCAATAATCGTTTGACAGCAGATCAGCGTAGGTTGGAGCTTATTTTCTCGACCTGCCTCAATGGCTTGTTTAATCGCACTGGTATCATGACCGTCTACTTGCGGGATTACTTGCCATCCATAGGCCTCAAATCTGGCCGGTGTATTATCTGTGAACCATCCCTCTACATGACCATCGATGGAAATGCCATTATCGTCGTAAAACGCAATAAGTTTACTTAATCCAAGAGTTCCTGCTAAGGAGCATGCCTCATGAGAAATACCTTCCATCAAACATCCGTCTCCAAGAAAAACATATGTGTAATGGTCAATAAGGTTGAAACTTGTTCTATTAAACTGCGCGGCTAAAGTTTTCTCTGCGAGCGCCATGCCAACACCATTTGAAATACCCTGACCTAAAGGTCCAGTGGTAGTGTCAACTCCTGGAGCATATCCATACTCTGGGTGTCCCGGAGTGCGACTGTGAAGCTGACGGAAGTTTTTGAGGTCATCTATGGAAAGGTCATAGCCTGTCAGGTGAGAAAGCGCATAAATCAGCATTGAACCATGCCCATTCGACAAGATAAAGCGATCACGGTCGGGCCAACTTGGATTTGCGGGATTATGCCGCATATAGTCATTCCATAATACTTCCGCTATATCTGCCATGCCCATAGGAGCGCCGGGATGCCCGCTATTTGCCTTTTGCACTGCATCCATAGTTAATGCACGAATGGCGTTCGCCCTTTGGGTTCGAAGGGTCATTATTACGCTCCTATTGACTCGGGTCGGTAGTCTGTATTAAGTCGAGACAAACGGCAATGTAAACTAGACAGAAAATCATAAATCTATATCAAAATATTTTGATATAGCTAATTTAGCTGATAGACTCCGCGCCCATGTTAACAGCCCTACAAAAAACGGAGTCGCTTGATCGCGCAGATACTAGGCTCGCTATGCAGGATTTTTCTGTTTTTTTTAAGGCCTGTGGGGAAGAACTCCGTTTAGAGGTCTTGCGAGTCTTGCGAGCCGATTCCTTCGGCGTATCTGAGCTATGTTTTTTATTTGATCTGCGTCAGTCCGTTATAAGCCATCATCTCAAGGTTTTATCTGAGGCTAATTTAATAGCTGCTCGAAGGGAGGGGAATTTTATATTTTATCGCCGCAATATGCTTTCAGGTAGGTGCCAGCTTTCTACTTTAATTCAGAACTTTTTTTCTGCGATAGACTCCTTACCGATATCTCAATCACTTGCTCGGAAGATGAAAAAACTTCAACAGCAGCGTGTAAATAACTCTCGGCTTTTCTTTCAGAACAATTCTCATCGTTTTGCGGAGCAGCAGGATCTTATAGCCAGCTATTCCCATTATGGGAAGATAGTCGCAAGCGTCCTCGAAAACGCCATAAAGAACTCAAATTCCCTAGCTCTTGAGATAGGTCCGGGTGATGGGGCTTTTCTATTGGAGCTGTCACCGAAATATAATCGCGTAATTGCTCTGGATAATTCAGAAGCCATGCTGCAAAGAGCAAGTCAGCTGGCCAACGAAAATAATATTAGCAACGTTAGTTTTGTTTTAGGCGATACCACCTCACAAGCATTAAAGAACGTCAAAGCTGATGTTATCGTAATTAATATGGTGCTTCATCACACCGCAGATCCAAAACAGATGATAGGCGATGCTGCGGCGCTACTTAGGCCAGGAGGTATATTAGTTATTACCGAGCTCTGTTCTCATGACCAGGCTTGGACTAGAGAGTTTTGTGGCGACTTGTGGCTAGGTTTTGAGTCAGCCCAAATTACCCGTTGGTGCGTCACCGCCAGTTTAAAAGAAATTGCTAGTAGCCACGTAGCACAAAGAAATGGTTTTCAAATACAAGTGCGCCTTTTCACGCGCTAAATATAATCTAACTTAAAGGAATTTAAGTATGAGCGAATATCAGCTTTTCACCTCAGAATCCGTGTCAGAGGGTCATCCAGACAAAATGGCCGATCAGATTTCTGATGGTATTTTAGATGCAATCATCAGCCAAGACCCGGATGGCCGAGTCGCTGTAGAAACTATGGTTAAGACGGGTATGGTCGTAGTGGCCGGTGAGGTATCAACATCTGCATCAGTAGACCTCGAGCAAATTGTTAGGGAAATTGTTACGAATATCGGTTATGACAACTCTTCGATTGGTTTTGATGGGGCAACTTGCGCAGTGTTGAATGCAATTGGCGAACAAGCTTCGGATATTGCAATGGGTGTTGATGAGACTGAGAATAAGGAGCAGGGCGCTGGAGATCAAGGATTGATGTTTGGGTATGCCACCAATGAGACCGAGGTACTTATGCCTGCGCCAATATATTACGCTCATCGCCTTGTAGAACGTCAAGCTGAGTTGCGAAAAAATAACATTCTTCCTTGGCTCAGACCTGATGCCAAGAGCCAAGTCTCTCTTCGATACGAAAATGGTCTGCCAGTTGCTATCGATGCCGTTGTAATCTCAACGCAGCATGACGAAGATATTTCTCAAGTCGATATTCATGAATCAGTAATGGACTTGATAATTCATGAAATACTCCCAAAAAAGTGGCTTCACGACGAAACTGTTTATCACATTAATCCTACTGGGCGATTTGTAATTGGCGGTCCTGTTGGGGATTGCGGTTTGACTGGCAGAAAAATTATCGTGGACACTTATGGAGGGATGGCACGCCACGGTGGGGGGGCTTTTTCCGGCAAGGATCCCTCAAAAGTAGATCGCTCCGCTGCTTACGCAGGTAGATATGTCGCAAAAAATATTGTTGCTGCTGGACTTGCTTCTCGGTGCGAGATTCAGATTTCTTATGCGATTGGAGTAGCCGAACCGACTTCTATCGCGATCAATACTTTTGACACGGGTAAACTTGGCGACGATAAAATAGTCGCTTTAGTCAAAGAGCATTTTGATCTTCGGCCAAAAGGGCTCATTGAAATGCTTGATCTAAGGAAGCCTATTTATCGTAACACTGCTGCATATGGACATTTTGGTAGAGAAAATGAAGGTTTTAGTTGGGAAAAAACAGATAAGGCGGAAATCCTGCGGTCAGCACTCTAATACAGATTAAAATGGAGAAGGAACTTTTATGAATATCGCAACAACATCTGAACAACATTTAGACTTTAAGGTCGCTGATATCAATTTGGCAGAGTGGGGACGAAGAGAATTGGAAATCGCTGAAAGCGAGATGCCAGCGTTAATGGCTTTACGAAAAAAGTATCGCCAAAGCAAACCACTCTCTGGGGCAAGGATCTTAGGCTGTATCCATATGACAATTCAAACAGGTGTACTCATAGAAACTCTTGTAGATTTGGGTGCCGAGGTCCGCTGGTCCTCTTGTAATATTTTTTCTACTCAGGATCATGCTGCCGCCGCTGTCGCAGCTGCTGGAGTTCCTGTGTTTGCATGGAAAGGAGAAACCGAAGAGGAGTATGAGTGGTGTTTAGAGCAGACTATAAAAAAAGATGGCGTACCTTGGCCAGCCAACATGGTCTTAGATGATGGTGGCGACCTGACAGCCATGCTTCATGAAAGGTATCCCAATCTACTCGATAATATTCATGGAATTACCGAAGAAACTACTACTGGTGTGCATCGCCTTCTGGAAATGCTTAACGATGGGGTGCTCAAAGTGCCTGCTGTCAACGTAAATGACGCTGTTACCAAATCAAAGAACGATAATAAATATGGTTGTCGACATAGCTTAAATGATTCGATCAAAAGAGCTACCGATCACTTATTATCTGGTAAACGCGCCTTAGTAATAGGTTATGGGGATGTGGGTAAGGGTTCAGCTCAATCCCTGCGTCAAGAAGGAATGATAGTTAGGGTGACCGAAGTCGACCCAATTTGCGCCATGCAGGCCTGTATGGATGGGTTCGAACTCGTATCACCCTTCATAAATGGCAATAACGACAGTACTGAAGCAAGTATAGATAAGTCTTTGTTATCAACTACTGACCTTCTTGTCACAGCAACTGGAAACCTAAACGTATGCAACGAACATATCCTTCGCGCGCTCAAGCCATGTGCAGTCGTCTGTAACATTGGACATTTTGATAACGAAATTGATACAGAGTTTATGCGTGAAAATTGGGAATGGGAGGAGATAAAACCCCAAGTGCATAAGGTCTACAGAGATCGGCAGGCTAATGATTACTTGCTTCTTCTATCAGAAGGGCGCCTGGTAAATCTTGGGAATGCGACGGGACATCCCTCGCGAATTATGGATGGTTCTTTTGCAAATCAGGTCTTAGCCCAAATGTACCTCTTCGAGAGAAAGTTCGCTGATCTGGACGAGGAAGGCAAGGAATTAGCCCTCACTGTGGAAGTTTTGCCAAAGCATTTAGACGAGGAGGTCGCATCAGATATGGTTTCAGGTTTTGGGGGTGTAATAACTAAGCTCACTCAGGAGCAAGCAGACTATATCGGTATCAGTATTAATGGGCCATTTAAACCAGAAAATTACAAATATTAGCAGCCATTTATACCCGCTCTAGTCTCTTATCTTGCGTAAAAGAAGAATCTTCACCAACCAATCCTTAGAATGTGGCCAAACCTTAGTGTTGGAAAAAGATGCACGAGTACATATCTTGAATGCCCTGCGCCTCAAACTCGGTTCAGAAATCGTTCTATTCAACGGTGAGGGTGGAGAATTCACCGCTGTTATAAGCAAATGCTCGAGACAAAATGTGACGGTTACGATATCAAAATACTCAGATATAGCGCTGGAATCCCATTTAAAAACTTTTGTTGCTGTTGGTCTATCTCGTGGTGAGCGGATGGACTGGATTGTTCAAAAGACGACTGAACTCGGTGCAAACTATATAATCCCGATTATCTCAGAAAGAGTGACGGTAAATTTGAGCTCGCATAGGGCAGAAAATCGCATAGCACACTGGAGGAGAATATCTATTAGCAGTTGCGAGCAGTGTGGTCGAAACTCACTTCCTACAATCAGGAAACCAATTAAATTAGATAGTTGGCTGAAAACTGTAAACTCACCTCTAAAATTTATTCTCGATCAAAGCGGAGGTCATTTTGACCTTAAACAACTTGAACCTAGCAGTATTACTATACTAAGCGGCCCAGAAGGGGGATTCAGCGAAAACGAGATAAAACTGGCCCAATCTTCAGGTTTCCTTCCTATTTCCCTTGGAAAAAGAACTATGCGAGCAGAAACAGCACCTGTAGCAGCATTAGCTATCACACAAAACAGGTGGGGAGACCTTTGCTGAAGTTTTTGAAAGGCTTTCTATCACTCAAACTTGCTTAAGACTTTAACATTACATAACCTAATTTTTTTATAGCGGGAACATTTAAAATGAGTATTAAGCTTGGCGTCTTGATGGACCCCATCCAGAATATTAGTTACAAAAAAGATTCTACTTTAGCGATGCTCTGGGCAGCTCAAGACAGAGGATGGGATATAATTTATCTGGAGCAGCAAGATCTATATTTACTTAATGGTCAAACGCGAGCGCAAGTTAAACCACTGACAGTATTTAGAAGCGATCAAAGATGGTATGAATTTGGGATCCAAACTGATTTGGCTCTCGAGGATCTTGACGTGATCCTTATGCGGAAAGACCCTCCATTTAATAGAGAATTTATTTATACTACTTACCTTCTAGAAAACGCGGAAAAGCATGGTGTGCTGGTTGTAAACCGTTGTCAATCTCTGCGCGATTGCAATGAAAAAGTCTTCGCCACGGAGTTCTCCGACTGTTGTCCGGCTACTTTGGTATCAAAGAGCTATGACCACTTATTATTTTTTCTTGAGACACACAGAGATATTATTGTGAAACCGCTCGATGGCATGGGGGGTAGTTCAGTTTTTCGTGTTGCATACGACGACCCTAACGTACAAGTTATACTGGAAATGATGACCAATCACGGTGAAGAAACTATCATGGCTCAAAGATTTTTACCTGAGATTAGTGCCGGAGATAAACGTATTATTATGATTTGTGGCAAACCGGCTCCCTATTGCCTAGCCAGAGTTCCTCTCCCTGGGGAAACTAGAGCTAACTTAGCGGCAGGCGGAAAAGGTCTTGCGCAGAAACTGAGCGATCGCGATCACTGGATAGCACAACAGATAGGTGATACTTTAATCGAGAAGGGGTTAATGTTTGTTGGCCTGGATGTTATTGGAGATTACCTGACTGAAATAAATGTCACTAGCCCCACCGGCATTAGAGAACTCGAGGACCAAGTCGGTCTAAATTTAGGTAAAGAATTGATAGATGCGGTTGCCAAAGAGTTAGAAAAAAATTCTTGATGAAGTCGCAATTGTCCAATTTTTTCAGTTTGCTTGTCCAATGAACCAACGTTTTAGCTCGGATCAAGTAGTAATACATCTTGGTGGCTCGCATATGTATTTGAAAGCTAAAAATGTGCTTAAAAGCTAGCAACACAAAAAATTTAAGCACGTCCTTTAGAGGTCATTTTTTATTAGCAATGCCTCATCTAAATACAGGCTTATTTGCAAAAAGTCTCACTTACCTCACCGAACACGGAAAAGATGGAGCAATGGGTTTGATAATTAATCGGCCCTTAGACATAACTGTTTCAGAAATATTTGATCAACTAGAGATAGAAACTGCCTCAGGCTTCGATCGTACCCCTGTAATGGCTGGTGGTCCGGTGCAGACGGATCGTGGCTTTGTCCTTCATCGAGATAAAAACTCAAATTGGGATACTAGCATAGAGGTTGGCGATGAAATCTTGTTAACAACCTCCAAAGACATTCTGTGTTCTATCGCTAAAAACGAGGGGCCCAGCGAAAATCTCATAGCATTAGGTTACGCAGGATGGTCCGCTGGCCAATTGGAAGATGAATTGGCCCAAAATACGTGGCTTACAATGCCCGCAGAAAGTAATATCATTTTTTCTACCCCATTCGATCAACGTCTTTCGCGAGCCGCTGCTCAATTGGGTATTGATATGAATCTTATAATCTCAAAGGCCGGACATGCCTAAAGATAGCAAAATTGTCAATGACAAAACTATCATAGCGTTTGATTTCGGTCTCCAAAAAATTGGCGTTGCAGTTGGCAATATATTAACTAAAACCACCACGCCCCTCGATATTATATACTTTCGAACTGGAACAAATTTGTGGAAGGATATTGAACTTCTGCTAGACGAATGGAAACCTTCGTCGATTATAGTTGGCGACCCTATAAATATGGACGGCACCGTGAGCGAGATGAGTTGCAGAGCTAGGAAATTCGCTCAACGCGTGCACGGCAGATTTGCCATTAAAGTATTAATGGTAGATGAGAGATTAACGAGCTTTGAGGCCAAATCATTATCCCTCCGCACTAAAGTCTCCAAAGGATATGCCAACGGCAATATCGATAGTTTGGCAGCGGAAATAATATTGACTAGCTGGATGAAAATAAGTGCGTAAAGTTCGAATAATTATTGAATAAAATCCTCCTTTTGGCGTGCTTTTTCTTTAGCAATCTCCACTGTAATTTGCCCTGTCATAACAAGTTTTTGTAACGCTTGATCCATTGTTTGCATTCCAAGAGTTTTGCCTGTTTGAAGTACTGAATACATTTGAGCAACTTTATCTTCGCGTATCAAGTTTCTAATGGCTGGGATACCCAACATTATTTCGTGTGCAGCGACCCTGCCGCCAGATATTTTTTTTAGTAACGTCTGCGAGATCACGGCTTTCAATGATTCAGACAGCATCGATCTCACCATCGCTTTTTCAGCTGAAGGAAAAACATCTATTATCCTATCAATCGTTTTCGCCGCAGAGGTGGTATGCAAAGTGCCAAAAACTAAATGACCTGTCTCCGCTGCAGTCAGGGCGAGCCGAATAGTTTCTAAATCACGCATTTCTCCAACTAGGATTATATCTGGATCTTCTCGAAGTGCTGACCTAAGTGCCTGCGAAAATCCCAGAGTATCTCTATGAACTTGCCGCTGCGTTACTAAACTACTTTTGCTTTCATGTACAAATTCTATAGGGTCTTCAATAGTTAGGATATGTTCAAATCTGCGCTCATTAATGTAATCGATCATAGCTGCTAAGGTAGTCGATTTGCCTGAACCAGTAGGTCCGGTGACTAACACCAAACCTCTAGGTGTCTCGCATATATCTTGGAAAGTCTGACCCATCGCTAGCGACTCCATCGATAATACGGCAGAGGGAATGGTTCTAAAGACGGCTGCAGCACCACGGTTCTGATTAAATACATTTACTCTAAATCTTGCGAAATTTGGAATCTCGTAGGAAAAATCCACCTCAAATTCTTTCTCATACAGCTGTTTCTGATCTTCATCCATAATTTCATTTAGCAAGACTCTGACTATTTTATCCTCAAGATTTCCTTCATCTGTGATACGTATATCACCATCTACACGAATAGTAGGAGGACGCCCCGCAGAGACATGTAAATCAGATGCCCCTTGTTCCACCGCCATAATAAGCAAATCGTTTATATTCATAGCTATCTCTCAAATAAAATATTGCTGGGTGCAACTTTAACTTTAAAAATCTTAGGCCAATAGTTCATTAACCCAAGAGCTCGAAAATCGGCTAATATCCTTGAATGGACCCCCAAACCCTTTCAAGCAATATTTCACAGATACGGGATCGAGTAAGGCTAAAATTGGCGAAAACTCCAATTACAGCTAATCCTGTGACGATCGTAGCTGCCAGTAAAGCGCAATCAGCTGAAATAGTAAGAAATGCGGCAAGATTTGGAATAAGTGATTTTGGTGAAAATTATCTACAAGAGGCCTCAGCTAAAATGGACTTGTTACGCGACTTAAATTTGACATGGCACTTTATCGGCCAACTCCAGAGTAATAAAACAAAAATGGTGGCCGAGAAGTTTGATTGGGTTCATAGCCTAGATCGCTTATCTATTGCCAAGCATCTGAGTAGAAAACGCCCAGCCGAACTTGAACCATTAAATGTGTGTATTCAGGTAAATATTTCTAGAGAGTCCAACAAGTCGGGATGTATGCCAGAAGCATTACTCAATCTGGTTTCAGATGTCAATTCTCTCTCTCGCCTGCGATTGAGAGGACTAATGATTATTCCAGAAGCTGTCAAGACCAGAAAAAATCTAGCTGCTCCATTTGAAAATATTCGAAGATTATTTGATTTGTGTAGAAACTTTGAAACTGAACTAGATACACTATCTATGGGAATGTCTGATGATTTTGAGCTTGCGATTGAGCACGGCTCCACAATGGTTCGTTTAGGTACTGTACTTTTTGGATCCAGAAACAGATGATCTATCTTGCGAGCGAAGTGTATACTCTAAGATTATATAGAACTTATTAGCTGCGGAACTTCATTGGAAAAAGCAACAATTACCTTTATCGGTGCCGGCAATATGGCGAGGAGCTTGATTGGGGGCCTACTTAGTAGCGGTATCCGTGGAAAAAACATTCGTGCTTTTGATCCTGATCCAGAAGCACTCAAGTCCGCGCTCTCTCTTGGCCCCATTTCGATATATGACGATAGTCAGAGTGCAGCTGATGGCGCAGACGTTATAGTTCTCGCAGTAAAACCACAAGTCGTCCGCGAGGCCTGCGAGAGTATTCGTACATGTGCAATAAACCAAGATACTGTAGTAGTTACAATAGCTGCTGGCATTACAACCGCTTTTATCAAAGAACAATTGCAAGAGAATTGTAAGATCATTCGCTGTATGCCAAATACACCAGCTTTGGTTGGGTGGGGTGCGAGCGGTTTATTTACCAATAGCAAAATGGATGACGAGGAAAAAAATATAGTGGATTCAATTTTTGCGGCAGTAGGCGCTACATTCTGGATGGATACCGAAGAAGATATCGATATCGTTACCGCGCTTTCGGGGAGTGGTCCTGCTTATTTTTTCTTTTTTATGGAATGCTTGGTCGATACAGCTTGTCAGCTGGGGCTTAGTAAAGAGACGGCAATGGCACTTACCAAGCAAACAGCAGCTGGAGCGGGACATATGGTGCTGGAAGAAAATATCGATATAGGGGATTTACGGAGCGCTGTGACCAGCCCAGGTGGCACGACAGAGAAAGCTATTGAGGTATTATTAGAGAGCGGGTTTCGCGAATCGATCACTCTTGCATTAAAAGCAGCCCATAGCCGTGCTCTACAACTCTCTAATAATAGTCATTCAGCTCAATAAGTTATTTTTCTGTGACCGCCCTGACTGAAATATCGAGCTATCTTGTGCAAACATTATTGGGTTTGTTGCTTTTAGGGACAGTTATGCGTCTCTTGCTACAAATAAGCAAAGCAGATTTTTATAATCCCATCAGTCAACTACTAGTTAAACTAACTAATCCGATGGTGTTGCCTCTCAGAAAATTATTGCCTGCCTTTCGAATTTTTGATCTATCCTCCCTAGTTTTATCCATATTATTGCAGATGTTACTCATTGTTATTTTGTTAAAGGTTAATGGCTCTTACATCCCAAATATGTCTTTGCTAGCGATTTGGAGCTTTATAGGTGTAATTGCCATTGTTATGAAAATTTATTTTTTTGCTTTACTGGCGATGATTATCTTAAGCTGGATAGCCCCAAATAGTTACCATCCCGCAATTCAGCTTGTTTCTCAAATAGTGGAGCCTATGATGGCACCTGTTAGAAAGATCCTTCCTCCAATCGGGGGATTAGATTTTTCTCCAATATTAGTATTCATATTGATAAATATTTTCGAAATTTTATTGCGTCACTTAGCTAACAACTTTGGCCTTCATCAGGCTTTGATTATGGGGATTTAATAGTCAGATGGCAGAAATTTTTGAGGCCTCTAGTGTAGGAATAGTCGAGCCACAACTGGCAAAATTCGAGGAATCTTTAGCTCTCGAGTGTGGCCATATACTGGATTCTTTCGAGTTGGTGTACGAGACTTATGGTAGTCTTAATAAAAATAGAGATAATGCGGTATTAATTTGTCATGCCTTGAGCGGTAATCATCATGCGGCTGGTTTTCACTCTCATGATGAGGAAAGACCAGGATGGTGGGACGAATATATTGGTCCAGGGAAACCTATCAATACAAAAAAATTTTTTGTGGTTAGCCTCAATAATCTTGGAGGTTGTCATGGATCCACAGGGCCGTGCAGCGAAAATCCAGTCACATCCAAGCCATGGGGTAATAATTTCCCTTCGATTAGAGTCAAAGATTGGGTCCAGTCTCAGGCTCGTCTAGCCGACAGACTGAATATAAATTCCTGGGCTGCAGTAATTGGGGGAAGCCTTGGGGGGATGCAGGTTATGCAATGGGCGATAGACTATCCTTCTCGCATCAGAAATGCTCTAGTAATTGCCTCTGCTTTAAAATTAAGTGCCCAAAATATCGCGTTTAATGAAATTGCAAGACAGGCGATACTGACCGATCCCGGGTTTGCTGGTGGTGATTATTTGAATATGAAGTCCGCTCCTGAAACGGGCCTAGCACTAGCTCGAATGATCGGGCATGTGACCTACCTCTCAGATGACGCGATGGCTTCGAAATTTGGGCGAGAACTTAGGTCCGGGAGTTTTGACGACAACCTTTCGGATACCATAGAGTTTCAAGTGGAAAGTTATCTAAGATATCAAGGTCGAAGATTCTCTGGGCAGTTCGATGCGAATTCATATATTCTTATGACACGTGCGCTAGATTTATTTGATCTAGCCAGAGACTATAATGATAACGCTGTTGAAGCATTTTCTGCTGCGAAGTGTAAATTCCTGATAGTTTCATTTACCACGGATTGGCGCTTCTCCCCCTCGCGCTCACGAGAAATTGTGGAGGCATTGATAGCAGCCAAGCAAAATGTCACCTATCTAGAAATTCAAGCAGATGAGGGCCATGACGCTTTTCTTTTACCAATACCAAAATATTTTCAAACTATGTCAGCCTATATGGATGGGATAGAGATCAGCTTAAACTCATGAGACAAGATCTTACACAAATTTTAAGCTGGATTAAGTCTGGGACTAGAGTGCTAGATCTAGGCTGCGGTGATGGAGAATTTCTAAATGAATTGAAAAAAAAGTCAGCGATTGAAGGAGTGGGTATCGAGATAAATCAGGATGACATATTGCGCGCTATTGGCAAGGGTATAAGCGTAATCCAGCAAGATGTAGATGAAGGGTTATCAAATTTTTCGAACCTGAGTTTTGATACTGTGGTAATGGCTCATGCTATTCAAGTGGTTCACTTCCCGGACAAGGTATTGATGGAAATGTTGCGCATAGGTAAAGAGGGTATCGTGACCTTTCCTAATTTTGGACATTGGCGATGTCGACTTTATCTTGCTTTTCAAGGTCGAATGCCAGTGTCTCGATTTTTACCCTACGACTGGTACAATACACCTAACATTCACTTCTGCACGGTGAAGGATTTCGAAAAGCTTTGCGCTTCGAGAGACATCACTATTAAATCCAAATCGATGATTGCGGGAAGTAAGTTTTCTTCGTTTTTAGCTAGCTTATGGCCAAATCTATTTGCTCTCACAGCGATCTATCGACTTGCGGCTTGAAATTATCAAACCGCTTAGCCTTATCGGCCTTCTCTTAGTAGTTCAACTTACAGTCGCAGAGAGAAGTGAACGGTTTGATAATTTCGAACTTCACTATAGTGTGGTTAATACTACTTTTTTGTCTGCTTCCGTTGCAGAGAAATATGGAATTACACGAGGGGAAAGGCATGCAATTCTAAATCTTTCACTAAGAGAGCTCTTTGCAGAAAATTCGGCATCGGTCGGAATGGAGCTATCAGGTCGAACATGGGATTTGATTCAAAATCAGGATTTAAATTTCACTATGATAAAAGAATCTGGCACTGTATATTACATCGCTCGGTTTAAATTTATCAACGAAGAATGGCGTTTTTTCGAGCTCGATTTTTCACCAGAAGGCTCCAAACAGAAATATCAATTTAAATTTAAGCAACAACTTTATATTAATTAAATCGGCAAATTACCATGCAGGCTGTTATTGCAAGTGGGAATCAGGGAAAAATCTTTGAACTACGGCGGACTTTAGCGCCACTCTCTTGGATTTTATTACCCTTGTCTGATTTTGAGCCTCTTATGATAAAAGAGACAGGATCGACATTTGACGAAAACGCAGTTATCAAGGCTCGCGCTGCGTCTAAGCATACGGGGCTTCCGGCTATAGCCGACGATTCAGGGCTAGAAGTAGATTACCTTGGTGGTCGCCCTGGAATACGATCCGCTCGCTTTTCAAATAGCGGGAAAGATATCGATAATAATACAAAATTGCTCAGAGCATTGTCAGGAGTCCCCGACGAATTTCGCACTGCTAGATTTTGCTGTTCTATCGCTTTTCTAACTTACCATAATGAATCTGACCCTCTGGTATGTAACGCTCAATGGGAGGGACGGATACTAAAAAAGGCGTCTGGGAAAAACGGATTTGGTTACGATCCTTTATTTTTTGTGAGTTCTCATAACTGCAGCGCCGCTGATCTGGAGCCGGAACAAAAAAATGTTATTAGCCATCGAGCTAAAGCTAGTTTTTTACTCCTGACTGAACTTAGAAAAAAAATCTAGTGCCACATCCACCTATTGCTTTGTATATCCATATACCTTGGTGTGAGAGGAAATGTCCTTACTGCGACTTCAACTCACATGCTTCGTCAAAAATTCCTGAGAACGATTATTTAGAATGCCTGATATTAGACCTTGAAATGGAAGCTAAAAACCTCCCATCTCGACAGTTAGGGAGTATATTCATTGGAGGAGGAACCCCTAGCCTATTTAGCGCCAAAGCGCTGCAATGGCTGCTTAAAGAGATCGAGAAAAATTTATTTGTAAAACCGGATATCGAGGTTACTCTGGAAGTCAATCCAGCTAGTGCTGACGCAAAAAAGTTCCTCGGATTTATTCGCGCAGGAATTAACCGTGTTTCTATCGGCGTACAAAGCTTCAGTGACAAGAGTTTACTTCGTCTCGGTCGGATCCATAGCGGTAAAGACAGCATTTTAGCCGTAAAATTGGCACAATCTGCCGGCTTTTCGAACATAAATATAGATCTTATGTATGGACTTCCCAATCAGAGTGAGGAGCAAGCAATGGAGGATCTAATTGCAGCAGTATCATTGAAGCCACAGCATATTTCATGGTACGAGCTCACAATTGAGCCAAATACTAAATTCTACTCAGACCCTCCAAACTTACCGGATGAGAATGTTCTCGAAAACATACATGAAAATGGCCTAGCCTTCCTGCTAGAAAATGGGTTTTCTCGATACGAGATTTCTGCATTTTCTAGTCTAGGACGTCAGTGCAAACATAATCTCAACTATTGGCGATTCGGTGACTATCTAGGAATCGGTGCGGGTGCACATAGCAAAATAACCCGTCAGGATGGATCGATCACTAGGTACTCAAAAACCAGAAAGCCTGAAGACTATCTTTCCGCTAGACCATATGCACCTCGCATAAACGAAGTTAAGCTCTCCAGAAAGGAGACTGTATTGGATTTTGTTTTAAATGCTTTTCGGCTTACAGAAGGTTTTACTTTCGCGGAGTTTTCAGATTCAACATCTTTTAATCCTAACGCGCTGGAACCTGAAATCACGGCACTATGCAATCAAGGATTGATTTTAAAAAGTAGTAGCGGCTATAAGACCACACTTTTGGGACAGCGTTACCTTAACGAAGTAATACAGAAATTTATGACTGATTAGTTGTTTTATTATACTCGGATGAACACAAGATCCCAGATTTTATGTCCCAACCGTACACCACGTAGTTCGAACTTTGTCTCCGGTCGACCATGGCTTGGGTTAGCAAAATTATTTGCTCCGTAAACGTTCTCCCAGTTTTGAGATGTGGACATGACCTCCATCATTTGCTCCGCGTAATGCCAGCAATCTGTTGCAAGATGAAGCCTACCTCCCTTATAAAGTATTTTATTAATGCTACCGATGAACTGAGGTTTAATCAGACGCCGCTTATTATGTTTCTTTTTATGCCAAGGGTCTGGGAAAAAAATATTTGCCGCACTGATAGACGCGAAAGGTATGCATTTTTCTATCACCTCTACCGCATCATGCCAGAATATTCTTATGTTTTTTAGATCTCGACTAACAATTTCTCTTAAAAGCCGACCAACACCAGCCGAGTGCACCTCCACTCCGATGAAATTTATATCGGGCTCCTGACTTGCTAATTGAATTAGCGATTCACCCATGCCAAAACCAATCTCTAAAACCGTCTCTGATGCTCTTTCAAACACCTTCTCCGGACTTAAAGTCCCATTTGAAGGATCTAGACCCCATTTGGGCCAGTGCTCGTCAATTGCTCTCTGTTGGGCATTAGTTATACGACCAGAACGAAGGACATAACTTCTTATAGGCTTGTCTTCTAGGGGAGGGGCCACAATTACTAATCTGGCTCTTGCTGCAATAGGCTGGCGAGAAAAAGACCTGCCCATCCAAGGATTAGCAGTAACCCGCCAAAGGGAGTTAAAATATTTGGTACAGCTATATCAGTGAGTATTTGCAGATATAAAGATCCGCAAAAAAAAATCATGCCAAAAGAGAGAGAGAAACCTGCTAGTTCGAGCATTTTGTTAGAGTCTTTAATTTGCCTACATATAAATCCTATTACCATAAGTGCAACACTGTTATAGAAATGATAGTCAAGCGCAATCCTAGACAAATCCAGTGTCCGCTGATCAGTATCTTCCGGAAGACCGTGAGCCATAAAGGCTCCTGCTGCTACTGCCACCATTCCACTCAGGGAGGCAAAAGATAAAAATACTTTGCTAGAATTCAACGAAATCGTGGGTTTCTAGCTAATTTAAAGCCAAGATTTTTTGCCGAACTTTTTCTATCGCCAGTTTTTCAAGTTGGCGTATACGTTCTGCTGAGACCCCATACTCTGACGCTAGCTTATGAAGGGTCGCCTTAGGTTCGTTTAGCCACCTTTTAACGAGTATGTCCCTGCTTCTCTCGTCCAGTTCGTTGAGAGCAAGGTGAAGAGCCTTTTTCTTTGAGTTGCTCAGATCAGACGATTCTAACAATTTCGCTGGATCTCCCCTGTGGTCCTCTAAGTAGAGCTGTGGGGCAATAGCCGCATCGCTGTCGTCAGAATGTGATGGAGCATCGAACGCGATATCAGTACCACTTAGACGAGATTCCATTTTAAACACTTCATCTACCTCTACTCCCAAGTCTTTCGCCACCATCGTAGCTTCTTCGACAGAGAGCCAAGATAAAGTCTGTTTCATTCGCCTTAGATTAAAAAATAGCTTCCTTTGAGGCTTAGTCGTAGCCACCTTGACAATGCGCCAGTTGCGTAAAATGAATTCATGCATTTCTGCCTTAATCCAGTGCACGGCGAAAGAAACTAATCTCACTCCCTTTTCTGGATTAAATCTCTTTACTGCTTTCATTAAACCCACGTTGCCCTCTTGAATTAAGTCGCTTTCAGAAAGCCCGTAGCCTGAATAACTCTTAGCGATGTGAACTACAAATCTGAGGTGAGACATAACTAGTTCTCGAGCAGCAGCCACATCTCCTTCATAAAATAGCCGCTTAGTTAAATCTCGTTCCTCTTCTAAACTTAAAATTGGTATCCCGCTTACTGCCTGAACGTACGCGCCTAAATTCGCTCCCGGGACCATCAGATGTTGATGCCAATTCATTCTATGTACCTAATTTTCTTAGAGTTTGCCGTAATATTAGCACTCTTTCTTTGAGAGTGCTAATTCATAATCGTAACCGGAATATTATACGCTTGGTTGACTGTTATGGCTCAATCTGCGGAACATGTCTAATAACTGCGCCCCAAGCCCCTAAAATCCCTAAAACACCCCCCAAGACAGCGATATTTACCGCTTCCACCACTCTCAAACTTATAAACTTGTATTCACTTTGATAAGACAACAGAAGGGCATCCACCTGAGATATTACAAGGGCCTCGGCGAAAATCACCAGATTCGAAGCTAAAACCCCACCACCAAAACCATACCACAGACCCATATATAGAAAGGGTCGGCGTAAAAATGCATCGCTCCCACCCACCAGTTTAATTACAACAATCTCTTCACGACGATTCTCGATCGCCAATTTGACCATACTTGAGATCACAATAGCTGCGGCCAAACCCAGAGAAATAGTTAAAAGAAAGATAATTCTGTACCCAAGAGCTAGGAAATTCTTGAGCCGTTCCAACCACGCATGATCAATAATTACATTGGATATCTCGGGGATCGCCAGCAATTGAGAACCAAGTGCCTCAGAATCTTCATAGGATAGATATGAATCAAGCGTTAAAAGTAGTGTTGCAGGAATAGGGTTTGTGTCTAACCTTAGTAGTAAATCCCCGAATCCACTATCCTCGCCTAGCTTTAGTAATGCGGCTTCCGCAGTTAAAAATTCAAGATCCTTTATTTGCTCCCAATTCTTGATTGATTCGGCTATTTGTCGCCCTTTTGATTCCGGTATTTGATCATCTAAAAATACTGAAAGACTAGGCTCGTAAATTACTTTACTAATCAACGATTCTAAGTTTTTAACAAGGAGGCTGCCGCTAATTGGAAAAGCTAAGGTCATAGCAATCAAACAACAGATGATAAAGCTACCAAAAGGCCTTGATAGTACCCTGGACAAGCTCTCCGCCGATGAAATTCTATGGTGAAAAATCCAGTTGTTAAATTTTAGGCGGAGCATTTTTAGAAAATCTTCAAATTACTTCTGAATTACTGTTAGAAACCAACCACACTAAATCAAACCGCCTTCTTCGAGACGAATTTGTCTATGCCCTAGCTGAGAAATCAAACTCAGATCGTGACTAACGACCACGACGGTGACTCCTACGCGATTAAATTCATCAAATAATAACATTACCTCTCTCGAAAGATTAGGATCTAGATTTCCAGTGGGCTCGTCCGCTAGCAAAATGCTTGGCCGGGTAACGACGGCTCTCGCAATCCCAACACGCTGCTGCTCTCCGGCAGAAAGTTCTTTTGGCATCGCTCGCTCTCTTGTTAAAAGACGAACCTTATCCAAAGCTGCCCTCGCTCGACGAAAGGCTTCCTTTCGCTCTGTTCCTAAAATAGTCAGGGGAAGAAGTACATTTTCAATTACTGACCGATCAAAGAGTAAGCGATGATCCTGAAAGACCATACCAATTTTACGTCTGTATTGCGCTATTCCTGCACTACTAATAGATTGTAAATCGATATCATTTACTGTTATTCGACCTCTGGTTGGTCGCTCTAAAAGCATGATTAATCTGAGTAAAGTACTTTTCCCAGCACCAGAATGGCCTGCCACAAAAACCATCTCGGATTTATTAATAACTAGAGATACTCTACTTAAGGCATCTCGTTGGCCGTGGTAGCGCTTGACCACATGTTCTAATTTTATCACGCCTAAGTCGATTCGGTTTCAAGAAGCGCATCTACGAACTCTGTTGCGAGAAAAGGCTGCAGATCATCTGACGATTCGCCAATACCTATATATCGAATAGGCAAGCCTAACTTTTTTGCCAAAGCGAATATCAAGCCTCCCTTTGCCGTCCCGTCTAGTTTCGTCAATGTTAAACCAGTCACTCCCACTGCATCCTTAAACTCTTCCGCTTGGAGTAAACCGTTTTGGCCGATTCCAGCATCTAAGACAAGCATTATCTCATGAGGAGCATGCTCATCAAGTTTCCTAATAACCCGGATGATTTTTTTTAATTCCTCCATTAAATGCTCTTGATTGTGCAGTCGGCCAGCCGTATCCGCCAGAAGAATATCGATTCCGCGTGCTCGCGCGGATACCAATGCGTCATAAATGACGGAAGCACTATCTGCTCCTTGATGTTGAGAAATTACCGGTACAGAGTTTCTTTTTCCCCAGTCATGTAACTGCTCTATAGCTGCGGCGCGGAAGGTATCTCCGGCTGCAAGCATAACTTTTAAATTCTGTGATAGAAAATACTTTGCTAACTTGCCCACAGTAGTGGTTTTTCCAGCTCCATTTGTACCCACCATTAAAATCACAAAGGTTTTGTCTGGACTTAACTCCATTGGTAACTGCACCGGAGTGAGAATTTTAATTAAATCCTCCCTGAGGGCAATTCTTAACTGTTCTGGCGAGCTAATCCTCGTTTTCGACTGTCGGGAAATTAAATTTCCTAGAATTTCATTGGTTGCCGCCAATCCTACATCACAAGATAGTAGTTGCGCCTCTATTTCCTGGAGTATCTCTGGTGCAATATCGTTATCCGTTATCCTCAGGCTAGGGGATAATTTAAATTTGTTTCCTGACTTTTTTAAGCCTTCTCGAAGTTTTCTAAACATAGAGCTTCTTGAGTTAGTGTTAATAGGTGTTTTTTCCACAGTTTTCATTCCTCAATCCGAGATGATTTGAAGGATTCTTAGACTGGCATGGTAAACTTAGATGTTCGACCGAGAAATCACATCCTAACATCTCAATCAGTGCTAAATAAATGAGAAATAACAATCGCCTAAAAAATTTGAAAAGAAAATTACGCATAATTGGTGGCAAATGGCGCGGCCGAAAAATTCCATTTGAATTAAGAAATGGGTTACGACCCACCAAAGAAATTGTCAGAGAAACCCTTTTTAACTGGTTAGATTCCCATGTTCCCCAGTCGAGGTGTCTTGATTTATTTTGTGGCACGGGCTCGCTCGGTCTAGAAGCACTTTCCAGGGGAGCGAGCCACTGCGATTTTGTAGACAAATCTAGCTCATGTACTGGAGCATTAGAGCTATACCTAGAAGAGCTGTGTGTAACTAACTTTTCCAAAGTTCATTTAAAAGATGTCGCTGATTTTTTATCTTTAAGTCATAGACGCTATGATATCGTATTCGTTGATCCGCCTTTTAACGCTGGATTACTTAATCAAGCTTGCAGAGATCTCGCACGTAAAAATCTAGTTGCGCCCGGAGGAATGATATATTTAGAATTTCCCTCATCTGATACGCCAAATTACATTCCACCATGTTGGGAAATATATCGAGAAAAACAAACAGGCGCAGTTAAATACTACCTGTATCTAAATTCCCAAGATTAAGAGGTATACTGTCCCTTGCGTAGCGACGCGGCTAAGCAAAAACTCGCGAAATAGACGAGGGAGCGAAAGATGAAAAAAAAATCTGTTATCTATCCAGGAACGTTTGACCCAGTGACCAATGGACATGTAGATTTGGCTGAACGAGCCGCACGCTTGTTTGACCAAGTAGTTTTTGCGATCGCTCATAGCCCAAAAAAAACACCTTTTTTTACGTTAGATGAACGGATAAGCCTAAGTGAAGAGGCGCTGTCCCATTTGGATAATGTCACAGTCACAGGATTTTCAGGGTTATTAATCGACTTTGCTCGCAATCAAAATACGGGTTGCGTCCTAAGAGGGCTTAGAGCGGTTGCGGACTTTGAATACGAATTTCAATTAGCAAACATGAATAGGGCGATGTATCCAGAGTTTGAAAGTGTTTTCCTCACGCCTTCGGAACATTTATCTTATATCTCCTCAAGTTTAGTTCGTGAAATTGCGGAACTCGGGGGTGATGTAACTCAATTTGTACCGGTAAACGTTGCTAATGCTCTTAAGAACAAGTTTTAGCGAAATGGGAACTTTCACCCCTGACAAGTAGGGCAATAAAAGCTTGTCCTCTGAGCCAATACTTTGGAACGAATGATAGCGGCGCACTGATTACATTTTTCCCCCTCCCGTCCGTAAACGTTAAGTTTCACAGAAAAATAACCCGGCAAACCTGACGCCCCAACGTAGTCTCTTAATGTAGTTCCACCTTGCTCAATAGCCCGCTCAAGCACAAATTTTATGGCGTCAACTAACTTCCAGTAACGGGCACGTGAAATTCTTTTACTCGCATTTCCAGGCCTGATGCCGCTTAAAAAAAGTGCTTCGCTTGCATAGATATTGCCTACTCCGACAACAATTTTCCCATCCATGATTAATTGCTTCACTGATATATAACGCCCCCGTGATTTTTCGAAAAGATAGTCACCATCAAATTGTTTTGAGAGAGGTTCTGGACCCAAAGAAGCTAAAAGAGGGTGTTCCTCGCCGCGCTTAATCCAATGAAAGCTGCCAAACCTTCTTGGATCATGATAACGCAGCAAATAACTGGAATTAAAAATCAAATCAATATGATCATGCTTCATTGGTGCTTCACGCAATGGGGCCAGCCTCAGCGAACCAGACATGCCTAAGTGGATCATTAAAGTTCCGGCGGTGCAGCGAAGCAGCAGGTATTTACCGCGGCGCTCTATCGTCTTAACTGTTTGACCTTTTAATCGACTTTTTAAAGAGAGGGGAACAGGCCATCGAAGCGACGCATTCCTGATAATAACCTTTTCAAATGCGCATCCCGATATCTGACTAGTGATACCTCGTCTGGTGGTTTCAACCTCAGGCAACTCAGGCATCTTTTAGAGTCTTGTGGAATCTGCGAGGGATCTATTTTAATACGCTAGAACATTTTTATAAAATGAAAAGTTCAATCACGAGTAATTATTTTATTTTCCCTTCTTTATAAAGGACATGCTTTCTGACAACAGGATCAAATTTTTTCATTTCTAGCTTATCAGGTGTAGAACGTTTATTTTTATCCGTAGTATAAAAATGCCCCGTCCCTGCTGTCGAGTTCATTCTAATTTTCTCTCTCATTATCTATATTCTCACTAAAATAAAGTTGCTTAAATTATATCGCCGTCACGCCGAATATCTGACAATACCTGATCAATGCCTTTTTTATCAATAATCCTCATACCTTTGCTGGAAACTCTTAACTTGACATATCGCTTTTCGGAATCTACCCAAAATCGATGAGTATGCAAATTGGGCAAAAATCTCCTGCGAGTACGGTTTTTAGCATGGGAGACATTGTTACCTGCAAGCGGCCGTTTCCCTGTTACCTGACAAACTCTAGACATAATGCTCCTCCAATTGGCAGAAAAGTTTTCGCTTGCGTAACACACCACGCAAATTAATAAGCTTAATTCCTAAACGAGTGGCGCGTCGTTATATCAAAAGAGCTTAGTTATGGCAACAAGCGAAGCATTTTTAAACCCATAAAATGGTATTATGGTGTCTTCACAAGACGAGTAAGTTTTCTGTTGAGAAGCCATGTCAAATTTATCGAATAAAAATATAGTGTTAGGAGTTAGTGGCAGTATTGCTGCGTATAAATCTGCGGAACTAATTAGACGACTTCAAGATTCCGGAGCCTCCGTGAAAGTGGTCATGACTAAAAGCTCTGTAGAGTTCATTACTCCACTGACAATGCAGGCACTCTCTGGAAATCCTGTACATACTGAACTGTTAGATGAGGCTTCTGAAAGAGCCATGAGCCATATTGAACTGGCGCGCTGGGCCGATATTCTAATAATAGCTCCAGCGAGCGCAAACCTAATTGCTAAACTATCTCATGGTCGCGCTGATGACTTGCTGACTGCCGTCTGCTTGGCTACGTCTGCGGATATCTTAATAGCCCCTGCAATGAATAATCAAATGTGGCTTAACCGTGCTACCCAAAAAAACATCTCCGAATTAAAGTTAATGGGGCATCATGTTTTAGCCCCCGAAGATGGCAAACAAGCTTGTGGAGAGACTGGACCCGGTCGGATGGTAGAAACTAACCAAATAATTTCCATTGCAAATACCTTGTTCTCATCTGGCTCACTTTCAGGAACCAAAGTTTTACTCACTGCCGGACCTACTCGTGAACCACTTGATCCAATAAGGTATCTGTCAAATTACAGTTCAGGGAAAATGGGTTTTGCACTTGCCGAGGCAGCTCGCTCTGCAGGAGCAGAGGTCACTTTAGTAACAGGCCCAGTAAGTCTTCTCACTCCAAAATACGTTGTTCGACATGATATAGAAACAGCACAAGATATGCTCAAAGCTTGCGTTGAACACGCGTCTTCGTGTGATATCTTCATTTGCTGCGCAGCGGTCGCGGACTACAGACCCAGACGTCGAGAGCCTCAAAAAATAAAGAAGAATGATGCCACCTTAAATATGGAAATGATGCGAAATCCGGACATCTTATCGAATATTACTGCTCAGTTTGAACAAATATTCTCCGTTGGCTTTGCCGCTGAGACGACTAATTTAATAGAAAATGCTCAACAAAAGCTGTTAAAAAAGAAGCTCGATTTGATCGTTGCTAATGACGTCTCCGATCCGGAAATAGGTTTTGACAGTGATCATAACGAGGTGTTGTTACTTTGGGCTAATGGAAACGAAAAACTCGAACAGGCCAGTAAAGCTATTATATCAAAGCAGATAATTAATCGCCTTGCCCTGATCTATCACGAAAATAGGAGTTAGGAAAATTAACAGTTCAGATTTAAGTTCTTTGGAGTACTACATATTATAATCTTTACTTGGAAAATTATAGGATTTGATACCGATGTCGCTCACTAAAGCCGAGGCACTCGATATTGCGCGAGTACTGACGGAAGCTCTACCCTACATACAACAGTTCACAAAAAAAACCTTTGTTGTAAAGCTTGGTGGAAGCGCCATGAGAGATACGACACTTTTTGAGAGTTTCGCTCGTGATATTGTTTTAATGAAACTCGTTGGTATGAATCCTATCGTTGTTCATGGTGGTGGTCCTCAAATCGGCGATCTTTTAGCTCGACTTAATATCCCCACTAAATTTATTGATGGCCATCGCGTAACCGATAAAGAAACAATGAAAGTGGTAGAAATGGTTCTTGGAGGAAGTGTAAACGCTGAAATTGTTTCGAGTATCAACAGAAGTGGAGGCAGTGCTGTTGGACTCACGGGTAAGGATGGACAACTAATTAGAGCGAAACCTGTCCAAGTTGATCACTCAAATTTGCATGCAGAAAATGACAAATTCTCTGACATGAGCTGTGTTGGAGAAGTAGAGCAAATAGATACCGCCATTCTAAATGCGATGGTTGATAGCCACTTTATACCAATTATAGCGCCGATAGGTGTGGACTCCGCCGGCAACACCTATAACATCAACGCCGATTTGGTGGCTGGTAAACTTGCGTCAGTGATGGAAGCAGAAAAGTTAATTCTTCTTACCAATACAAAAGGGCTTCTAGATAAAAAAGGATCGCTATTGTCGGGCCTTAGCGTCAAGGATGTTAAAGCGCTAGTCGATGACGGAACAATTACTGAAGGAATGCTACCCAAGGTAAAGTGCGCTACCGATGCGATTAATTCTGGAGTTACTAGTGCCCATATCCTTGACGGACGAGTCCCGCACGCAGTGCTTCTAGAAATTTTTACCAGCGAAGGAGTGGGTACGCTGATTAGTAACCGTAATAACAATTAGTTTTGAAACAGAATAGTAGCTTACCAACATAAAAGTGTTTGCCGCAGCCATGTTAAGCGGCTACGATCAGATTGTGTTTTGGAGCGCCCATCCTAATGCCAAGAAGAAAAAGTCAGAGAAGGCAAGAGATTCTACAATCTCTTGCACAAATGCTGGAGTCCGACAGAGGCCAGAAGATTACTACTGCATCTTTGGCCTATAAAGTGGGCGTCTCTGAAGCGGCTCTCTACAGACATTTCCCCAGTAAAGCAAAAATGTTCGAGGAGCTAATAGTCTTCGCCGAAGAGACTATTTTCGGCCTAATAGCACAAATCTGCCATAGTGATACTAACTGTGAAACTAAATGCAAAAATATTTTAACTAGCATTTTAGTTTTTTCCGAGAAAAATCCCGGTATTTCAAGGGTATTATCTAGAGACGCCTTGGCTGGGGAAGATATGCGACTTCATCGGCGCGCTAGCCAGTTTTTCGACAGAATCGATACACAGCTGCGACAGATTTTTCGTGAGGCTGAACCAAAGGAAGGTAAGAGGACAAGAATTCCTCTAATTGCCGCCACAAACCTTCTTTTGGCGATTGTCGAAGGAAGGATTAGCCAATTTGTTAGATCTGATTTTGCGAACCTGCCTTCCAAGGACTGGGACCTTCAGTGGGAATTGATCATTGGAAACTTTTTTTGCAAGACGGCTGAACACAAATAGAAAGATGAAGCTAGACTAGCATTAACGGTCAAGTAGGTTTGGCAATCCCATAACGAGCTCTGTAGCCTTGCATTTGTGATAGATATTGTTTATCTGCGGTCTTAGTCTTCTCTAAATAGTCCACTAAATCTCCCAAACCTACCATCTTTAGTACTTCAGTTTTAAAATCTTTTTCTATTTCCTGTACCGCAGATTTATCACCAATTCCGCGTTCCTCGCGGTCTATTCCCAGCGCCACGCCGGCTAAATCTGCTTTTGCATCAGAGATTAAGCGCAGAGTTTCTCTCACCGCAGTACCAGCCGTAATGACATCGTCGATTACGAGCACCTTGCCAATAAGGGGGGAGCCCACTAACGCACCACCTTCTCCGTGAGTTTTATGCTCTTTCCTATTGTAAGCGATTGGGACGTTAATCTTGTGTTCCTCAAATAGAGCTATTGAAGTTGCCGTTACCAAAGGTATTCCTTTGTATGCTGGGCCAAGCAACATATCGAATTTCAAGCCCGAATCGACTATGCACTGTGCATAGCATCGGCCCACTTCGGCTAACGATTCTCCAGACGAAAACTTACCTGCATTAAAAAAATATGGGCTGTTCCTGCCTGATTTTAAGGTAAAACTGCCAAAGCTTAACGCCTCACAATTTCGCGATAATTCAATGAAGCGTTGCTTATATGTTTTCAATTCAGATCTCAAACCTTATAAGAGTTGAACACATCAGGGCTCCAATATCCAAAGAAGAAGCACGTTTGTAATTCAAATATAGCACAGCTTTCAGTCAAGCATGGCAGTAAAAATCAGCTCCAAAAATGTTCTTATTAAAAGGCAAGAAGAACCAAATGACTTTGATTTAGAGGGATAAATCCTCTTGCTTCTAAATATAACTTATTATTTAACGAGCGCCTCTCGTTGGACGCTGATTAGGCTTGCTATACCCTTAGAGGCCAAATCTAACATCTCATCGAGCTGTGTTCGATCAAAAATACGGGCCTCTGCGGTGCCTTGAATTTCTACGAATCCACCGCCTTCTGTCATTACTATATTCAAATCTGAATCGGCGGCAGAATCCTCGGAATAATCCAAATCAAGTACAACAACATTTTTATAAAGTCCCACTGATACCGCCGCCACAAGCTCTTTTAGAGGGTTTTCATCCAATATGCCGTTAATTTTTAGATCATTTAAAGCATCAGCCATAGCCACGCAAGCGCCAGTTATTGCGGCTGTTCTAGTCCCACCATCTGCCTGAATCACATCACAATCTAATCGAATGGTGCGCTCCCCAAGTTTTTCCAGATCAACAGCTGCGCGGAGCGAACGCCCTATGAGCCTCTGAATCTCTACCGTTCTGCCGCTCTGCTTACCTGTGTAAGCCTCTCGGCTCATTCGTTCACTAGTAGATCTCGGTAACATTCCATACTCAGCTGTTACCCAACCCCTGCCATTTCCTTTTAAAAATCTTGGAACCGAGTTCTCTATCGAAGCCGTGCAGATAATTCTTGTGCGGCCAAAAGATACCAAAACCGAACCTTCTGCTGAGGGTATAAAATGTCGTTCTATTTCAACTTTGCGAAGTTGATTTTCCCTTCGATCACCAGCACGAACCATAAAAGATCTCATCATGAAGAATTTCCATTTATTAAAGCACGCTGGGACGCTTTTCTCCAAGCTGCTAAACTTATCGTAAAGACGAGCTTAACGGAGGTTTCATTGCATTTACCTAAAAGTATGACAGGCTTCGCGAACGTTACACACAACTCTGACCTAGCAGAAATCACCATTGAAGTTCGATCCGTCAATTCGCGCTACCTAGATATCAACCTGAAGCTACCCTCGTGCTTGCGCGATCTAGAGCCGAAGCTCAGAGAAATCAGTGGCGAGAGATTGAGTCGAGGTAAAATTGACTATGTCGTACGTCTAAATATGGAGGGACATTTAGAAAATAAGCTTTCGGTAAACGAAAAACGACTGGACCAAATCCTAGACGCTTGCAATTTAATATCTAATAAAGTTTCCTGCGAAAACTACGAGGCAACGAGACTTCTTCAGTTCCCAGGTGTTTTACAAGAAATCCCGTTAAAGATTCCCAGCGAACTCAAAATGCGCGTAATTGAAACTTATAAAGCATGTAATGAAAAACTGATTGAAAATAGGCAGATCGAGGGAGAAAAACTAAGTGTTTTAATTTGTGACAGATTGGAAAATGTCAAGGCAATCTGCGAAAAACTAAATTACCACTTAAATACTGCCCAGAAGAATCAAAAATCAAGACTGCGATCAAAAATCGATGTCCTTGACATTCAGTCAAACCCTGATCGGTTGGAACAAGAGTTGGTTTTGCTGCTGCTAAAATCGGATATTGATGAAGAAATCGATCGTTTAGTAGTTCATTCTAAAGAAATAAGGCGAATACTTTATCTTAATGAGCCTTGTGGACGAAAATTGGACTTTTTAATGCAGGAGCTTAATAGAGAAGCAAATACCATAGCCTCGAAAACTATAAGTAAAGATATTTCTCTTCAAACAGTGGAATTAAAGGTTTTAATCGAGCAAATGCGAGAACAAGTGCAAAATATCGAGTAGTATCAGCTTATCATGGTAAACGCCAACGGATCACTTTTCATAGTCTCAGCCCCTAGCGGAGCAGGTAAAACGTCTCTGGTTAAAGCATTAGTGGAAAAAGACGATAAACTTAGATTGTCGATTTCGCACACCACAAGACCACCGAGACCAGGAGAAACTGAGGGTGACAACTATCATTTTGTAGGTAATTCGGTTTTTGAGGAAATGGTTACCGGAGGGGAATTCCTTGAATCGGCGAGAGTTTTCGATCACTTTTATGGGACATCAAAACTCTGGGTGCAAAGTCAGCTAGAAATTGGTAACGACGTAATACTGGAAATCGACTGGCAAGGTGCGAAACAAATTAAGGAACACATGCCCTTGGCGTGCGCAATTTTTATCCTGCCTCCTTCAAAAATTGCGTTACAGGAGAGACTGACATACCGGGGCCAAGATAATATTGAGGTAATAAAACAACGGATGGATGAGGCCGTAAGCGAAATATCCCACTTTGAATCTTCAGATTATTTGGTTTTAAACGAGGATTTCGAAGAAGCTCTTGAGGAGCTCACGATCATAGTGCATTCGCAGCGACTCCTCACTGTAAATCGATCAAGAAAATTAAGAGGTATACTGGAAGATATGCTTAACTAGAGAATTAAAAATGGGTCTTGGGTCATCCGTAAGTAATGAGTTACAATTTCGCCCCTTTTTAAAAAGTCTTTATTAAATTGTTAAAATTGCCCAACAACGATTTGATTGAAGTAAAAATTTACGCAGATGAGATAACACCATCGAGAGGAGAGTATGGCTAGAGTAACTGTAGAAGACTGCTTGGAAAATGTTTTAAATAGATTCGAGTTGGTAATGGTAGCCAGTAAGAGAGCTCGGCAAATTGCAACTGGCGGGAAAGAATCTCTTGTTGAGGCAGAATCGGATAAGCCAACTGTGATAGCGCTTCGCGAAATATCAGAGGGTCTGATCACGGCAGACATACTCGCTCGCGAGAGTCAGCGTGAAGCTGAAGAGGAACTTGCTGAGGTGCTGGAAACGGAAGAATCCAACACAGACATGCCAGAGTAGTTCAAAAAAAATTTAGGGTCCATTATGCAGACTATTGATACCCTAGACACAAAACTAAGAAATTACCTCTCCCCTGAGCAATCAAACTTGGTCAGGAGAGCGTTTTACTACGCTGAGCAAGCTCATTACGGTCAATATCGTCGGAGTGGTGAACCCTACGTAAGCCATCCTTTGGCAGTAACAAATATATTGGCAGAAATGCGTATGGACTATCAAAGTCTTATTGCAGCTATGCTCCATGACGTAATAGAAGACACCCGAATAGATAAAAAAACTATAGAAAATCAATTCGGTGAGATCGTCGCAGAATTAGTCGATGGGGTCAGCAAACTAACGCAAATAGAGTTTTCTTCCTTCGAAGAGAAGCAAGCTGAAAATTTTCGCAAGATGGCCTTAGCGATGGCAAGAGATATTAGAGTCATATTAGTGAAGTTAGCTGATCGACTGCACAATATGCGAACTTTAAGCGTCTTACCTCTTGAAAAAGCAAAACATATAGCAAAAGAAACCTTGGAAATTTATGCTCCAATAGCAATGCGGCTAGGAATGAATTCCGTGCGTGTTGAGTATGAAGATCTTGGATTTTCAGCCCTCTATCCAATGCGCGCAAGACGAATCGAGGCCGCCCTGAGAACTGCCCGTGGTAATAGAAAAGCCTTAGTTGAAGAAGTTAGAGATCAATTGGAAAAAGTTTTAGCTCAGGAAGGTCATGAAGTAGAAATCACAGGTCGAGAAAAGCATCTATATAGTATTTATCAAAAAATGCGGTTAAAAAGAAAAGCCTTTTCTGAAATCATGGATATATACGCGTTTAGAATCGTAGTTGATTCAGTGGACACATGTTATCGAGTGCTCGGCTGCGTACATGGTCTATACAAACCACTTCCCGGAAGTTTTAAAGATTACATCGCTGTCCCTAAAATTAATGGATATCAATCCCTGCATACAGTCTTAAATGGCGTGCATGGCGTGCCTATTGAAATCCAGATTCGAACTAGAGAAATGGAATCAATGGCAAATAACGGGATAGCAGGGCATTGGTTGTACAAGGGCAACTCGAGTCCTCCAAGCAACAGTGAAGCTCGTGCAAGAGAGTGGATTCAAGGACTCTTAGATATGCAGCAGCGGACTGGAGATTCTCTGGAATTTATTGAAAATGTGAAAATCGATCTATTCCCGGACGAAATCTACGTTTTCACTCCAAAAGGTAGAATTCTTGAACTTCCGAGAAACGCTACAGCTGTTGACTTCGCATACGCGGTACATACAGATATCGGAAACAAATGTGTAGCATGTCGAATTAATCGTAGACTAGCGCCACTATCTGAACCACTCGAAAGTGGAGAGACCGTAGAAATTCTCCTTGGATCCAGCGCACACCCTAATCCTGCGTGGCTAAACTACGTAGTCACTGCAAAGGCAAGAACTAATATCCATCATTTCCTTAAGAACCAGACTAGGGAGGATTCGATAGACCTTGGAAAAAGGTTGCTAGAGAAATCTTTACTCGGTGTTTCTAGTAGTCTTGAAAAAATAAAAGGAGACCTGCTCGACGCGTATCTAGCAAGGCACGAATATGCGTCTCTTGACGATTTACTTGCTGATATAGGCCGAGCAAATAGACTCCCTAGTCTCACTTCTCAACAGCTGACGGGAAAGATCGCTGATTCACCAGCGGCAGAAGAGGGTCCTCAAGCGCCTCCTTTGGCAATACGCGGTACGGAAGGCTTCGTGGTAAATTTCGCGAAGTGCTGCTATCCAATCCCTGGCGATCCAATCTCCGGCTATCTTAGCGCCGAAAAAGGTGTGGTCGTTCATAGGGAATCTTGTAAAAATCTTATGGATCTTAGAAATCATATGGATAGGCTAGTGATGCTTCGTTGGCACGAAGAGGTCGAGGGGGAATATGCGATAGAGTTGCGTGTCGAGTTAGAAAACAAGCGCGGGCAGATTGCCGTTATGGCCACCCAGCTTAATAGTATCGGCATAAATATAGAGAAAATCTCCAGCTCCAGCAAGGATTATCAATTTGTTCATGTAGATCTGGAATTGCACGTAAGAAATAGGATACATTTAGCTCAAATTATGCGTAGGCTTCGAGCTGTAAATTCGGTACGTAAAGTTCTAAGAGTTAACAAATAGGTTTGGCAAACCGGATGAAGTAAAATGAGTAATAGAGCAGTGATCAGTACCGAACATGCACCAAGCGCTATTGGCCCATATTCTCAGGCCATTAAGGTGGGGAATACAATTTGGATATCCGGTCAGATTGCTTTAAATCCGCAGTCAAATGAGATACTTCGAGCAGATATTAAGTCTGAAGCTCGTCAGGTCTTCAAAAACATTTCTGAGATCTCAATAGCAGCAGGTGGAACCATAGATAAAGCGGTTAAAATAAATATATCACTTGTGAGGATGGAAGACTTTGAGGAAGTTAATAAAGTGATGGAGGAGTTTCTTAGACCACCCTACCCAGCCAGAGCGTGCGTGCAGGTTGCCGCGCTGCCGAAAGGAGCCTCCATTGAAATAGAGGCCATTTTAGTGATCTGATGTCTCTAGAATGGATTCATAGCCAGACTTGTAATCGGGGTAAAGTAATTTATAGCCACTGGTTACCAGCAGGTGGTTGTCACAGCGCTTGCTGCCTGCTCTATTAGAAAAATCACTGACAATTTCTCCTGCAGTCTTAGGTATGCCAAGACGATCAGCTAACCAAAGCTCTATCTCCATTCTGGATGCTGGGTAGCTATCTGATACGATATAAGAATCGTGAAGCGGCTGTTTCTTCAAATTTGACTCTAGTAACCAAGCGAAAACTCCAGCAACATCTTGTCTATGAATTCGATTAGTATAGTTTTTCTCTATTTGAGGGCTGAAAACCCCTTCTTTTACACGTTTAATAAGATAATCTTTTGAAGAACCATACATGCCAGAGCAGTAAAGCACTACCAAAGGTAACTCTGCTTCGCTAAGAATCTCTTCTGTTTCAACTATTAATTTACCAAAGGGATCCGATTTAGTTCTTGGGCTTTTCTCATCTACCCACCTTCCTTCATTTTCGGCAAAAACACGCGTACTAGAAACAAAAATTACCAGACTAGGTATATGTCCTCCTAGCCCATCTAAGAGATTTTTTGCAGCAGTGACAAAGCCGAGTTTATAGCCGGCGAGATCTGGCTTAAGCGGTTTAAAAGTAACAATTAAAAACTTAGGCTTCAGTGCATTTAAAAACTTTAAGGCTCCTGAACGAGTATAATCCGCCTCAATACCCCTAAATAATGCCGGTAACATGTTAGGATTTCGAGATACTGCTACTAAATCTAAGTCCAACGCACTTACCAGGCTCGCACTGCGAATAGCAAGATCGCCACTGCCGATAAAGGCACAGATATTTGACTTCATTTCAATAAACTCCTTTGGTTACACTATAACCGCAATAGAAATAAATTTAACGCCACAGAATAGAGAGAATCTCTTAAAGTGAACTTCAATCAAGATCGATTACTACAAAGTTCTGTGGAGGTTCTCACCGGTGTTGGGCCAAAGGTTAAAGAGAACCTTTTCAAAATCGGGATAATCTCCATTGAAGATCTACTCTTTCATTTGCCGGTTAGATATCAAGATAAAACAAGAATTACTCCCATAATATCACTACAACACGGCGATGAAGCATTGATTGAAGGCACTATTAAGCTAGCTAATATTGTCTACAGAGGAAGGCGCAGCTTTATTTTAAAACTAGAAGACAAGACTGGAATAATTACAATTCGGTTTTTTAATTTTAATAGTTCTCAGAGCAGGAACTTAACTAAGGGAAAAATACTCCGTTGCTTCGGTCAGGTTAAAGTTGTTGGTGGAAGTCCCGAGCTTTATCATCCAGAGTATAGGATCTTGAGTGTGCCTGGAGAACCAACGGAATCGAGGTTAACTCCAATTTATCCTTCCACCGAGGGAATGGGCCAAACAAAATGGCGAAACTTGATGCAGCAAGCTCTGAGTTTCTTAGGCAAGCAGCCGCCAAAAGATCTCTTAGAGGATATCTCTAGAGAACTCAATTTTGATGTTGCGAGTGCGCTTCATTTCTTGCACGCTCCACCAGTCACCACGCCCCTAAAAGAGCTAATCGAAGGCATTCATCCTGCCCAAAAGAGACTAGCTCTGGAGGAACTGATCGCACACAACCTTTCACTTCGGAAAGTTCGGGATAACTTTCAAGCTCTCCAAGCACCAACAATAAAGAATGATTCAGATAAGGTGGTTTCTTTTTTACAATCTCTTCCATTTAAACTTACTGAAGCGCAAAAAAAATCCATAGATGATATTACATCTGACCTGGCCGGTAATCGGCCTATGCTGCGACTGATTCAAGGAGACGTCGGGTCGGGTAAGACGTTAGTAGCAGCAGTCTCTGCTTTGCTTGCCATAACTAATAAATTTCAGGTTGCGGTAATGGCTCCAACGGAGATTCTAGTGGAGCAACACGCTCGAAACTTCTCTAATTGGTTAAATCCTCTTGGAATTAAAGTGGGTCAATTATCTGGAGAGGTAAAAGGTATAGATCGAAAAAATATACTAGAAGCGTTAAAAAATAGTCAGTTGGATATTATCATAGGAACTCATGCTTTATTCCAAAAGAGTGTTATATTCGCTAAGCTTGGTCTCGTGATCGTCGATGAGCAACATCGATTCGGTGTGCATCAAAGGTTAGCATTAACCAAAAAAGCGAGCCCGTATCAAGCTCATCAGTTAGTCATGACAGCAACGCCAATACCAAGGACATTAACGATGCTTGCATATGCAGACCTAGACTGCTCTGTTATCGATGAACTGCCTCCTGGTCGTCAGCAAATCCATACAGTGCTGATCGAGAATGGGCGGCGTAATAAAATAATAACCAGGGTCGAAGCCGCCTGCAAAACTGGACGTCAGGCTTATTGGGTTTGTACTTTGATCGAAGAAAGCGAGGTGCTCGAAGCCGAGGCAGCGGCACAAACCGCGTCTTCACTTCAGCTTAAACTTCCCGAGGTTAATATAGGATTAATACATGGACAACTAAGGCAGACTGAAAAAAAAGAGATTATGTCTTCATTCGTTAGCGGCGAGATAGATCTATTGGTATCCACTACGGTTATCGAAGTAGGGGTAGATGTTCCAAATGCCAGTCTCATGATAATTGAAAATCCGGAGCGTCTTGGGCTAGCGCAGCTACACCAGCTTCGAGGTCGAATCGGAAGAGGCAACACTAAAAGCCATTGCGTCCTTATTTACAAAGAGCCATTAAGCACTATAAGCAAGCATCGTTTGGAGGTTATTCGAGATAGCACCGATGGATTTTATATCGCCGAGAAGGACCTAGAACTTCGCGGACCTGGCGAAGTGTTGGGGACAAAACAAACCGGATTAATGATGTTTAAAATTGCGCAGTTTCCTAAACATGATTCACTCCTGGAGAGAGTTTCTGAGATTGCACCCCAAATAAATATGAAGATGCCAAATGTTATCGCTCCTTTGATCGAAAGATGGATACCAAGTGGTGAGGAATTCGGAAAGGTTTAATCCTGCTCAAGGCAAGATAGGCGGTAATAATTTTTGTAGCTCCATTCTAGCTTTTGCAGCGTCACCAGTCAGAGCAAATCCTAATAGGTCTCCACTTGAATCTCGGTATTCCGCTCTGATATTTAAACCGTCTTCTTCGATAGACCAGGTCCCCTCTAACTCCTTTTGCGGAGGAGAGACAACTACCGGACATATCGGAGTTTTGATTGTGACCGGCATAGCAGGATATTTTACTTCTGTGGGCTGGCCTGCAAGGGTCTTCGCTAATGCCTTCGCTGCCGCCATTAATGGAGCGACATAAACTAGAACATGACTGCAAACTTCTGCACAGTCACCTAAAGCAAATACGTTAGTATTGGAGGTTTCCAGTAGTTGGTTTGTCTTGATACCCCGGCCCACATCAATCCCAGCGCTTTTGGCAAGTTCTATTCGTGGTCTCACCCCTACGGCTGATACTATCAGATCGACTTTCAAAACAGCGCCATCGCTTAGCTCCACGGACACTAGATCACCAGTATGATTTACCGATTTAACTTGGGGGCCAAAATAAAAGTTAGCGCCATGGGAGGCAAGAGCTGTTTCTAAAGCTCGTGCAGCAGACTCGGGTAACAAGGCAGGCAAGCAATGTGGCATAGGATCAACTATATCTACTTCAAATCCTCCATTTAAGAGATCATTGGCAAATTCACAGCCAATTAAGCCAGCGCCAATGATACAAACCCGCTTCACTTTGTAATCCGTTATCGCCCTGCGGTAAGCCGCATAATCTAAAAGATCATTCACCGAAAAAACCCGATCTAATGCATCTCCTCCAATATTTGGTGTAATTGTCTCCGAACCTAATGCCAGAACTAGTTTCCCGTAACCAATTTCTTCCCGGCCTTCTACTTGAACTGTCATACAATCTAGATTAATTCCTATGACATTTGCGTTTGTTAGAACCGTGGCTCCCAGCTGATCTGCCATGTCATTTCCATCAGCCTGTGCTAAGTTTTCTGCGGACATATTTTTTGTATGGCCTGTGGAAAGCATTGGTTTTGAGTAAGACGCCCCATCATCTGAGGTAATTAGTACTAATTCTGTATCCTGATCCAGCTTTCTAAATTCCTTTGCAAGGCCGTAACCAGCTAGACCAGTACCAATAATAACTAACGATTTATTAATAGCCGTATCGGACACATCATCCGCCGAGAATGAGTCCTGCTCAGAACTTTCTTCAATAAGTTCGAAATCTTCCTTACCAACACCGCAATCGGGACATAACCAATCCTCTGGGACATCCTTCCAAAGAGTTCCCGGAGCAATCCCGTCATCTGGCCAGCCCTCAGCTTCGTCATAAATTAACCCGCAAACTATACACTCCCACTTAGCCATACCGCACAGCTCTCCTCAACTTTACTAAGATATTAGCCTACCCTATGTCCTGACCTCTAATTGTTAATAAGGACTATTTTGGTACGACTCATAAAAATGATTGGGGACACTAGCGATAACTCCGATAAAGTTCAAGCCCAATTTGCTTGCAACCTTTAGCGGTATCAATCATCCTGCTCAGACTTTTTAGCTAGGTGTCGGTGGTGAAACTAGATCAGGATAAACAAAATGTCGAGCCTTTATGGGCCTCTATTGACAATTTTTATGATAAAGAACTGCTCAAAAAAGTTGGGGGTTGGTTATTAGATGAAGCATCATTAACCAGTAGATTAATTAACTTTTATGACCAGGTCTTTTCGGTAAAACCACTGAGTCAATCTTGGGATTTCCCTTTGGAGAGCGAAGCTGTCTTACTAAATTATTCCAATAGCGAAAAAGCCCTCATCCGTAAGGTGGTTCTTTGTCTCGACCAAGAACCAGTCGTTTTCGCCCGTAGCGTAATACCAAAAATTGCTATTAAGGGCTCACTTTCACACTTGAAAGACCTGGGAGATAAATCTCTCGGGGCGGTACTTTTTGATACCCCAGGGATTTTGCGTAGTTCCTTTGAGATTGCGCTTATCCCTGGAGAGAGTGCTTATCTACCTCAAGAATTTTTTCAGACTAGGTCTATTTGGGGACGAAGATCCTGCTTTTCTCTTTTTTCAGAAAAAATTATTGTATCTGAAGTTTTTCTAAATAGTTTTGAGCCCTGGCCGGTAAGTGCTATCGAATATGCAGGCGAAAGATCAAGCTCACCAACTATAGCGTAAACAATTAATAAATATTCTTTAGTAAGATTTTACGATGAGTAATAAGAAAAAGATCGTTGCTTTAATTGCTCTGATTAGGCTTGATAAGCCGGTTGGGACACTATTGCTACTTTGGCCAACTCTATGGGCATTATGGATAGCTTCAGAGGGCTTGCCAGGAATAAAACTTTTGCTGATATTTACGTTAGGAACTTTTCTCATGCGATCTGCTGGCTGTATAGTTAATGATTTTGCAGATAGAAACGTAGATGGTTTTGTCAGGCGCACCGCCTCTCGGCCGTTAGTAATAGGTACTGTATCGAAAAGAGAAGCATTTGGTCTCTTTTGCGCATTATTGTCCCTTTCTTTTTTGCTCGTACTTCAAACTAATCTACTAACGATAGGGCTGTCAGTGGTCGCGTTGGGTCTGGCAAGTACTTATCCCTTCCTTAAAAGATATACTAATCTCCCACAACTAGGCCTTGGTATTGCTTTTTCCTGGGGAATACCCATGGCTTTTGCGGCTGAAACATCGAACGTCCCGTTGGCCGCTTGGGTCCTTTTATTCGCAAATTTATTCTGGGTAGTAATCTACGACACTCAATATGCTATGGTTGATAGGGAAGATGATCTGCAAATTGGTATTAAGTCAACTGCGATACTATTTGGTGAAGCAGATAGGCATGTAATTGGTTTACTGCAACTAGTTTGCGTCTTTCTTTTCTACTGGGTTGCTCATCTCTTTAACCTAGGTCTAGTTTACCTATTTTCAATCTTTCTGGTGATACTGCTATTTGTCTACCACCTTTACTTAATCCGGCATCGTGCGCGAGGAAATTGCTTCAAAGCATTTAAAAACAATAACTGGGTAGGGGGTTGCATCTTGCTGGGTATTATTTTCGATTATGGACATCGCTATTCTTATTAAGAAAATATTTTATGCAAATTGAGGTCTTACAATCGTTATCGAATATTAGTGATCCAACATGGGATGCTTGGATTCCCAATAATTACCCTTTTTTATATAGCAAATTTTTAGTTGGCCTTGAAAGTACTGGTTGCACTACGGCTGATTCAGGATGGCAACCTTTTCATATTACAGTGCGGGACCAAGGTGTTCTGGTCGGATTTATGCCTTGTTATCTCAAAACTCACTCGTATGGCGAATACGTTTTCGATTGGTCTTGGGCCGATGCATGGCAGCGCTCAGGGTTATCCTATTATCCTAAATTACTATCTGGCATTCCATTCACACCAGCGACCGGTCCACGCTTGCTTATAGCTGGTGATACAGACAGCTGCAAAGTATGGGCCGCTGTTGTCGAATGGATGAAAGGCTTCTGCGCATCTAAGAAGATAAGCTCGTGGCATATTTTATTTCCAAACGCCGGAGATTCTGAGCTCCTGACTAAACTGGACTGTCATCAGCGTATAGCAGTCCAGTTTCATTGGTTTAACGAGGGTTACCGTGACTTCCAGGATTATCTTTCTCATTTTGTAAGCCGCAAACGAAAAAACATAAAAAAAGAAAGGGCTAGTGTACAGAAGCAAGGGATCCATTTGGAGATGCTATCAGGGTCTGACATATTGCCAGAAAACTGGGCATCCTTTCATGATTTCTATCAAATGACATACGCGAAAAGGAGTGGACACGGTGGTTATCTCTCTAGAGATTTCTTTTTATCTGTTCTGCCAAACATGAGCAACCAAGTTGTTATGTGTGTTGCTAAAAAAGATTCTCGAGCCGTTGCGGCTGCACTTTATTTCAAATCGTCTACTACTCTGTTCGGAAGATACTGGGGATGCATCGCGGAGTATGATTTCCTGCACTTTGAAGCTTGCTATTATCAAGGCATAGAATATTGCATTGAAAATGGTCTTTCAAAATTCGACCCTGGTGCTCAAGGCGAGCATAAAATACAGCGAGGCTTCAAGCCAATACAAACTTTCTCTAATCATTGGATCGATTCTTTGGAATTCTCCAATGCGGTAAGAGATTTCACTACTAAAGAGGCACTGCAAGTTGAGCAATATCGTCTCCAAGCTACTGACCTTCTACCATTTCGCAAAAAACCCTAAAACTCTAGCGTCCAATTAAATTAATTAAAGACCCCACACTAACAATTGATTGTTAGCAGGCATTTTGCAGTCTTCTATCAGATTGAGGCCAACATCTTGGGCCATTTTATCAACTGTTTCGAAATCACGAATCCCACGATTGGGGTTTTGAGTGCGCAACCAGTTATCAAAAGCAATGTTACTTTCAGAAGTATATTGGCCGTTGTATTTGAAGGGTCCATAAATGGCAACTCTAAATCCCGAAGCTGCATTTGGCGCTATATTTGAAAATAATGCTTTTATCCCCGATACCGGAATAATATGCAAAGTATTAGCTGTAAAAATCGCATCAAACTGTATCTGCGACCACGACTCAAAGATGTCAAGAGATGACGGGGAACGCAAATTATTACGCGCACTAAATTTACAATTATCTCGCAGCAGGCCTAGCCTCTCGCTTACTTCAGTGGGCTGCCAAACTAGCCAATCGAGCTGGTCGGCAAAATATGTAGCATGCTGCCCAGTTCCGGATCCCACTTCCAGTACGAGACTGACATTTAAAAAATGTTTCTTGAGTACACCAAGAATTGGATTTTTATTATTTTCACAAGCTTGCGAAAATTCTTTTATCTCCATATCAACCTACAAAAACTTATTACTATCACGCAGGTTGCTTATCTCTTAAAAAATATATCTCCGTGTCGCTGGATTCCGAAGCGCTATATCGATAGCCATCCTCGGAGAAGTTTGTAAGCTTTTTCGAGTCCCTAATTTTTTTATTTGCAATATATCGCGCCATCTGACCGCGAGCTTTTTTTGCGAAAAAGCTTATGATCTTGTAAGAGTCCCCTCGCAAATCTTTAAAGATCGGTGTTACTACGTCCGCTTCTAATAAAGATTGACTGACTGACTTAAAGTATTCATTAGAAGCCAAGTTCACCAAAGTCGCAGATCCGGAAGCTTTCAGTGAAGCGTTTAAGCTGTTAGTGATTCTATCTCCCCAAAATTCGTACAAGTCCTTGCCTTTTATATTAGATAACTTTAATCCCATTTCTAGTCGATAAGGCTGCATCAGGTCAAGTGGTCTAAGAACGCCATACAGTCCTGATAAAATTCTAAGGTGTTCTTGCGCAAATTCTATGCTGTCGGGAGTAAGTTGGTCAGCTGCCAGGCCGCTGTAGACGTCTCCCTTAAATGCAAAAATTGCCTGTTTCGCTTTCGGAACAGTAAATGGGCGCTCCCATGTTTGGAATCTTTGAAAATTGAGCTCGGCGATTTTTTCACTTACACCCATTATGGACGCTATATCAGGCTTCGAAAGGGCCCTGACACCCTCAATAAGATCGGCTGCAGCATCAAGAAGCTCAGGTTGAGTATAGCCGAAACCAACTACCTGGTTATCAAAATTCAGTGTCTTAGCAGGTGATATTACTGTCAACATATTTAGTATCCTAATTTTAGCAACGCGTAGCGCAAGTTCAGCAAAGGAAAGTTATAATACCCTCAAGCTTCGCTATCCAAAAGTATTAAAAGTTATGTTTCTCATTTCAAAAGTAATTTCAACGATCGAAAATATGACAGAGTTTATTGGCAAGTGGGTATCATGGGCAGCCATTGGGATGGCCTTGCTAACAGGGATCGTTGTTTTTCTTCGTTATGGATTGAATTTAGGATCTATCTTTGCGCAGGAAGCGGTAACCTACTTGCATGGCAGCTTATTTATGTTTGGCGCGGCTTATACCTTGAAATCAGGTAAGCATGTACGTGTGGATGTTTTTTATCGGAGATGCGGCGTTCAGACTAGAGCGTGGATTGACGCAATTGGAAACATAGTCTTCCTTATCCCGTTTTGTGTTTTTATTTTTGTCGTCACATGGGATTATGTCGCCCAATCCTGGTCGATGAAAGAGATATCAGCAGACCCCGGCGGGATTCCAGCTGTGTATTTATTAAAGTCACTTTTGCCAATTATGGCTATAACCCTACTTCTGCAGGGGCTTGCGGAAACGCTGCGCTCAGTTTGCGAAATATTGCTGGAGGATACTTATAAATAATGGAGGGATTTGTCGCCATCTGGATGTTCTTCGCACTGTGCTTTTTAGTGCTTCTTGGTTATCCGGTAGCTTTAACCCTAGCTGGTACAGCGCTCGCATTTGCTGCCGGAGGAATTATTACAGAGACATTTGATTCTTCCTACTTAGCTGCATTCCCTGGAAGACTATATGGAACTATCACTAACGTAACACTAGTAGCAGTACCTTTGTTTATTTTAATGGGAATAACGCTAGAAAAATCACGAATTGCAGAAGAATTGCTAGAGAACATGGCGAGTGCCTTTGGCTCTGTAAGGGGAGGCCTCGGAATCTCTATAGTCTTAGTTGGAATGCTATTAGCAGCAAGTACAGGAATAGTTGGTGCTACAGTTGTTACTATGGGGCTGCTCTCTTTGCCAACTATGCTTAGAAACGGCTATTCCACGCCTATCGCGGCGGGAACTATTTGTGCTACTGGGACATTGGGACAAATAATCCCTCCGTCTATCGCCCTTGTTTTATTGGGAGATATTATTTCGAGCGCATATCAGCAGGCTCAGCTTGTGACAGATTCTAAAAATATTCAAACGGTATCGGTCGGTGATTTGTTTATAGGTGCTTTGATGCCCGGGCTATTACTTGTCTTTCTTTATTTGATTTACATTTTGTTAACGGCCCAATTAAATCCAAATAGCATGCCTCCAGCACGTTCCCAAGAATTTAAATTTAAGACTTTATTATCTGGCTTACTGCCGCCGATAAGCCTCATGTTGGTTGTATTGGGATCTATAATCGCTGGCGCGGCAACACCCACTGAGGCTGCAGGAGTAGGAGCGATCGGTGCGCTACTTCTGGCATGGTCGAGAAACAAAATAGATCTATCTAAACTCCATGGTATTGCCAAAAACACAATGGAAACTACCAGCATGGTATTTATGATTTTGATTGGTGCTGCGCTTTTCTCACTTGTCTTCAGAGGATTTGGAGGCGAAGGCCTCATCCATAACTTCTTATCTAATCTAAGTGGAGGGGTAATGGAGGCGACCCTAATTGTCATGGTAGTTATTTTTCTTTTAGGTTTTATTCTGGATTTTATAGAAATTACTTTTCTGGTTGTCCCAATAGTGGGGCCAATACTACTAACAATGGGTTTAGATCCGATTTGGTTAGGTATTATGATAGCTATTAATTTACAAACTTCATTTTTAACACCACCTTTCGGATTTGCACTTTTTTATCTTCGTGGGGTAGCTCCTGAAACAATAAGAACGATCGATATGTATAAAGGCGTCATTCCATTTATTATCATACAGGTGGGTGTGCTAGCCGCGCTGTGGATATGGCCATCAATTGCCACCTGGCTACCTAATCGACTGAATCCTTAGCTTTGTTTTTTGAAGCCTCTATAACCTTGTCTCGGGAATTAATATAAGCTTGCTCGGAAATATGGTGGTACTGCCTAACGCCATCGTAGAAATCTGAGAAAGATCTGTAAACTCTAGCTGCCACAGGATCCTTCTCTATTAAGTCTTGCATTACTTGCTGGCTCGCCGTATACAGTGCTAAAAGAACATCATCTGGCAATTTGCGAACTTGAACACCATGATTTTCCACAAGGTTCACCAAAGCGTCGTTATTCCGAGCTGTAAACTCGTCAAGCATATCCTGGTTGGCTGCCCTTGCGGCATATTTGACGATAGCCCTCAATTCAGGTGTTAACTTCTCTAGCGCTTCTTTATTGACGATAAATTCCAACATCGCGCCAGGCTCATGCCATCCCGGATAATAATAATATTTCGCTATTTCATGCAGACCAAGCGCTAAATCGTTATAGGGGCCAACCCATTCGGTCGCATCTATAACCCCAGTTTGTAAGGAGGTATAAAGCTCCCCCCCAGCAATTTGTACGGTTGTTCCTCCAATGGCGGTAAATACCTCCCCTGCCATTCCTGGAATCCGCATTTTAAGCCCCTTGACGTCCTCCACAGAATTTATTTCGCGATTAAACCACCCCGCCATCTGCACACCAGTACTTCCGCCCGCTAGAGGGATCAAGTTGAAGGGAGCATAAATCTCCTCCCAAATCTCTAAGCCGCCACCATAATGAAACCACGCGTTCATCTCTTGCGCGGTCATGCCGAAAGGAATAGCTGTAAAAAAAACAGATGACGGGATTTTACCTTTCCAATAATAAGAAGCTCCATGACCCACTTCCGCTACACCCAATGAAACCGCCTCAAAAACATCTAAAGGTGGCACAATTTCCCCTGCGCCATAGACACGAGCCGAAAGCCTTCCACCACTCATTTCACCAAGGTAGCGAGCGAAGGTTTCTGGTCCTTGTCCCAAACCGGGCAAGTTTTTCGGCCAAGTCGTTATAATCTTCCATTGAGGGCCAGCTTTGCGCTCACTATCACCTTGATAAGATATCTCGGAAGAAGTGATGGCTTTTTCACGAGCCCAAAAACCGACTACTAGGACTAAGATTAAGACTAGGAGCAAGATTACTAAAGACTGTTTCTGACTTTTTGAAAATGTCGACATCGTTAACACTCGCTAGCTTGATTAAACAATTTGGAGATTCGCATACTGGAGTACAAGCCACTTACTGCCTTCTATGTCAAAATTGACTTCAACCCTTGCATTATCGCCACGGCCCTCAAAGTTCAATACCACGCCTTCTCCAAATATCTGGTGATACACTCTCTGACCCAAGTCGAAGTTAGTATCTGGAATACTTGCTTGGGGAAATTTATTATATTTAACTCCAGATTTAGTCACACGCACTTCACACAACAGTTCCGGAGGTATTTCTCGAATAAATCGCGATGGTGTATTAAATGATTCGCTACCGTGAAGGCGTCTCGTCTCAGCGTACGTAATTATTAAGTTTTTCATGGCCCGTGTAATCCCGACGTAACAAAGCCTTCGCTCTTCTTCAAGCCTCCCAGGCTCATCTAGCGACATACGGTGTGGAAAAAGATTTTCCTCCATACCTGCCAAAATGACTAACGGGAATTCTAATCCCTTAGCAGAATGAAGCGTCATTAGCTGAACGCTATCCTCATAATCATCTGCCTGACTATCGCCTGCCTCTAATGCTGCAGCGTCAACAAATTGCTGTAAAGGCGATATCCCTCCAACCTCTGGGGAGAATTCTCGCGCGGCGCTAACAAGTTCTTCAAGGTTTTCCACGCGAGCTTGCCCTTTCTCTCCAGCCTCCTTCTCATGATACGCGATTAGTCCAGAGAGTTTGATAGTGCGGTCTGCTAATTCCTCCAAAGCAAGCGAACTTACCTCGGAGTCAATTTCGTCAATCAAGTTTTTGAACCCAGCTATTGCAGTCAATGATCTTGTTGCCAGAGCACTGTGGTCAGAGGCAAGTGTAATCGCTTCCCAAAGAGTTGTATTGTATTGACGCGCTAAGTCACGAAGCACTTCTATAGTTTTATTTCCAATGCCTCTGGCCGGGGTATTAATGATACGTTCAAAAGCCGCATCATCGGCTCGATTCACCACTAATCTCATGTAAGCCAGGGCATTCCTAATTTCCATACGCTCATAAAATCGTTGGCCACCATAAATCCTATAAGGAATACTTTCACCAATAAATGCATCTTCTAAGACTCTGGATTGTGCATTAGATCTATATAAAATACCGATCGAGGATCTTTCCTGCCCCTCAAGGATCCAGCCTTGCACCTGTTCTACAATGTATCGAGCTTCATCCTGTTCATTAAATCCTGCGAAGAGTGTGATTTCTTGTCCTTCATCCCCAGAAGTCCAAAGGTTTTTCCCTAATCGACCTTTATTAACATCAATTACGGCATTTGCGGCTCGCAGTATAGTTTGGGTTGATCGATAATTTTGTTCTAAGCGCACAACTTCGGTCCCTGGGAATTCTTCTGAGAAACTTTGAATATTTTGTATTTTAGCGCCGCGCCATCCATAAATGGATTGGTCATCGTCTCCAACTGCTATCACTGGAACATTGGATCCTGATAATATTTTTAACCACAAATATTGAATAGTATTGGTATCTTGAAATTCGTCTACCAATATCTGATCAAAGCGCTCCTGATAGTGGCCTAGCAACTCTGGTCTGTTCAAAAATAGTTCATATGCTGCAAGAAGAAGTTCAGCAAAATCTACGAGGCTCCCTCTACTACAGACTTGCTCATACTCCTGGTAGATCTTAGTCATCGTTTTAACATATAGGTCACCCAAAGGAGCCGTGACATCCGCTGCTCGCAGACCCTCGTCCTTTTGACTATTAATGAACCACTGCGCTTGTTTAGGCGGCCACCTTGATTCATCAAGATCCAAGCCACGAATCACTCGTTTTACCAAGCGAAGCTGATCATCACTATCAAGGATTTGAAAATTCTCGACTAACCCAGCCTCTCGCCAATGATATTTAAGCAACCGGTGTGCGAGGCCATGAAAGGTGCCCACCCACATCCCGTGAGACGGTATCTGCAGCATTTCCTCAATACGAGTGCGCATCTCTCTCGCCGCCTTATTTGTAAAAGTTACTGCGAGAATACTGTGAGCAGAAATATTTTTAGCACGTATAAGCCAAGCTATTCGATGAACTAGAACCCGAGTCTTTCCACTTCCAGCCCCGGCAAGCACGAGCATACTAGGGTTCTCCGAAGCAACTGCATTGCGTTGAACGTCATTTAGCGGCGATAAAATTTCTGATACATCCATTGCTGTAGTTTACCTAAAATGTGTAAATCCCTCACTTAAGTGGAACAAAACATCAAAAAAAGTTTTTGGTTAATTGGACCTTGGCAGATCTCGTTTAGCTTGTTACTGTGTGTTAGTGAGCAGTAATTTTTACTCCAAGAGGGGGAGAAAATGATTCAAAAAAGCATCTTATTAATAATTATCTCGTTTTTAAGTGGTTATGCTATTGCCGAGTGTGAATTGCCCGCAGCACCGTCACTTCCTGATGGGGCCGTTTCAACTCTTGAGGAAATGCTCGCCGGACAAAAAGCCATGAAAAGTTTTCAAGCCGAGGTCGTTCAGTATAGGGCCTGCTTGGTTGGAATAGATGAGAACATTGGTGATGATCTCTCCGCCGCTCAAGCGGCCATAGATGCAAAGCTCGACGAAATGCGAAAACAGGTCTTGGAGGCTGACGAAGAAGCTAAAGATGCTCACGAGGAATTACTAGCTAAATATAATGCAGCAGTAGATAGTGAAGCGGCAATCGCTGGCGAGTTCAATATTGAAATTCGTGAATATAAGGCAGTCAATCAATAAGCATTTTGCTCTATGCTAAATTTAGGGGCTATAACCCTCTACCCCTTTTAAATCAGATGTGCCCTTTTTTGAGATCCTTGTTTTGGCATATCTGCAGCATTTGGCTTATAAAAACTAAAAATCTCCCTCTAGCTTAATATGTCCTCTTTTGATTTCTTGACTTTAGTAAGCCTCCTGCCGATTCTCGCTCTTACACTTTTTCTGTGGATGTCCCACAGACAAGTAAATAAAAAATATGTGTTAGAACTACAACGTGCAACAAAACTAGAAGCTGAACTTCGAGCCGAGAGAAATAAACTCGAAGAGGACAAGGCACGAGTATCCAATATCCGAGCAGAATTAACTAAGGAATTCGAAGTTGCTGCCAATCGTATCCTTGAAAATAAATCCGAAAAATTTTCCAAGCAAAATAAAGAAGCAGTAGAGCAACTTATGAATCCCTTTAAAGAGCAGCTAGACAGGTTCGATAGAAGAATCGTTACCTCCAGAACAGAGGATGCTAAGGAGCGCCAGCAAGTTCGAGACGAGCTTAAGCAGATTCGTGATCTAGGCTTAGCTTTGAGCTCAAATGCTGAAAATCTAACAAGGGCACTTAAGGGCGATTCAAAAACTCAAGGCAATTGGGGTGAAATGATCCTCGAAAAGATATTGGAAAATTCAGGACTAAAAAAGGACCTACACTATCTAGTACAAAAATCGCAGAAAACCACTGAAGGTAAGACTGTCCAGCCTGATATTTTAATAACTCTGCCGGATAATAAAGTCATAGTGGTCGATTCAAAGGTTTCTCTGGTAGATTACGAGAAATCGATCAATTCCGAGACCGAGGAAGAAGAGGATCTTTTTCGTCAAAAACATGTGAATTCTATCGAAAATCATATAAGAGGGCTCTCAAAAAAGAATTATCAAAATCTTGATTCGCATCAAACACTAGACTTCGTACTTATATTTGTTGCGATCGATGAAGCTCTTTTGAGGGCTTTGAAAGACTCCCCTCGTCTTTTTGATTTGGCGATGACTCACAATATTGGCTTGGTATCGCCTAGCCTGCTAATGCCTTCTCTAAGGACCATAGAAAATCTTTGGAGAACTGAAAATCAGAATAGAAATGCCGAACAGATAGCACGCGAGGCAGGTCAGCTATACGATAAATTTGTCAATTTTTTTAAAGTGTTTTCGCAAGTAGGTGAGAGGCTAGAGCAAGCACAAATATCATTTGAAGATGCCAAAAATAAGCTGGAAGGCGGGCGAGGGAATATGATAAATCGAGCCGAAAAGCTAAAGGCTCTTGGAGCAAAAACATCTAAGTCATTCCCTAACATTTCGAGTTTTACAGAGCCAGACGATAACATTACCAACAAAAAAGCAGGTAATATCGACGATCTATCGTAAGGAAAACAAACTTTTTCAGAGGAGGATTGAAAGGCTAAACTTCACTATTAACGAGAGAATTTTCTTGCGCCTATTGAACGCTTTCTAAGACTCTGAGAGATAAATATTCAATTGTTGGTCGAGGAATATCAAAAATATTCCATCCATTAAATACAAGTATTAGGTCATATTCAGGAATCACAAGCAGGTATTGTCCGCCATAGCCACTGCCACTAAATATCCATTTGCTCGATCCTCCTGTATAAGGCACAAGCCACCAGTGATATCCATATCGCCTCTCTCTGCCCTCGACTAGAGTATCTGGTGACATAGTTGATTTAGTCCAGTCAGCGCTTAGGATCTGACTGCCACCCCACGCCCCTTTACTAAGGTATAGATAGCCAAATTTGGCGAAATCCCTCGAAGATAAATACAATCCGCTTTCGGCATCAACAAGGCCAGTGGGCGTTTTCTTCCAATAAAAGTTATTTATTCCAAGAGGTGTAAATAAGTATTTATCAGCGTATTCATCAATATGCATACCTGTTGCCTGATAAAGAATATGAGATAGCAATACTGTTATCCCACTGTTATATACAAATTTCGCTCCTGGCTGGAACTCCATTGGTAACGCTAAAATATATGTTATCCAGTCACTGCTGTTTTCCATTGCGGCGGCATTATTTAATGGATCAGTATATTTGTAACTCAGCTCATCCCACTTTATTCCGGCCGTCATCGTTAGCAGGTCGCGCAGAGTAATCGAGCTTTTAAGTGGGTCTTGAAATAACGATCTATATTCCGCGAAGTATCCAAATATTTTGGTGTCGATATCTGGAATTTCACCTCGTGCAATCGCGATCCCAACGAGCGCCGAAGTTACGCTTTTGCTAACCGACTGTATTGTATGTAAGCGCGTTTCCTTGTAATAAGGATGCCACACTGGATCATAATAATTGTATTGAGCGCTTGCTGATTCTCCATAGTTGTCTCGCATGATTTTTGCTTGTTGATGTTTACGGTTTTTAGTCAGTGCGAAATAGTCGTTTTCGTAATATTCCTCAAAAACTATATAGCCATTTTTAATAATCAAAAAACTATCTACATATCCGTGGCGTCCATCTTTAAATTCTTGATGCAGTTTCTGAATTACAGCGGAATTCACTCCTTGTTGCTCTAGCGATGATAAAGGCCACGTATTATCCAGAGCCGCAGTACAAATTCTATGCCCCATCAGCGTTAAAAATAGAATTAGCAGTGCCGTGGAATGTGACTTAAAAAAATCAATTCCCGTCTGCCGGAGTTCGACTGACATCTTCTTAATAATCGTGCTGACCTTGTTAATTAACTATATGAAGCATTTCGCGGATAAGCATAGCTGAAAGAGCACACCAACTTAACATAAACACGCCAAAACGAACCCATACATAATTCACGGTGGCCTGAACGATCGAATGAGCGAGTCTCAGAAGGCAGTAACTCCATGCTAAATTGAGATGAATAATATCCGTATGCTCTTGCGCCCAAATAACAAAAACTATTGCATAGAAGAGAGTGGGCTGTTCCCACAGATGATTATAATTATCTGCCACTCTCTCTACTTTGCTTGGGAACAGGCCGCCCATAGCTGAAGGATGCGAAAGATCCTGCATATTCGTGCCCTGCTTTTCTAGTTCTTTTGCCGCTGGAATTCGTGTTGCATACATCCAAATCATCATGATCATACTAAGTGCGCCCATGAAAAGGACGGGCTGTAAGATAAGGTTGTTCATGATTTTCGTCCCCCTAGTTAATTTGTATTTAAACGATATTGGTTAGAAGCCACGGGTGCAACTTCTAGTATTGAACTGATATTATCCTTTAATGGACTGATTTTGGTAATTTCTGATTTATTGAAACTGTTGTACGACACAGATGTAGAAGAAATATAGCTTCTCCACCCCTCGTTAGGTGTTAAGCTTATTAGCAAGGCCTCAGGAGGTTGGAAAGCCAGCACAAGTAAGATAGTCTTTATCGCCTTTTTTCTATTCACTCCTCGTTTCTCAATTTCAGGATTTTCTGTCATGGCAAAAATAGATCATCAATTAGATATCAAAATACCAGGATTAGATAAGCAGCTAATCGCGGGGCGGTGGACTGATCCATCTCCACCCGAATATTCTGTAATTTCTCCATCGACGGAACAGATAATTGCCAACACCTCTGCCGTCACAATAGAAGACGCCGAGAAGGCTGTGGTTTCAGCCCGAGAGGCTTTCGACAGTGGCGCTTGGGCAAATCTGTCGGTCGAGGAAAGAGTGGTTCACTGCTCAAAGCTATGTGATGCTATGGAGTCAAGGCTGGCAGATTTGAATCGAGCCTGGGTACTGGAATCAGGCCCAACCCTTAGCCACGCTGAGATAATAAACAACAATGTCGCGGTAACAATTTGGCGCAAAATGCTCGATACAGCACCTGAGCTAGACTGGTCAGAGTATAGAGATGATGTTTTACTTTTACGCGAACCAATTGGTACTGTACTGTCCATCATGACGTTCAATGGCCCTATCGTGCTAATGGCGATGAAGATAATTCCTGCGATACTCGCAGGTTGTACCGTCATCGGAAAACATGCACCCGAGTCACAATTAACCTCACGGCTGCTTTCCGAAGCGATAGAAGAGGCAGATATCCCGCCGGGTGTTTTAACACTTCTTCCCGCTGACACTGAAGTTACTCAATACTTAGTATCGCACCCTAGTATTGACATGGTCTCCCTCACGGGCGGCACACAGATTGGTATCGAAGTGATAAAACGGACGGCTGACAGGCTTGCCAGGACCACGCTTGAATTGGGCGGCAAGTCGCCAGCTATTCTCTTGGGAGACGTTGACATAGCAGAGACAATTGACACTTTGATCCCAGGCAGCACCGCTTTTATGGGTCAGGTTTGCGTCAGCCTATCTCGTATTTTGGCACCAGCGGATAGGTACTCAGAAATCATTGAGGCCCTCGCAGAAAAATACTCAAAATTTGTGTTGGGTGACCCGCTGTCCACTGAAGTTGATCAAGGACCAATCTCGACAGAGCGAGGTCTACTTCGAACCGAACGCGCCGTCCAGTCCGCGAAACAACAAGGCGCGCGGGTAGTAGTAGGAGGTACCCGTCCATCCGAGATGGAGAGAGGTTGGTGGTACCAACCAACTTTGCTGGACCATGTAAGTAACTCCATGGACATCGCTCAGGTAGAGGTCTTCGGTCCTGTTACAGCTGTTATCCCTTACTCCGGCATTGAGGAGGCAATCGAATTGGCCAACGATTCAGACTTTGGCCTTGCTGCCTCGGTCTACGGGGCTGACTCTAATGAATGCATGCGGGTGGCGAACAGGCTCAAATCTGGCAGCGTTGCTATTAATACCGCCGGCATCTCTTTCCTACAGCCTTTTGGAGGATACAAGAAATCCGGGTGGGGTCGAGAGTGCGGTCCAGAGGGTATTTTGGAGTTCACTCAAATAAAGCAAGTTATAGGCGTTTAGCGCCCGAATTCGTAATCTCACGTCTAAAAGGGCCATGGGCCATGTTGTTTTTTTGTGCGAGGATTTGGGTGAGCAAAACCAAGATAAGACCGCCAGCGAGTCGCTATGAAGTGCGACTTGCAATTTGCCTACCTGACATCGGGGTCTAGTTATTCTTTACTCCAGCACTCGTCAGTGCGTCATTGGCTACCATGGTCTGTTGTAACAGGTATTCGTAAATTGCTTGAACTTCACTTTCTCGTAAATCATCGAATAAGGGCATATTTTTCTCTAATAAAGCGCCCTCCACAACAATCGAACGGAAAGTACTGTAATTTAATAGCGTCCTGGATTCTCTAAGATCTGGTGCTGCGGCACCAACGGAGTGTGCATCTGAGCCGTGGCAGATTGCACATGACGCCTGATGATACAAAACATAGCCTTCAAAGGCTAAATCGTCGTCGATCTCAATTTCGTTTCCTCCAAGTTCTATTGGTGCGAAGGGAGCCGGTGCAGAGGTTTTAGGCAACTGATGATCGCCTTTCAGACTAAAACTGAGAACTCTTATGCCGTCTCCTTTGTAACGCCACCCGTGTTCTCGAAATGGTTCTAATCCAAACGATGCTAGCCCTCCCCACCCTGCCAGAACAGTAACATATTGAATCCCATCGAGTTCATAACTGATAGGAGCAGCCGTGATGCCTCGCTTAGCATCGAAGGACCAGAGCTGGTCACCCGATGAAGCATCGTGTGCCGCGAAGACACCGTCACCTCTGCCCTGAAATACGACGCCACCGGCTGTAGACAAGGTGCCGCCATTCCAGATCGGCAGATCCTCGATTTTCCAGCGGCTTTTTTGTAACACTGGATCCCAGGCGAGCAATGCCCCTGTACCATCCAATGGTTCGGTATTTGTGAGCTCGGTGATTATTCCGATGGTAAAAAAGTTATCACGTGCGACATATGTCGGTGGCTTCGAATGGTAAGCACCCTGACGGATTGTTGGAATAAACACAAGCCCCAAATTCGGATTAAATGACATCGGCTGCCAGTTATGCGCTCCATAAGTACTGGGATAAATAAGTTTTCTCTCTCCAGGCTTCACCCGCACACCAGGCGTTTCCACCGGACGACCAGTCTTCATATCAATGCGGTCAGCCCATGTAGCCTTTTCATATTTCTCGGCGCTAATCAGTTCCCCTGTGGCCCTGTCTAAAACATAAAAAAACCCATTGGTGGGCGCCTGTAGAAGGACATCGCGAGTTCTGCCTTCGATCTCAAGCGTTGCCATCACGATATCCATGGTGGCTTTATAATCCCACTGCTCTCCTGGATTAACCTGATAATGCCAGACATACTCTCCAGTATCTGCTCTCAACGCCAATATCGATGCAAGAAAAAGATTATCGCCTTTACCTTCACTTCTAACATCGCGATCCCAAGGATCACCGTTTCCGACCCCGACGAACAGTAGATCAAGTTTCGGGTCGTAAGTTAAGGCGTTCCAAACTGTACCACCGCCAAAATGCTTCCACCATCGCCCATGCCAAGTTTTTGCTGCCATTTCCATAGCAGAGTTTTCGAAGCCGTCCGCGGGATTACCCGGAACAGTGTAAAATCGCCAGATCCGGTCCCCGGTTTCAGCATCGTAAGCTTCAACAAAACCTCGGGTCCCAAATTCCGCGCCACTATTACCAATGAAGACCTTACCATCTGCTGCTCTGGGTGCTCCGTTGATAGTTTTTCTTTCCCCTATCGGAAACGCCCGGCTAGCCCAAACAACTTTGCCAGTCTCTGAATCTAGCGCCACTAATCTACCATCTGGTGTGCCTACAAATAGCTTTTCATCGAGGTAAGCAATACCACGATTTGTGTTAAAGCTGATGGCTATACTTCGAGGAGAGTGTCGCCAAGATTTAGGATCATAGGTCCAGAGCAGCTCACCCGATCGCGCATTTACTGCGTGAACGATTGCGCGATCTGCGGAAAAATACAGTATGCCGTCTACCATCAGGGGTGTGCTCAGCAATGATACAGCGTCAGGAACATCAAGCGTCCACGCTAGGCCCAGATCAGAAACGGTATTTTTTTTTATTTGAGTCAAAGGACTATGTCGCTGCTCGGTATAATCTAACCCATAGGAGGGCCAATCACTTGCCATGGAGGCACCTGATAACAACAAAATGCAAATGCAGTTTTTGACGTTTTTGATTATCAACCGTAGATCCGCATGCTGATTTGAAATTGCCCGACCCCGCGTCTCTAGCAACGCGTACTCAAGAGGTGGAGCATACAGGGAATTTCTAATTCTATAAATCAGATATTTAAAAAAACACCGATGGTTTACCTTGCTTAGAAAAACCAGATATCAACTCGAATGCAGAATTATCTATATTAAACACACTAGCAACTGGATTCTCTATTTTAGCCTGCTCCAATATTACGAAGTTGTTTATAAGTTGTATCGTGTAAATTAAAATGTTTTGATTTAGTAACTTCTGCATCAGTGTTAATAAATCTTTTCTTATAGCTAATTCGGTAAGGGAGAAAAGTTCGTTAAACTATAATAGTCATACCCATGTATATGTTGATGCAACTGATATTGATGACAAAAATGATAGGTCCTAACTATTCTATTGAGGTTCTTAATGTCTAGAGAAAAATTAGAAGTCCAGCTGCTTAATCTTCTCCAGAAGGTATATTTTGATAACATAGATAACAGTAAAGCTGATGAAGCCGTGGAAGCAATGCATCCAGAAGTAAGATGGGTTCATAATCAAGTATGGGAACATGACGGACACAAAAGTGAAGCAAGAGATATTTTGGAGGGCAAAGAATCTGTCAGGGACTTTTTAAGAAAAAGAGTGATAGAAATGCAAAAAGAAGGAATAGTGCATAAAGTAAATTCTGTTAGTTCGAATGGAGAGTTAGGCGCATTCCAAGCTGATGTCATTGGACCCGATAAAACAAAGAGGCCTTTTTTTGGTTTGGTAAAGATTAAAGAAGGGAAAATTTTTTATTATAGAGTTTTGCCAAAAGAGTAAAGTAACCGATAAAACTGTCCTTAATCGACCTTCTCCCCCCGGATCTAGAATCTATTTAAGGATTACTGCGCGCTTCACTATAGTCGCTCTTTCAGTTAATACGTTTGCAACACTCGAAAGTAGTGGGTAACCGAAAGAAGTTGCTCATCTGAAAGATCTGGGGCGTTGTCACTTGTGGAGGTCTTACCTTCGTGGCTGGAACCATCGATAACTACTTACGTACCTTTGATAGCGAAATTGAAGAGGAGCTTTGAAGAAGCCAACTGCCTGCTGGAGCGCAAGCAGGGCACATGACATTCATTTCGGAGAAATCGGGAGCTTAGTACCTGGTGATACCTGCTGGCGGGCATGTATCTATGCAGACGAATATTGGAGATGCAGTTGTAGCGTTTAAATTACCTGATATGTAGCCTGCGGAGAAAAATGTGGGAATATTCCTACACCATTATCGTCCATGTTTCATCCCCCGCAGGTTCCTTCTTGAGGAATCTATTATAATTAAATAGCGATAACCCCACCATCAACCGAAATGGAATCACCAGTGGTAAATGCAGAGTCATCTGATGCTAAAAACAAAACAGCACTAATGACTTCATCGGGATCTCCAACCCTATTCATAGGATGGGATGCAGCAAAATCAGCAAGCTGTTGTTCAGAATCCTCTGCTGCATCTAAATATCTTTGCATCATGGGAGTATTGATCGCGCCAGGTTGAACAGAATTACATCTTATTTTATAACCCATTTCTGCACAATGTAGAGCAACGGTTCTTGTAATAGCCAGCACACCTGCCTTGCTATAGTTATATGCTATTACAAAAGGTTTTGGTCGCGTGGCTAATGAAGAAGAGAAATTAACTATTGATCCTCCATTTTTTTTCATTGCCTTCACGCCAAATTGACATCCAAGAAAAACGGAAGTTCCGTTAATAGAATGAGTCCTATTCCAGTGTTCAAATGTTTCATCTTCGATCGTTGCCGGTTCACTAATTCCGGCGGCATTAATGACTGATGTTATTTGATTGAATTTATCCCCTAAGTAATTTTCTAGCTCTTTCCAAGATTCTGGCTTTGTAACATCAGCATGTATAAATTCACAATTTTTCCCAATCTCGTCTGCTACGTCTTTACCAAGGTCTTTGTTTATATCGAGCGTTATTGCTGTGCCGCCTTCTTCAACAACTCGCTTCGCAGTTAGGGCTCCCATTCCTGATGCTCCTCCAGAGACAACAACTATTTTTTCATTAAACCTTTTCATTTTTTTCCTCTGTTAGTTTTAACTGTTGATTAGGATAAATCGAAATTTAGTATTTGAATCAGTTTACTCCATGTAAAGAATCCTTACATTTTTAGATTGATTGACTCGCACCTCCTTCCATATATATTCTTCTTACAACGGGGTGAAAGGTAATTCTGGTTATGTTGCCTGTAAAGAGTTTTTGGTCAAGCTTGCGCGATGCTGTTTAGTCATAGGAGACACTATAGTCATGGAAAATGAAGAACTCCGCGACCAGTTGCTTGAGGCCTGCAGAGGGCTGGCTGCGTGTGGATTGGGATCCGGTATTGGTGGGCATGTTTCCGTAAGATATCGTGATGAACCTTATTTCTATATGCATGTTTTTGATCGCACCTTCGAGGAAATGCAGCTTCAAGACATTCTGCTATTCGATTTCGAAGGCAGGCCAGTGAATACAGATCGCGCTCCCAGCCTTGGTATTGAGTTTCATCAAGGCATCTACAAACAGCGGCCGGACGTTCTGTCGATTGTTCACTCACATGGTTTTTGGATTACGGCACAGGCAGCACTGGCTCGTGCTCCCAGAATCCTAAATAATGTATCCACAGTATTTTATGAGCGGACTACAGTAAGTCCCAACGACGACTTTTCGTCGATTGCAAAAGTTCTCGGTGAGAACGACATAGCCATCGTCATTCCATGGCATGGTGCCATAACTTTGGGGGCCAGCCTCGGAGAGGCGGTGTCAAGACATGTAGTATTTGACTATACAGCCCGCATGGACGTGACGGTGCCTCCTAGCGTACCACAGCTACCGCACGACCAATGTACTGCTTTGAGAGGGCTTGTTGAACGGGCGGATTATTACAGCGAAACTTGGAAACTGATCCAGCGTAAAGCGAAAGCGTACTATGACGGAAATCGCGTAGTTCCAGTAATCTTCTAGGTTTGTAAAATATGCTTTCTACAATGGGGTAAAGTTTTTTATTTTTTAATCAAAAATGCGCACGGGATACTGCTCGAGAGACTCCGCTTGCTGTTATCCCAAACTTCCTAATCTGCATTTAAACTTACTCCACCGTCACAGACTTTGCTAAATTTCTTGGTTTATCTACGTCTGTTCCCTTGTTGAGGGCGACATAATAGGCCAGAAGCTGGAGCGCAACTGTATAGACAATCGGCTTAATATAGTCGGCACAATCGGGCATCATTAAAACCAACAGATCAGCGCTTGACTCCAAACCCGAGTCAGGATCAGCAAATACACATAATTGTCCGCCTCTGGCTCTCACCTCTTCTAGGTTAGAACGTAATTTCTCAAGCAATTGATCAGCTGGTGCTATAGCGACGATGGGCATATCTTCGTCGACCAGAGCCAGGGGACCGTGCTTTAACTCCCCAGCAGCATAGGCTTCAGCGTGAATATATGAAATTTCCTTTAATTTTAAGGCTCCTTCCATCGCCACTGGGTAGTAAACTCCGCGACCTAGAAATAACGCATTTTTCCGCCGCGTAAACTTTGCGCTAAGATCGCGAATCTGAGAATCCATTTTTAATACTCCAGATATTGTATCTGGAAGACTATCTAGTGCCGATGAGATCTCCTGCTCCTGGTCCTCATGCATTCCATTCCTGCGCCCAAGAGCTAAAGTAATAGCCAGAAGCGACGCTAGTTGAGTCGTGAAGGCTTTTGTGGAGGCTACACCAACCTCCGCGCCCGCTTTCGTGAGAAAAACCAGGTCACTTTCCCTAACTAAGGTGCTGTTATCTACGTTAGAAATTGCTAGCGACGCGACAAACTCCGCTGATCCTATTCCGCGCAAGGCTGCTAGCGTATCGGCTGTCTCTCCCGATTGAGACACAGTGATTAAAAGCGTTGCGGGCTGTGTAACTCGTTGCCGGTACCGAAACTCAGAAGCTATTTCTACTTGACAGGGTATGCCAGCTAGCTCCTCAAACCAGTATCGAGCGACCAACCCTGCATGATAACTTGTTCCACAAGCTACTATCTGTACTGCTTTTATGATGTCAAAGGTTTTCTCAATTTCTGGACTGAATAAACCCGCGCTTTCAGAATCGTTGGTTGCAGCTAAGGTTGCATGAAGGGCTTTTGGCTGTTCAAAAATTTCTTTTTGCATGAAATGTGAATAAGAGCCCAGCATATTTTCCTCTGGCGAGGAAGTAATTTGTGTGATTTTTCTTTCAACGACCACTTCCTGGGCATTTCTCACTTCTAGAAAATCCGGTGCAACCAGAACAGTATCGTTTTCCTCAAGATAAATAAATCTATCGGTCACTTGCCTCAGTGCAAGCTGATCAGAGGCAATGAAATATTCGCCAATACCAACTCCTATTACTAGCGGGCTATCTCTTCGAGATGCCACTATTTGATTAGGGTGAGCTATATCTATTGCGCTGAGCGCAAAAGCTCCTTCCAACTGAAGGACTGAGGCACGTAAGGCTTCTGATAAAGATTTTCCATGCTTTTCGAGATAGTAATGTAATAGATGTGCAATAACCTCTGTGTCAGTATCAGAACTGAACTTATAATTTTTTTCTTTGAGTTCATTTCGTAAGCTTTCATGGTTTTCTATAATACCATTGTGGACAACTGCAACTCGTCCACCAGAAGTGTGGGGATGCGCGTTTAACTCTGAGGGCTCTCCGTGTGTAGCCCATCTGGTATGGGCAATCCCGTTAAAACCAGTTAGCGGTTGATGGCTGAGCGCCATTTCTAGTTCTTTTACTTTCCCTTTTCGGCGGCGCATTTGCAATGCCGCCTTGTTACTAATGAGGGCTAACCCGGCTGAGTCATATCCCCTATATTCCAGACGACGCAGCCCTTCCATCAATATCTCAGCAACTTCGCGACTGGCGGTCGCAGCAACTATTCCGCACATGTTATATTCCTGGAATCACTTCTTCGCTTGGGGGCGCTTCCAACCGGTTACGTTACGTTGTGGAGAGCGACCCACTGCTAACTCTTTGGACGCCACGTCTTTGGTAATGGTTGACCCTGCAGACACAAAGGCTTCTGCGGAAATATTCACCGGAGCTACCAAAGTGCTATTTGAGCCAACGAAGGCATTATCACCAATTTCGGTAGTATGTTTTTCTACTCCGTCATAGTTGCAGGTGATAGTCCCCGCGCCGATATTGCTCGAGGAGCCTATCTTTGCATCTCCAAGATAAGCTAGATGACTTGCTTTGCTCGCCTCTCCAAGTGTGGTGTTTTTTGTTTCAACAAAATTTCCAATTTTTGCCTCGCTAGATAATCTAGTGCCGGCTCTAATTCGTGCAAATGGACCAATACTGCAAGACGATTCTATAGTTGCCCCATCTACAATACTCATAGGATGAATTACAGTTCCGGCACCTATAGTCGAATTCGATATACATGAATTCGCGCCAACGTTAACTTGGTTTTCCAACACCACCTTTCCGCTAAGAATTACATTTATATCTATTACCACATCGGAACCACATTCAACCTCTCCCCGTATTTCTACCCGAGTTGGGTCTATCAATGTAACGCCCTGATCCATTAAGGCTCTAGCTCGATTTACCCGGTTCGCCGCCTCTGCCCGCGCTAACTGAAACCTATCGTTTATACCCAAAACTTCATCAGACAATGCGTTAATAGTTAAAATCTGCTCGTTATCCTCAACTAACCTTGAGAGTATATCGGGCAGATAGTATTCGCCTTGCCCATTGTCAGAAGTGACCGTTGGTAAGTAGGCATTTAGCTGAGCGGCAGAGACAATTAGCACTCCCGTATTTATCTCCCTAATCTCGAGCTCACTAGGAGTTGCATCTTTGTCCTCTACTATTCTCTCAAAACGCCCAGCGCTATCTCTCAAAACGCGTCCATAGCCCGATGGGTCATCTAGGTCTGCAGTAAGGACAGCGCTACCAGCCCCGGTTTCATGGATGAGCTGCCGCAGAGTTCCTACGCTTATAAGTGGCACATCACCATATAAAACCAGAACACGGCTTTCTGGACTGACTTCTGACAATGCCTGAAGCACAGCGTGGCCGGTACCCAGCTGCTCTTTCTGAAATACCCAGTTAACAGAAAAGTCGGCACATGCAGTCTTGACTTTTTCGGCGCTGTGACCAACGACAACATGTAATTTAAAGGGATTTAAGGCAGCAGCAGTTTTTAAGACGTGCCATATTAATGGTTTTCCCGCCAACGGATGCAAGACTTTTGGCAAATCGGACTGCATACGAACTCCGCGACCAGCTGCTAAGATAATGATTTCTAACTGCATCCAAAAATTCCCCAAGTGTCAAATAATTACTGACATTATTTTTGCTAATCGCTGATATTAAATATATATTGGTTCAAAACAACCCGAAGTGTCATAAAATAAATGACAACAAGCGACGATCTCAGTTTTTCTGCTATAGGCCTGGAACCTAGGGAAGTTCAAATATACAAGGCTCTTCTGCAGCTTGGGCCTGCCTCAATACGAGACGTCGCAGCAGAATCTGGAATCAATCGAGGAACTACTTACGAAACACTTAAAAAACTTGCCGAAAAAGGTATTGTAAATTACTTCCCAAGAGGCAAGCGAAGAGTCTTCCAAGCAGAGTCTCCAGAGAGATTGCTAAGCCTCGGTGAGGAACGACAGTCTGCTATTGATACAGCTATTCAGCTGCTGCGAGAAGAAATAGTACCCTCGTTGAAACAAGCTCAGCCAGAAATGAGCCTGGGGAACGTAAGATTCTATGAAGGGTACGACGGGGTCGCCTTAGTGCTAGGAGACATTTTAGAGACGACCGAAATGGAATCGGACGCTAGCTACTCCGTGATCTCTACACAAAGACTCAGAGAGCACCTCTACAAACCATTTCCTAACTTTACTAGGCAACGCGTTAACAAGGGGATAAAGGTGAGGGTAATTGCAGTAGGCGATGGAGGAGATGATGCCGAGCTCGCCGAACGAAAATGGCTACCTAGGGGAAAGGCCTCAGATGCTTCATACATAGCGATATATCCACCAAAAGTCGCAATGATTACATTGGCTCGCCCGAACTACCCAGTAGTGATAATTATCGATTCAGCTGCTATCGCCTCCACACAACAAATAATGTTTAATACTCTGTGGGAATTTTTGTAGCTTTGCTGTGTTTCTAAGAACGTCCCCGCATTTTCTTTATCGCTGCAAGCTGCGCAACCGCTTCCGCAAGTTGCGCAGAAGCTCGTCCATAATCTAGCTCACCGGCCTGATTCTCCATCGCGATTTCTGCTTCCCGTCGAGCCTCCTCAGCCGCGGCTTCATCCATATCATCCGCCCTAATGGCAGTATCTGCCAAAATTGAGACGACACCAGGTTGCACCTCTAAAAACCCCCCAGAGACATAAAATACTTCTTCCTCGCCAGAGGAGAAAACTATTCTTACAGGGCCTGGTCTCAGGGTAGTCAAAAGCGGAGCGTGTCCATGAACTATGCCAAGCTCTCCAAGAGAACCATTAGCCACTAACATTGTTATCTCGCCAGTAAAAATATCCCGCTCTGCACTTACAATGTCGCACTGTATAGATGATGCCATCTTAATTTCTCATCAATCCTCTTCGCTCTTATAACGATTTAGCCTTCTCGAGAACCTCGTCTATACTTCCAACCATATAGAAGGCTTGCTCTGGCAGCTGGTCATATTCTCCTTCCAGTATCCCCTTGAATCCGGCAATGGTGTCTTTCAGTGAAACATACTTACCTGGAGAGCCAGTAAACACCTCTGCCACATGGAAAGGTTGCGAGAGAAAGCGCTCAATTTTTCTGGCACGATCCACTGTCAACTTATCTTCTTCCGACAATTCATCCATACCCAAAATTGCTATAATATCCTTAAGTTCCTTGTACCTTTGAAGAACTGACTGAACGCCGCGAGCCGTTTCGTAGTGCTCTGTTCCAATAACCAAAGGATCCAATTGTCTAGAGGTAGAATCAAGGGGGTCAACTGCTGGATAAATTCCTTTTGCTGCAATATCGCGACTCAGAACAACCGTCGAGTCTAAGTGGGCAAAAGTCGTAGCTGGAGATGGGTCGGTTAAGTCATCCGCGGGAACATACACAGCCTGAATAGAAGTAATAGAACCAACCTTCGTAGAAGTAATACGCTCTTGCAAAACCCCCATCTCTTCGGCAAGAGTTGGCTGATAGCCTACCGCAGAAGGCATCCTTCCTAGCAAAGCAGAGACCTCTGTACCAGCCAAGGTATACCTGTAAATATTGTCTACGAATAACAGGACATCTCTACCATCGTCGCGAAATTTCTCCGCCATGGTCAACCCCGTTAAAGCTACCCGAAGCCTATTACCAGGTGGCTCATTCATTTGACCGTAGACCATTGCAACTTTTGAATTGGATAGGTTATCTATATCGACAACTTTGGATTCTTGCATTTCGTAATAAAAATCATTGCCTTCACGGGTCCTCTCACCAACGCCAGCAAAAACAGACAAGCCTGAATGCTCAGTAGCAATATTGTTAATCAATTCCATCATGTTGACGGTCTTTCCAACACCAGCACCTCCAAAAAGACCCACTTTACCGCCTTTTGCAAAAGGGCAAACTAAGTCGATAACCTTTATTCCCGTTTCAAGAAGCTCATCCGAGGCTGCCAATTCTTCGTAGGTTGGTGCGGCGCGGTGAATTGCAGCTCTTTCCTTTTCCCCAATCTCCCCACGCTCATCAATGGGATTACCAAGAACATCCATGATGCGGCCCAAGGTTTCCTCGCCAACTGGCACAGAGATAGGGGCTCCGGTGTTTTCAACAGCCAAACCTCTGCTCAGGCCTTCCGAAGAACCCATTGCAATGGTGCGGACAACTCCATCACCTAGCTGCTGCTGAACTTCTAAAGTTATGTTTTTCTCACCGATATTAAGTGCATCATAAACCTGTGGGACTTGATCACGAGGAAACTCTACGTCGATAACTGCACCTATAATCTGCACGACTTTTCCGCTACTCATTTCAGAATTCCTCTAATTTTTCATTTTTATTTCTAGCGGCCACGGCCACTAAAAAGGTGTTATTGTTGTGCATCAACCAATCGCAGCTGCACCACTGACAATTTCTGACAGTTCCTGCGTAATTGCCGCTTGACGCGCCTTGTTATAAACCAATTGTAAGTCATCTATTAGCTCGCCAGCGTTTTCGGTGGCATTTTTCATCGCCAGCATTCGTGCCGCCTGCTCACAGGCACCATTTTCAACCACCGCCTGATAAACCTGTGATTCAAGATACCTAGCCATGAGTTGGTTCAATACATCGTGGTTATCCGGCTCATAGATATAATCCCAGTGATTTTTGTATTCATCATTATCCTCTGGCTCCAGAGGTAGCAACTGCTCTACTACAGGACTCTGCGTCATGGTGTTTACAAATTCGTTACGAACTAAAAAAAGCTTGTCTAGTTTGCCAGACTCAAATGCATCAAGCATGGTCTTAACGCCACCAATTAAGCTTTCTAAAGACGGCTCATCTCCCATATCTCGAACGGCGGCCACCACATTTCCCCCGAAGCTATTAAAAAAATTTGCCGCTTTTCCACCTACGGTACAAATGTCAATTTTTGCTCCCGAGTCACTCCAATGCTTGATGGCTTTTATCGAGGCTTTAAACAGATTTATGTTCAGTCCCCCACAGAGTCCTCTGTCTGTGGATACGACCACAAAGCCCACTCTTTTTGCATCTCGCTGCTGCATGTAAACATGTTGATATTCAGGCACGGAGTTTGCTACGTGGCCTACTACCGATCGAATACGAAGAGCGTATGGTTTTCCTACCTGCATACGATCCTGCGCTTTTCGCATTTTACTTGCCGCTACCATCTCCATAGCACTAGTAATTTTTTGGGTGCTTTGGATACTTGATATTTTAGTGCGTATTTCTTTTCCCGCAGCCATAACTTATCTCATCGGTTACCAGGTACTATTAGCTTTAAATGCCTCAAGCGCAGACTTGAAGATATTTTCGATGTCATCGTCATAGTCGCCGCTTGTCACTATGTCTGACATGGTCTTGCCGTGGTTCGAATGCATGTAAGATATCAATGCAGACTCAAAATCTCCGATCTTTTGAACCTCGACATCTTCCAAATAGCCCTCATTCGCCGCGTATAGCATCACACCCATTTCAGCAATACTTTTGGGGCTGTATTGACTTTGTTTCATGAGCTCTGTCACTCTCTCACCATGGTCGAGTTGGGCTCTAGTCGCTTCATCTAAGTCAGATGCAAACTGAGAAAAAGCCGCCAGCTCTCTATATTGTGCTAATGCTGTTCGAATTCCACCCGAAAGCTTTTTCATTATTTTAGTTTGGGCTGCACCCCCTACTCGAGATACAGAGATACCGGCGTTCATGGCTGGTCTGATACCAGCATTGAACATATCTGCTTCTAAAAATATTTGTCCGTCGGTAATTGAGATTACGTTGGTTGGGACAAAGGCTGATACATCTCCTGCCTGAGTCTCAATCACCGGAAGCGCTGTCAGGGAGCCAGTTTTTCCCTTCACATCACCCTTAGTTAGTTTCTCAACATGGTCCGCGTTTACTCGTGCCGCTCTTTCCAACAAACGAGAATGCAAATAAAAAACATCGCCAGGGTACGCTTCTCTTCCGGGAGGCCTGCGTAAAAGCAGAGAAATCTGCCGGTAGGCCCAAGCTTGTTTAGTTAAATCGTCATAAATTATAAGGGCATCTTCACCTCTGTCTCTATAATATTCACCCATAGTACACCCTGCAAAAGGCGCTAAAAATTGCATTGCGGCAGGATCGGATGCGGTCGCCGCTACCACGATTGTGTGTTCCATGGCGCCATGTTCTTCGAGTTTTCTTACTACGGAAGCTACGGAGGACGCTTTTTGTCCCACGGCCACATAAATACACTTAATGCCCGTGCCTTTCTGGTTAATAATAGCGTCTACAGCTATAGCCGTTTTTCCAACTTGTCTGTCACCAATGATAAGCTCTCTCTGACCACGACCGATTGGGACCATCGCGTCAATAGCTTTAAGACCAATTTGGACTGGCTGATCCACTGACTGTCTCGCAATAACGCCCGGCGCTACTTTTTCTAAAGCATCTGTTTCAGGGCATGTCACCGGACCCTTTCCATCTATTGGCGCACCCAAAGCATCTACAACTCGACCTTGCAATTCCGGACCGACGGGAACCTCCAAAATTCTTGAGGTACATCTGCAGCTCTGGCCTTCAGCGAGCCCTTTGTATTCTCCTAAGACAACAGCGCCGACGGAGTCTCGCTCCAAGTTGAGTGCCATGCCATAAGTGCCACCCTCAAACTCTATCATTTCTCCGTACATGACATCAGCGAGTCCATGAATACGAATAATGCCATCAGTTACAGAAACAATTGTGCCCTCATTTCTTGCCTCTGATTTCACATCAAGACTATCAATACGATTCTTAATAATTTCGCTGATCTCGGATGGGTTCAGTTGTTGCATCTTTTAATCCTCAGTCCTACAGTTCCATCGCTTCTGCGAGCATGGCTAATCGACCCTTGATAGAACCATCAATCACGGTGTCGCCCGCCCTAATTAAAATACCCCCCATTAAGGATGGGTCAATATGCTTCCTTAAGTTAACCTCTCGCTCTAAATGGCGAGATAGTCGATCCGATAGCTTTTCCAGATGCTTTTCGTCAAAATCAAATGCGCTGAAAATATCAACATCTATGATCTTTTGGATATCCGCCTTATATTCTTCAAAAAGCCCAAAAATGGCCGGCAATAACGGAAGTCTTGAGTTAACAGACAAAATATTCAAAAAATTTGCTATCCCCTGCGGCAGGGTCTCTCCAATTACTTCTGTTAGTAGCGTGATGTGATTAGACGTGCTGAGAGACGGATTGTTAAGCTGATCCAAAATCTTTGGTTCCGAACTTATGACTGCAAGCATACCAAGCCTATCGCTCCAATCATTGATTGAACTGGTTTCACGCGCAGACTCAAATGCCGCTCGGGCATAGGGTCTGGCTAATGTCAATAGTTCTGCCATCTACCTGTTAACTACCAATTTTCTGCTAGCTCTTCTATCAGCCGCTCATGGGTGTTTTGATTAATCTCGACTCCCAGCACCTTCTGAGCTCCTTGCATAGTCAGAGCTGAAAGCTCACCCCTGAGCTGTTCTTTAGCTCTTTGCCTTTCTTGTTCTATATCAGTTATGGCGCTTTCTTTTAGCCTCTCCGCCTCTGCCAGCGCTGCTTCCTTGGCCTCATCTAAAATCTGCACCGCTCGCTTGTTGGCCGCATCCACTATACCTGCAGCCTCCGCCTTAGCTTGCTGAAGCTCTTGTGCCACTGTTTCCTTGGCTACTGCGAGGTCATCATTTGCCCGATCAGCAGCTGCGAGACCGTCTGCGATCTTTTTCTCTCGTTCAGCCATAGCAGCTATTATTGGAGGCCATACAAAACGCATACAAAAAACTACAAAACAAATGAACGCTATCATTTGTCCGAAGAGTGTTAGATTAATATTCACCAATTACTCCTAGTTTTAACCGCATTTTCACCTGAAAACTTTCGTGAAAGTGGCATCTTCTAATTATTTAGCCTGCTGGCGCCACTACGAAGATAAGATACATTGCTATACCAACTCCGATGATAGGTATAGCATCCACTAGCCCGGCACCTAGAAAAAAGGTGACTTGTAATTTGGGCGCTAACTCCGGTTGACGAGCGGATCCCTCGATAAGCTTACCGCCCAATAGTCCAACTCCAATAGCAGCACCTAACCCTCCGAGGCCCATCATTATTGCTGCAGCAACATATACCAGTTCCATTGTTTTCTCCTAAAATTTACTTTCCTGTTTAAAATTAATCTAATGATCTTCATGCGCCATGCTTAGATAAACTATCGTGAGCACCATGAAAATAAAGGCCTGCAATGTAATTACCAAGATATGAAAGATAGCCCAACCTATTTGCAAAATAGCAGCTGGCAATACCCAGAGCAGGCCCGCACTGAAAAGCGCAGCTATTAAAATGAAGATCATCTCTCCTGCATACATATTCCCGAATAGCCGCAAGCCAAGTGAAAACGGCTTTGCCAGAAGCCCTACTGTTTCCATAAAAAGATTTACTGGTATAAAAAGCGGGTGATTAAAGGGGTTCATTGTAAGCTCCTTAACAAAACCAAACCGCTTAACTTTAATTGAATAAAACAACATTAAAATAAAGACGCCAACAGCCATACCCATCGTGATATTTGGGTCTGTCGATGGTACGATTTTTTGATACTCCACCCCTACGAACCCAATAGTCTCTATTCCAGTAGAAAGCGCCCAAGGTATTAGATCGACCGGAATTAGATCCATAAGGTTCATTAAGAAAACCCATACAAAAATGGTTAGCGCTAGCGGCGCGATCAGCGCGTTTTTGCCGTGAAACGTGTCTTTAACTGTGTTATCAACAAATTCCACTATCATCTCTACCAGCGCGATTGAACCACTGGGCGACTCCGCACTAACGCGACGGGACTGGCGAAAGAAAAACCAACAGAACAACGCGCCCAACCCTATTGACCAAAGCATAGAATCCACATGAATAGCGAAGAATCCCATAGCCGCAATCTCCTCGGCGCCGTGTGCCATTACCCATGATCCGCCTTGGCCTATTTTTTCTATCCCGCCCTCGGCATTGGTGCGTTCAAAGCCCTCTGGCAGTCTGCCGTAGGTCAAGTTAGTTAAGTGGTGGACAATATATTCTGAAACAGTTTGGTTGTCTCCTGCCATAAGCTTTTAGCCCTCCAATCCGCCAGCCCTAAACACACTGTGACCGAGAAAAAAAACTCCGCTTATTTGAATGGTATAAACCGTCAGGAACCCAGTAAAGACAGCCACTGGATATTCTGGACCAACCACCTTAAAAATCGCCATGAATCCTACTGCACTGAACATCAGTTTAACCACCTCTGCTAGATATATTCTAGAAAACGAAAGCGCAGTATCTTCTGCAAACGGAAATCTCATAAGAACCAAGCAAAACAATGCTTGAGGGACGACAGCAACCAGCCCCCCTAAGGCGAACTCTTTGGCAAGGGCAGCATCTACTGAAAAGATAAAAATCATACCGCTGATGATCAGAAGCAGGCCTTGCTGTAGCATTATTTTTCTTGGATAACCCAACAATTAAGTTCCCTCGGGAAGCAATTTTCCAAATGACACCTGTTTTCCCGAGCGCCTACTTAGAATATCTTTATCTTAGAGGGCCGGCATTATAAGAGCATTGATTTAAGTGATCAACATCTATCACTTTAGATGTGAAAGAATTCCTTGCAGTTCGTCTAAATTATTATATGAAATTTCCAGCTTCCCTTTCCCAGAAGGGGTATGGATTATTTCGACTCTAGCTCCCAGCTTTTCTGATATGTCCAATTTTAACCGAGTCAAATCCGGATCTTCTTTTGGTTTTGCTTTTTGTCTCGAGATAACTGGCTCTAAAAAGGTTCTGGCTAAGCGCTCTGTCTGGCGAACAGATAAGCTTTTTTCTAATACTTCGTGAGCAGCTCTTTCTTGATCAACCGGGCTTAAAGATAATATTGCTCTTGCATGTCCCATTTCGATCTTCCCTGTCTCTAACAGCGATTTTATACTTGACTGTAAGGAAGTGAGGCGAAGAAGGTTTGCAATGGTAGACCTCGATTTTCCCACAGCCTCTGCAACAGCAGATTGGGTCAAATTAAATTCGCTCTGCAATCTATGAAGCGCTTCAGCCTCTTCGATAGGGTTTAGGTCCTCACGTTGAAGATTTTCTATAATAGCCATCGCTATTGCTGCTTCATCTGTGACATCGCGTACTATGGCGCTTACGGCACCCATTCCAATGGCTTTGCACGCCCTCCAGCGGCGCTCGCCTGCGATTATTTCATAATGCACTTTTCCGACACCAGCACCAATAGGCCTCACTATGATAGGTTGCATCAAGCCTTGTTTCTTTATGCTAGCGGCCAATTCATTAAGCGACTGTTGATCTAAGTGCCTCCTAGGCTGATAGCGCCCACGCTGTATATTTCCTATTGGTATTTCTTTCAATAAATCGGAATCGCTACCAGCCTCATTTCCAATAAAATCATCGGAGGCTCCGGAAGCGCTTAACAGGGCATCCAATCCCTTTCCTAAACCACGTTTTTTTATGACCATGCCTCCTCTTTCGCTATATCGCGAGGTTTGCCTCTGCTGAATGGTTTTTTATCTCTTGTCGACGAATCAGTTCCCCGGCTAGTGCCATATAGGCCTGAGATCCTTTTGACAGCCGATCATAATATAAAATCGGACGGCCATGACTAGGAGCTTCTGCTAAGCGGACGTTGCGCGGAATTACCGTTCGTAATACTTTATCTCCAAAGTGTTCGTGTAGCTGAGAAGACACATCGCTTGTTAAGCTGCTTCTGGGATCATACATAGTCCTCAATATTCCTGCGATCCCAAGCCTTTTATTAACCGATCTTCTAATGCCAGCTATAGTCTCTAACAATGAAGTTAAACCCTCCAACGCAAAATACTCACATTGCATTGTAATTAAGATACTGTTTGATGCTACTAAAGCATTTAACGTCAAAATATTCAGCGAAGGAGGGCAATCGATTATTATGTAGTCAAATTCTTCAGAACAGGTTGAAAGCGCCCGTTCCAACTGTCTCTCTCGATCTGGTGATTCAAGTAACTTCAATTCCGCAGCTGTAAGATCCGTATTAGCTGCCAGCAAAAAGAATCCTCCTGCCTCGATTGATAGAATGGCTGATTTTAGAGGCACAGCCCCCAAAAGCACCTCGTCGATGCCATTAGATAACGAATACTTATCAATGCCTACCCCTGTTGTAGCATTCCCCTGAGGATCTATGTCCACCAACAACACCTTTTGTTTCATCGCCGCTAGAGATGCCGCTAGATTAATTGCGGTAGTGGTTTTTCCAACACCACCTTTTTGGTTGGCAACCGATACCACTTTGACCATTTATTAAATCCTAAACTTGAAAAATTCTAAATTTTTAGTATGGGCTGCATCTCTACTGCGTGGCGGGGTAATTTTAAGGAAGGTATCTTTAACTCATGAATTTTCACCCTTGGGGACACTTTTCTCGCTGCTGCTATTTCACCCTCTGATAGTGCCGCCTTCATAGCTAGCACACTACCACTTGAAGCCACCAATCTCGAACAATTCAAAACTATTTTTTCTAATGAACTAAAAGCTCTACACACCACCATATCATAAGGGGAGGTTGGAACGTGCTTCTAGACCCGCTCATTTACAATTGTTATGTTATCCAAATCGAGGTAGGATTTGATTTCAACTAAGAATCTAACCTTCTTCCCATTGCTATCCAAAAGCGCAAATGATGTGTCTGGCAATAATACCGCTATTGGAATTCCTGGAAATCCTGCTCCTGAACCAACATCTATTATTCTCTTTCCTTTAAGCAATGGCAAAATAGCTGCACTGTCAAGAACATGTTTCACTATCATCTCATTGAGGTCTTTTAACCCAGTTAGATTAAAAACTTTGTTCCAGCGCTTTAACAGAAACAAATGTCTGCAGCACTTATCCGCGGTCTCCTTCGAAAACGGCAACCCCATTGAAGCTAGCCCTTCTTCTACTTTTTTTTGAAAAGAATCCTCCAAATTAAGCTCGCTTCTCTTTATTATTATTTAAAGCATTTTTGTTATTACGGATAAAGATAAGTAGCTGGGTTACTGCTGCTGGAGTAACTCCTGAAATTCTAGACGCTTGATCTAGTGTCTCCGGTTGTATCATCCTTAGTTTTTGTCTAACTTCTGTTGATAAACCAGCGACTAAGTCAAAATTAATATTTGGAGGAATTCGAGTATTCTTTTGTATACTTAGTTTCTCGACTTCTTTAAATTGGCGCTCTATATATCCTTCGTACTTAGCCTGTATTGTAATCTGTTCTGAGAACTCTAACTCAATCGGATCTAACTCTTCGATTTCCCGCAACAAGCTATGGTTTAACTCCGGTCTTTTTAATAATTCTATTAAACTATAATCTCGTTTTATTGAAATATCTGTTCTGTTGAGCAGACGACTAGAAATACTGCTATCGGGGTGTATGCGGGTTTCAGAAATCCTCGTTTGTTCTTTTTCTATTATCTCTAACTTATTGCAAAATCGTTTCCAGCGTTTCTCTTCTACCAGTCCAAGGGACCTTCCAATTTCTGTTAACCTTAAATCGGCATTATCCTGTCTTAAGAATAGACGATGTTCTGCTCGAGAGGTAAACATCCGATATGGCTCCTGTGTGCCTAACGTAACTAGATCACTTATCATCACACCTAAATAAGAGTTCTCTCTTTTGGGTGTCCATGCAGATTTGTCCATGGCTCTTAATCCAGCGTTTAGACCAGCCAACAGTCCCTGTGCTGCAGCCTCTTCGTACCCAGTAGTCCCATTAATTTGACCAGCAAAGTAAAGAGACCTAATTGCTCGGTTTTCTAGGGTAGAAAGAAGACCTCTTGGATCAAAAAAATCGTATTCGATAGCATAGCCTGGTTGGATGATCTGCGCTTTTTCACAACCAACTATACTTCTTACCATTTTTAACTGGACGTCTTCTGGCAGACTCGTTGAAATCCCGTTTGGATATATCTCCTTTGTTTTTAAGCCCTCGGGCTCTAAAAAAACCTGGTGGGAATTCTTATCAGAAAATCGATGGACCTTATCTTCTATACTAGGGCAG
>CABYJX010000003.1 GCA_902519405.1 uncultured Gammaproteobacteria bacterium
TATAAGTACCGAAATTGACAAACCAAGGATTTTTTTCTCCGTAAAGTTGATCGGAGCCTATCTTGATATTATTTTTAGTACCTTTAATCAGGTTCTTTTCTTCCAAAGTTTCTACGCGTGCTTGCAGATCAATCAAAGATCCATGGAATCGCTCATTTAAGTCAGTTAAATCGGAAACTGCCGCACTCAGTTCAGAGGAGATTACTTTCATTGAGTTCGTTCCTAAACTTAAATCTCGAATATCATCTTCTAAAACAGAAATCCTTTTGGGAATGTCGGCAGAATCTGGTCGGAATAAAGAATCAGTTAGGAGATTAGTCATTTTTCCTTTGGTATCGGTAGACAGGAAAACTTGAAAAAAAAGCCCTCCTAAGATGAAAGATAAGAGGATTAAGAAAACATTAAATTTTAAAGATTTTCTGATAGTTTCAGCAGCGTCAGGGAAAGCATCAACGTCTGCTGATTCATTATCTGATTCATCAAGTATCGATAACTCATTTTCTGGTGCTGCATAGCTAGCTTCAGGCTTAAAATCTTTTCTTAGATTTTCCTTTTGATTACTTCTATTATTATCATACGTCTCTGATTCATCCTGAAAAAATCCTGTATCAGCATCTGTTATATTGTCTTCGTAAAAATCGACATCCAGTTCTGCACCCTGATCAAGTGCTTCCGCCTCCTTTTCATCTAGAAGAGCATTTAGTCTTTTCAACAAAGGATCATTGGTCATTTTACTAAGCTATTTTCTATCTACTAAAAACGGATAGACATTGCTTTGATCCTTCAAAGAATTTCTCAAAGGATACTCTCTATCTTGCTCTGAATCAGATCGTAAATGTGGTCGAGCCTCACGCAGCCAAGTAGCTAATTTATAAAGACCAAGAAGCTCATCGGTCACTCTGGATTGTGGCATGTCTACCACACCACAACCTGTTTCCGCCGAAACAACAAAGCTCTGTCTATCAAAAAATGACGCTATCATGGGAAGAGAGATCGAATCCACATAATCGATTAAGGTTTTAGTCGCTCTGGATCTATTACGAACTCGATTAAGCACTACACCAATTCTTGGGCTCTGATCCAAACCTTTTGTAATAGTTAAAAGTTCAACCAACGCTCTCGTCAAAGCTCTGGTATCATATGCAGAGGGCATCAGCGGAATCACGATTCCGGATATACCTCCTCTCTGCATATCGACTAGCTCATCATGAGAAGGTCTTGCTGGAGCGTCAATAATTATAGTTTGCGTCTGTCGTGGTACCTGTCGTTGTAAATGATAAGTTGACCTTTTGTAATCTCTGCATGCCTTAACTCCATGGATAGGAGGTAAAGAATCTGGCCTTTTGGACAACCAGTCCATAGAACTCTGCTGTTCATCGTAGTCCATGATAACCGGTACATCACCGCAAGCTGCATAAAGAGCAGCCAAATTGGTTGCCAACGTAGTCTTTCCACAACCTCCCTTTGGATTAATTATTAAAACTTTTCTTATGTTTTCCTTCATCATTAGTTTTGCCCACAAAACAATTTTTCATTTTATTAAAAAGAATACGGCCGGACACACTAACAGCTAGCGCTAGCGGTCGCAAGGCACTGAATTAGGTAAGTTTTGTGTATTTTACCGGTGAAGTAACATGTCTATTATGAGGAATCCTGACAGAGTAAACAATCCAGAAACGAGGAGTTAGTGGCCTTAATCGAGCCTAGAACGTAAGTAGCTCCAATAATGCCGTCAAAAACTATCAAAAAGTAAAGTGATTTCTCTGCAATTCCACTTACCGATGCGAACAGGATCGCACTGGCCGCGGTCAATCGAACTAAGCCTTGCCAAAACACAATTGGATAACGCGCTACTAAATCTCTCGATGCCCATATTAGACAAGCTGCCGCCATAAAAAGAAACATACCCAGCACTATCAACGGAACAAACTGCTCTCGCTCTTCATTTCCATTTATCAGGATCGAAATCGCTCCAAAGATAGTTAATCCTCCAACTATAAAATCACTTGCACCGGTCCAAAAAACAAACTTAGCTAACATAAAAAAGCCTCATCCAAAATTAAACGTATCCATTCTCTCTGAACCAATCAACTGAGTCCTTAATAGCAATCTCAATGGGTGTCTGAGGCAAGCCGAGCTGCTCAATAGCCTTGGTCGGATCGGAGTAGACCTCTCTAAGTGCATACATAGAATTTCGAGTCGTGGTAAGAGGCGGTCGACCGCTGAAAAAGGACCATGCTTCAAGAATCTTGGCTACAGTTTTCATAACTGCGGGAGAAATTTCTTTGATTGCAACATCAGGAATTGCTGCGATATCTCCAACCAAACGAGCAAATTCTCTTTGCGTAATATTGCCATCCCTGTTAGCAAGTAAATACGTTTCGCCTATCTTTCCTTTTTCCATAGCGAGAAGATGCCCCCGCGCAACATCTCTGACATCAACCGCACAGATTCCCCCTTCAAAATAGTTTTTCATCCTGCCTTTCAGAATTGAAACAATTAGACTTCCAGTGGGCGTCGGTCCGCGATCACCCGGTCCAAATGGGAATCCAGGACAAACTATTGTTGCCGGCAGGCCATCAAGCACCATTGATTTTACAAGGTTGTGGCTAATAAACTTCGACATAACATATGCCCCAGCACAATCCCATCCTTTGAAAATAGTATCTTCATTTAAAAGTTCTCCCTTATCTGGTACACCAAACGCCGCAATGCTACTGGTATAAACCACTTTCTTAATTCCTGAGTCCATTGCCTCCCTCAAGAGATGATTGGTACCTTCAACATTAATTTTAAGATGTAGATCAGGATCTTTGGTCCATATCGAGAAAAGTCCTGCCAAATGGTAGATACCTTCCACTCCTTGGACACATTTTTTGAGTGTTTTTTTGTCTAAAAGATCTCCCTCTGTGATTTCCAGATCTAAATCATTTAAAGGGCCTTGATCTTCACCAGGCGCAACCATAGCGCGGACATCATCACCCTGCTCGATGCAAAGTCTCGTAACATGATTTCCTATAAATCCAGCTGCTCCCGTTATCAAAACTTTCATTATCTATCTCCGAGATATTTTAAGTATGCGACTCTTCTTTATCAAATGTGATATACATTTCTTTGATTCCGGGAATAAAATTTGACTTAAGATTTTTAAGAGGCTTACTAAATTTTGGATTCTTCAATCTCGGTATAAACTCCTCAAATAAAATAAGTAATTCCCTTCGAGCCAAGTGGGAACCAACGCAAAAATGCTGGCCTACTCCAAAAGTACGATGCTTATTTCTTAAGTCTTTTATTCTCATTGATCGAGTTACGTCAAAACAATCTGCGTCTCGTCCGAAGATCTCCGGATCATGATTTGCAGCTGGATAGTACAACCTCAAAATATCTCCTTTTTCGATATCCATTTCTCCCACTCGAATATCTTGAACTGCTGTTCTCTGCATAAATATAAAAGGCGGATAAAACCGTAAAATCTCTTCTATGGCACCCTCAATCAATTCTGGTCTCTCGATTAGAAGATCATGTTGATCTGGATGTTCTATAAGAAGTCGCATTCCCTGGCTAGTAGCGGTTCGAGTGGTTTCGACCGCACCAGCTATTAGTATTAAGAAAAAAGTACAAAACTCAAATTCAGTAAGAGCTTCCCCATCTATATTCCCATTTAACAACGTACCGATTAAAGATCCATCATTTGGGTTTTTTATTTGGTTTTCCGCCAACTCCATTGCGATGCCAAATATTTCGGCTGCTGCATTTTGTCCATCTTCTTCGGAAAAACAAAGATCTGGATCGTCCATACCAATCATTGTGGTTACAAGGTCTGAAAACTTTTTCCTTCTCTCCAACGGCATATCTACTAATGCACAAATGACGAACAAAGGCATCTCCGCGGCTACTTCGTGCGCGAAATCACAATGTCCTCGAGGAGCTACTTTATTAACTATTTCCTTTGCAAAATCTCGCATTAAATTATCAATTCTATCTACTGACTTACCAGTAAAAGCATCTTTTATTACACGGCGAAATCTGAGATGCTCAGGAGGATCCATATTAATAACTAATTGACGAGCTATCTCTGTAGTATCTGGATTTTCAGATATCGGTTGCGGATGTGCTAGATTTTCACGAGAAGAGAACAATTTTGGATTTTTAGATATAAAGTCTATATCGTCACGTTTTGTCACAGCCCAGAAAGTACTGTTCCGTTGTGAATCCAATTGATAGGAAATGGGACATTTCGTTCTCAATGATCGAAAAATATCAAACGGGACAAAGTTTTCAAACGTTGCAGGATTCATCAAATCCGCATTAAACGGGCACGATGTTTCTTCCACTCTCTCGCTCACTTTGGACTCCTGAAGTTATCTTTCGCACTGCGAGTTGATCATCACTGATTTTTATTAATTAAACTGTATTATCTCGGAAAACATAGCAGACTAATTAGATAAGATACTTCTATGACAAAACCGCATAGTAGGTTACTTCACAGCCATATAAAATAAAACCCCGTACAAGGCTTCGCACGAGGTTTTATTTAATTTATAAGCCTGGCGATGTCCTACTCTCACATGGGGAAGCCCCACACTACCATCGGCGATGCGCCGTTTCACTTCTGAGTTCGGAATGGAATCAGGTGGTTCCAACGCTCTGTAGTCGCCAGGCAAACTAGGTTAAAGTACAGATAGCTGCGCACCACAAAATCAGCGTCTGTCACTTTAAATAAGATGGTAAAACAAGCTGCAACACCAGACTCAAACACACAAAATCCTAGTCTTCTATATTTTCCCAATTAGCAAATAACTTAGATTATATGGTCAAGCCTCACGGGCAATTAGTACTAGTTAGCTCAACGCTTTACAACGCTTCCACATCTAGCCTATCAACGTCCTAGTCTTGGACGGCCCTTCAGGACCCTCAAGGGGTCAGGGAGAACTAATCTCGGGAGGGGCTTCCCGCTTAGATGCTTTCAGCGGTTATCCTTTCCGAACGTAGCTACCCGGCAATGCGTCTGGCGACACAACCGGAACACCAGAGGTTCGTCCACTCCGGTCCTCTCGTACTAGGAGCAGCTTCCCTCAATTCTCCAACGCCCACGGCAGATAGGGACCGAACTGTCTCACGACGTTCTAAACCCAGCTCGCGTACCACTTTAAATGGCGAACAGCCATACCCTTGGGACCGGCTTCAGCCCCAGGATGTGATGAGCCGACATCGAGGTGCCAAACACCGCCGTCGATGTGAACTCTTGGGCGGTATCAGCCTGTTATCCCCGGAGTACCTTTTATCCGTTGAGCGATGGCCCTTCCATACAGAACCACCGGATCACTAAGACCTACTTTCGTACCTGCTCGACTTGTCAGTCTCGCAGTTAAGCGCGCTTGTGCCTTTACACTAACCTCATGATTTCCGACCATGATTAGCGCACCTTCGTGCTCCTCCGTTACTCTTTGGGAGGAGACCGCCCCAGTCAAACTACCCACCACACACTGTCCTCGATCCGGATTACGGACCTGAGTTAGAACCTCAACATTATCAGGCTGGTATTTCAAGGTTGGCTCCACGATGGCTGGCGCCACCGCTTCAAAGCCTCCCAGCTATCCTACACAAATAAGGTCAAAGTCCAGTATGAAGCTATAGTAAAGGTTCACGGGGTCTTTCCGTCTAGCCGCGGGTACACTGCATCTTAACAGCGATTTCAATTTCACTGAGTCTCGGGTGGAGACAGTGTGGCCATCGTTACGCCATTCGTGCAGGTCGGAACTTACCCGACAAGGAATTTCGCTACCTTAGGACCGTTATAGTTACGGCCGCCGTTTACCGGGGCTTCGATCAAGAGCTTCTCCGAAGATAACCCCATCAATTAACCTTCCGGCACCGGGCAGGCGTCACACCCTATACGTCCACTTACGTGTTTGCAGAGTGCTATGTTTTTAATAAACAGTCGCAGCCACCTGGTTACTTCGGCCAGTCTCAGCTTAAGAAGCAAGTTCTATCACCAAAACTGGCGTACCTTCTCCCGAAGTTACGGTACCATTTTGCCTAGTTCCTTCACCCGAGTTCTCTCAAGCGCCTTGGTATTCTCTACCTGATCACCTGTGTCGGTTTACAGTACGGTTTCTTCATATCTGAAGCTTAGAGGATTTTCTTGGAAGCATGGCATCGACCACTTCACTCGTCGCTTTCGCTAGGAGCTCGTCATCAGTTCTCGACTTCAAAATCTCGGATTTGCCTAAGATTTCAGCCTACCACCTTAAACAGGGACTACCAACGCCCTGATGGCCTAGCCTTCTCCGTCCCCCCATCGCAATATGAAGAAGTACGGGAATGTTGACCCGTTTTCCATCGACTACGCATTTCTGCCTCGCCTTAGGGGCCGACTAACCCTGCGCCGATTAGCGTTGCGCAGGAAACCTTGATCTTCCGGCGGGGAGGTTTTTCACCCCCCTTATCGTTACTCATGTCAGCATTCGCACTTCTGATACCTCCAACGAACCTCCCGGTTCGCCTTCAGCGGCTTACAGAACGCTCCTCTACCATGCATGCAAGCATGCATCCGCAGCTTCGGTTACCAATTTAGCCCCGTTACATCTTCCGCGCAGGCCGACTCGACTAGTGAGCTATTACGCTTTCTTTAAAGGGTGGCTGCTTCTAAGCCAACCTCCTAGCTGTCTAAGCCTTCCCACATCGTTTCCCACTTAACTGGTATTAGGGACCTTAGCTGGCGGTCTGGGTTGTTTCCCTTTTGACGACGGACGTTAGCACCCGCCGTCTGTCTGCCGTGATTGCACTCCTAGGTATTCGGAGTTTGCATGGGGTTGGTAAGTCGGGATGACCCCCTAGCCCAAACAGTGCTCTACCCCCTAGGGTGATACACGACGCTCTACCTAAATAGATTTCGAGGAGAACCAGCTATCTCCGAGCTTGATTAGCCTTTCACTCCGATCCACAGCTCATCCCCTAATTTTTCAACATTAGTGGGTTCGGGCCTCCAGTCAGTGTTACCTAACCTTCACCCTGGCCATGGATAGATCGCTCGGTTTCGGGTCTATCGCCAGCAACTGAGCGCCCTATTAAGACTCGGTTTCCCTACGCCTCCCCTATACGGTTAAGCTTGCTACTGACGATAAGTCGCTGACCCATTATACAAAAGGTACGCAGTCACCCCGAAGGGCTCCCACTGCTTGTACGCATACGGTTTCAGGTTCTATTTCACTCCCCTCACCGGGGTTCTTTTCGCCTTTCCCTCACGGTACTGGTTCACTATCGGTCAGTTAGTAGTATTTAGCCTTGGAGGATGGTCCCCCCATCTTCAGTCAAGATGTCACGTGTCCCGACCTACTTATCGCAAGTTCAGTACCACAGCTTAGTTTTCGTGTACGGGGCTATCACCCTCTATTGCCGGACTTTCCAGACCGTTCCACTAACAATGCTGCTATCGCTTGCAGGCTGCTCCCATTTCGCTCGCCGCTACTATGGGAATCTCTGTTGATTTCTTTTCCTAAAGGTACTTAGATGTTTCAGTTCCCTTCGTTCGCCTCTACCACCTATTTATTCAGTGACAGATACTTAGCTTTTACTAAGTGGGTTTCCCCATTCGGACATTCCCGGATCAAAGGTTGGTTGCCACCTCCCCGAGACTTTTCGCAGGCTCCAACGTCCTTCATCGCCTCTAACTGCCAAGGCATCCACCGTATGCGCTTAGTCGCTTGACCATATAACCGAAGTTATCTGCCTATAAACTGCAAGACAATAATCAAGAAGACACTTCCCCACCCCCTTTTTAACGGGCAGGTACTGTAAAGATGAGCACTAGAAATAGTGCGCATCCGCCGGATATTGTGACGCTTAAGTCACAGTGTTGTATAACTCGTATTGCCCTATGCCGAATTGAGAGACATGGAGCAATTATTATAGTTATGGATCGAGTCTTCCACCTAATGAAGGTGCAGACTTCTAATCCAAAAACTCAGCTTGTTTTTCCATGTTAAAGAGCAAGGTGACCTCGAGACAGAGTCGAGCCTTGAAAACTTATGATGCGAACCTCATACATAATGGAGGTGGTGGAGCTACGCGGGATCGAACCGCGGACCTCTTGAATGCAAATCAAGCGCTCTCCCAGCTGAGCTATAGCCCCTAAGACAGCCATCACGAATCCCGCCAAATAAGCCATCGTCTCTTTAAATTATCTTATTGAAATAAGAGTCCGTATAAAGAACTTGGTAGGCCTGGGCAGACTTGAACTGCCGACCTCACCCTTATCAGGGGTGCGCTCTAACCAGCTGAGCTACAGGCCTGCAGCTCGTGATTTCTTCCGCATCTAAATAATTAGACAAAAACAATTGTGTGACCACTTGCTAAGCAGCGTCATCTTTTTTTAAGGAGGTGATCCAGCCCCAGGTTCCCCTAGGGCTACCTTGTTACGACTTCACCCCAGTCATGAATCACTCCGTGGTGATCGCCCTCCCGAAGGTTAGGCTAACCACTTCTGGAGCAACCCACTCCCATGGTGTGACGGGCGGTGTGTACAAGGCCCGGGAACGTATTCACCGCGACATTCTGATTCGCGATTACTAGCGATTCCGACTTCATGGAGTCGAGTTGCAGACTCCAATCCGGACTACGAGACGTTTTGTGGGATTGGCTCCAGCTCGCGCTTTTGCAGCCCTCTGTACGCCCCATTGTAGCACGTGTGTAGCCCAGGTCGTAAGGGCCATGATGACTTGACGTCGTCCCCACCTTCCTCCGGTTTGTCACCGGCAGTCTCCCTAGAGTTCCCACCCGAAGTGCTGGCAACTAGGGACAAGGGTTGCGCTCGTTACGGGACTTAACCCAACATCTCACGACACGAGCTGACGACAGCCATGCAGCACCTGTCACTCGGTTCCCGAAGGCACCGATCCATCTCTGGAAAGTTCCGAGGATGTCAAGACCTGGTAAGGTTCTTCGCGTTGCATCGAATTAAACCACATGCTCCACCGCTTGTGCGGGCCCCCGTCAATTCATTTGAGTTTTAACCTTGCGGCCGTACTCCCCAGGCGGTCTACTTATCGCGTTAACTGCGCCACTAAGGTCTCAAGTACCCCAACGGCTAGTAGACATCGTTTACGGCGTGGACTACCAGGGTATCTAATCCTGTTTGCTCCCCACGCTTTCGCACCTTAGCGTCAGTGTCGAGCCAGGAGGCCGCCTTCGCCACCGGTATTCCTCCACATATCTACGCATTTCACCGCTACACGTGGAATTCTACCTCCCTCTCTCGCACTCTAGTCGACCAGTATCGGATGCAATTCCCAGGTTGAGCCCGGGGCTTTCACATCCGACTTAACAAACCGCCTACGCGCGCTTTACGCCCAGTAATTCCGATTAACGCTCGCACCCTCCGTATTACCGCGGCTGCTGGCACGGAGTTAGCCGGTGCTTCTTCTATAGGTAACGTCACGGCTCAAAGCTATTAACCCTGAGCTTTTCCTCCCAATTGAAAGTGCTTTACAACCCTAAGGCCTTCTTCACACACGCGGCATAGCTGCGTCAGGGTTTCCCCCATTGCGCAATATTCCCTACTGCTGCCTCCCGTAGGAGTCTGGGCCGTGTCTCAGTCCCAGTGTGGCTGATCATCCTCTCAGACCAGCTATGGATCGTCGCCTTGGTAGGCTTTTACCCCACCAACTAGCTAATCCAACGCAGGCTCATCCGATAGCGCGAGGCCCGAAGGTCCCCCGCTTTCCCCCATAGGGCGTATGCGGTATTAGCTTGAGTTTCCCCAAGTTGTCCCCCACTACCGGGTAGATTCCTACGCGTTACTCACCCGTCCGCCGCTTTACTCAATCCCGAGGGATTTTTCTCGCTCGACTTGCATGTATTAGGCTTGCCGCCAGCGTTCAATCTGAGCCATGATCAAACTCTTCAGTTTAATCTTTAGCCTCTGCCATGTAGGTCAAGAGGGGAAGATTACGCAGAAACCCTGCTTCATCCTCCAAATCTCGGCTCAGATACAATTCGAAATCATGAATTTCATGAGTCACTTATTGTATCTGAATAGTTGTGACAACTATCCCAACAAGTGCCCACACAATTGTTTTCGTCTTATTTTTAAATTACTCCTGAGACGTCAAGCCGCAGGACACATCTCGGCTTTCTAGCCAAGAAGGGCGCCATTATACTTAAGCTTAGTATGTCTGCAAGGCTTATTCACTAGTTTATTGTTTTTAATGCTTTTCTTTAGTCGCGAGCTGAATTCATTACTTCTTCGCCAATCCACATTCATTCTCGAAAAAGCGACGGTGAAGTCGCCAAACTAATAGTAAGGCGACTACTCCGGAAAAACCAAGTGCTTTGATAGGATCAGAGCGGACTTGTAAAAAAACGTGAGCGCAAGCAAATATTGCCGCTAAATATACTAGTCTATGCAATACCTTCCATCTTACCCCGAGCAACTTCTGATGATAGCGGGTTGATGTGATCGCCAAGGGGAGCAATAGTAACCAACAAAAGAAGCCAAGAACAATGTAAGGCCTCTTAAACACCTCTAACTTCAAATATATCCAACCATAATCAAGATAGAAAAGCAGGTAACTCAAGGCATGCAAACTCGCATAAAAAAAAACGAACAATCCTATCTGACGTCTCAAGTTAATAAAAATTCTTAAACCAGTCGCAGCCTTCAAGGGGGACATCAATAGTGCGAAGATAAGCAACAAAAATGTTGCTTCTCCAGTTTTATACATTATGTGCTTTACAACGTCGGGACCCGAACGAGACAGAAAAAGATCTATTAGGAGCAGTGTTAATGGCACCAGGCATATAAGAAAATTTATTACTCTGAACACAGGCGTTAAAGTCAGAAATATTTCCTTAAATCCATCCCCGTATAAAGTGAAGCAACCTGCTCAGTATATCCATTAAATAACTTAGTATTAATTCGTCTAGGATTAAAAAGAGAGTTGGGTAGCCGACGCTCAGTTCTTTGACTCCATCTAGGATGTGATACTTCGGGATTTACATTAGCATAAAAACCATACTCATCAGGCGCGATTTTTTCCCACGTAGTGCTTGGCCGACTGCGGACCAAACGAATGGATACTATAGACTTTATACTTTTAAACCCATATTTCCAGGGAACTACTAACCTGATTGGAGCCCCGTTCTGGTTTGGCAAGGTTTTGCCATACAAACCAATAGCCATCAAACTTAGAGGGTGCATCGCCTCATCAATTCTTAGGCCTTCACGATATGGCCAATCGATAGAACCAAAAAGAGATCTTGTTCCTGGCATTTCTGATGGACGATACAATGTACGAAATTCAACATACTTCGCACTACTTTTTGGTTCAAACCTAGCTAATAATTTGCTGAGAGGGAAACCGATCCAGGGTATTACCATAGACCAAGCCTCTACGCATCTCAGTCGATAAATTCTCTCTTCCAATTCGAATGAAGATAAAATATCTTCCAAATGTAAAGTGCCCGGGCTACGGACCTCACCTTGCACATCCAAAGACCAAGGATCAACAGTCAAACTATGACTGTGCTTCTCGGGATCAGTTTTTCCAGTACCGAATTCATAGAAATTACAATACTTTTTTACATCCTCCAGCGGCGTTTTTGTTTCCGAGGTATAAAATCCCTGTCCTGAATCAATCGCACGTGAATACGATAAGTCAAGAGAAGATGCTGAGACTGGATTCTTAGTAAGAAACTGGCAGGGAATGATAGCCGCTCCCGCTCTCTTGATTAAAGTTCTACGATTAAGATAATTACTTTCGGACGTTATCTCAGAAGAATTTATTTTTGGAAATTTGCCATACCTTTTCACGGAAAAACTATATCCTTTTGTGAGAAACAAAAACTTACGACTTCAAATTTCAAAGCCAGTTTCTAATGCTCTCGATCCTGACCCAACTTCATCCATCGTCTTAACTGAATTATCGGCCCAGAAACAAGATAGGTTAACCCCGTCAGCAAGAATACTCTTGGAGGATCTACAGTGACCAATCCAAAGATCAAAACAACTAAGAAAATCACTACAAATGGCACTCGACTTCGAAAATCTACGTCTTTGAAACTGTAATAAGGCAAGTTGACGATCATCATTACCCCAATAATTCCAGTGAATACCGCTATAGCTAGTGAAGCTTCTCTTGGGAATTGTGAACCGATCCATCCAAAATCGAGACAAGTCCATACAAAAGTTGCCAAAATACCTGCCGCTGCGGGACTAGCTAAACCATGAAAATAAGACTTGGAGTTGTGATCTGGTTGGGCTGATTGGGTATTGAATCTAGCCAATCGCAAAGCGGCACAAGCTACATAAATAAAAGAAATGCTCCAACCTAGCTTACCTAGATTACTGAGTGTCCAAGTAAACATCAATAAGGCTGGCGCCAACCCAAAAGACACCATGTCTGACAAGCTATCGTATTCAGCACCAAATTTGCTCGACGTATTTGTCAGCCTAGCAACCCGACCATCTAGGATATCAAATATCATTGCAAAAACGATAGCGATTGATGCTGCTTCAAATCTACCGTCTATTGCTGCCACTATCGAATAGAAACCAGCAAATAAGGCTCCCGTAGTAAATAGATTTGGGAGCAGAAAAATCCCCTTTCTCTTTACATTCCTTCCTTCTACGGACACTAACTCCTCGTGCTCGTCAACTAAACCATCCAAAGGAGCGACAGAAGATGAGAGTCTTTCATCAATATCTTGAGGACTGGTATTTACTTCATCGTTATTCATCATAGTTAGTCCTTTTTAACCGGAGTATGATATCAAAATAAGTGAGTAAATGGGTAATACTTACCTAGTAGAAGATTCTAGGGCCACTAGTCTCGTAACTCGCAGACAATGAATACTTGCTATTATTTTTACAGAAATAGGGACGTAGAGTTTTACCTGTAACCAAAAAGTGAGTATCTTTCACATCTCGAAACTTTTCTTCATTGCCAAAGGATATTATGAGCAAAAATTACTTCAACTCTCTATCTTTGAGAAAACAATTGGAACAGCTTGGGAAATGTCGCTTCATGGACCCTTCCGAATTTTCTGGTGAAGTGAAATCTTTAAAAAATAAAAAGTTAGTTATTATAGGATGTGGAGCACAAGGATTGAACCAAGGATTGAATCTTCGAGACAGCGGTCTAGATGTTACTTACGCACTTCGTAAGGAGGCAATATCAGAGAAACGACAATCCTGGACGAATGCTACTGAAAATGGATTCAAGGTGGGCACCTATGAAGATCTAATCCCTCAGGCTGATGTGGTGCTAAACCTTACTCCAGACAAGCAACACACCAGTGTCGTGACGGAACTGATGCCACTAATGAAATTCGGTGCTTGCCTCTCGTACTCGCATGGATTCAATATCGTAGAAGAAGGAATAAAAATACGTGACGATATAACAGTTATAATGGTTGCGCCAAAATGTCCAGGTACCGAAGTTCGACAAGAATACTTACGAGGTTTTGGAGTACCCACGTTAATTGCAGTGCATGGCGAAAATGATCCAGAAGACAAAGGTTTGGAAATAGCAAAAGCATATGCTGCCGGTACAGGCGGACATCGTGCAGGTGTTCTCGAATCATCCTTTATTGCCGAAGTTAAATCAGATCTGATGGGAGAGCAAACCATCTTATGCGGAATGCTGCAAACAGGCTCTATCCTGTGTTTTGATCGAATGATTGAATTAGGAATTGAACCGGGATACGCGTCTAAATTGGTTCAATTTGGATGGGAAACAATTACTGAGGGCTTAAAACATGGTGGTATAACAAATATGATGGATCGTTTAAACAATCCTTCTAAAATTCGTGCGTTCTATCTTTCAGAGGAATTAAAGCGGCTTATGAGGCCTCTATATGAAAAACATCAAGACGACATCATGACAGGGAAGTTTAGTTCAACGATGATGAAAGATTGGGCTAACAATGATAAAGAACTGCTAAATTGGAGAACAGCAACTTTAAAAACAGAATTCGAGAATACTGAAAATGCTGCAGTTGATATTGAAGAGCAGACTTACTACGATCAGGGAATCTTGATGATAGCAATGGTTAAAGCGGGAGTTGAACTCGCTTTTGAAGTAATGGTGTCTGCAGGTATTGTAGCTGAATCAGCTTACTATGAATCGCTTCATGAAACCCCATTAATTGCAAATACAATAGCGGGGAAAAAATTGTATCAAATGAATGTGGTTATCTCCGACACAGCTGAGTACGGGTGCTATCTTTTTGACCAAGCTTGTCGACCTATGTTGCAGGATTTCATGAGTAATATTGGTACAGAATCTATTGGAATTGGAATGACTCAGCATCATGGAGTTGATAATCAAGAATTAATTGCGATAAATGCAGCTATTCGGTCACATCCGGTGGAAATAATAGGCAAAACACTGAGATCCCACATGACCGCTATGAAGCGGATTATTTAAGTTATATACTGGGAATAGAACTTATTATGCACTCAGTATTTTTTCGCCTCGCGAAATTCCAGCGACTCCCGATCGGGCAACTTCAAGAACTTCCGAGCATCCTATAGCGGCAATGAAAGAATCTAACTTATCGCCAGTCCCTACTAACTGAACAATGTAGATTTCAGGTCCTACATCTACTATCTGACCTCGAAAAATATCTACTGTACGTTTTATTTCCTCTCGTTGCTCAGCCCCGGTACGGATCTTCACTAACATAAGATCTCTCTCTAGATGGCTTCCTTCCGTTAAATCCACCAACTTAACTACATCGACTAACTTATTCAGCTGTTTAGTAATCTGTTCAATAGTTTTATCATCACCTATTGTAGTCAAAGTAAGTCGGGATAATGTTGGATCTTCAGTCGGTGCAACATTAAGTGTTTCTATATTGTAGCCCCGCTGCGAGAATAAGCCCACTACCCTAGAAAGAGCCCCAGGCTCATTCTCCAGCAACACCGATACTATTCTACGCATCACTAAGTTCTCTTGCTCTTGCTAAGCCACATATCATTCATTGCACCATTCGGAGCAACATGCATTGGGTAAACATGTTCAGCTGGGTCTACAAATATATCCAGAAAAACCAGCTTATCCTTAATAGAAAAAGCCTCTTCCATAATATCTTCGAGGTCTGAGAGTTCTTTTATCTCAAATCCTACATGACCATATGAACTGACTAACTTAGTGAAATCTGGTAGCGAATCTTCATAAGTGCTCATTGCATGTCTTCCTTCATACTGCATATCCTGCCATTGCCGAACCATACCAAGATAGTTATTACGAAGATTTACTATCTTAATCGGCAAGTTATATTGAGTACAGGTAGAAAGCTCTTGGATATTCATCTGAATACTTCCCTCACCTGTGACACAAACGACTATCTCATTTGGAAAGGCAAGCTGAACGCCCATCGCAGCAGGTAGACCAAACCCCATAGTGCCGAGACCACCTGAATTAATCCATCGATTTGCCTTGTCAAAGCGATAGTATTGCGCAGCAAACATCTGGTGCTGACCTACGTCAGAGGTCACAAAAGCGTCACTACCTGTAACACGATTTAGGCATTCTATAACTTGCTGTGGCATGATTTGATCACTATTTGGATATCGCCTATCAGTCCAAAGCCCATTTTCTTTGCGCCACATTTCAATCTGATGCCACCAATCATCGAGGGAGCCTTTCCTTGCAGAACAACTATTCTTATCGGTTTCTTCTTTTAACTGCTTAAGAATCTCTACAAGAACAGTCCTCACCTCACCTACTATAGGCACATCGGCGGTAACTGTTTTGGAAATAGACGCAGGATCAATATCGATGTGTATTATCTGTGCACCGGGGCAAAACTTGTCAACTGAATTAGTGACACGATCATCGAAGCGCACTCCAATCGCTAGAATGACGTCACTATTGTGCATAGCCATATTGGCTTCGTAGAATCCATGCATCCCAAGCATTCCCAGAAATTGAGCGCTACTTGCAGGAAAGGAACCAAGTCCCATGAGAGTATTGGTGACCGGAAAATTCAAATATTCTGCCAATTCTTTCAGTAAATCGCTACTTCTACCAAGAATTACGCCACCTCCCGCATAGATTACGGGACGCTTAGCTCCTAATAACAGCCTTGAAGCCTTTTTTATCTGTCCCAAATGACCGCGACTAGCGGGAGAATAGGAACGCATTTTCACCGATTTTGGATATGAATATTCGAATAGATCCTCAGGTTTCGTAAGATCTTTTGGTATGTCAATTACAACTGGCCCAGGTCTTCCTGTTGAAGCAATATGAAAAGCTTTTTTTATTGTAATGGGTATATCCTCTGCATGACGCACCTGAAAACTATGCTTAACTATAGGCCTAGAAACACCTATCATATCCGTTTCTTGAAAGGCATCTTCTCCTATAAGATGAGTAGCAACCTGTCCAGACAGCACGACCATCGGAATAGAGTCCATATAAGCAGTCGCCACTCCGGTAATAGCGTTCGTAGCACCCGGACCAGATGTAACAAGGACCACACCTGGCTTGCCGGTTGCACGAGCATAACCGTCCGCAGCATGGGTAGCAGCCTGCTCGTGCCGGACTAATATATGAGGGATTTTCTTTGACTTAAAAAGTGCGTCATAGATATGAAGTACTGCTCCACCAGGATAACCGAAAATGAACTCTACACCCTCATCCTCGAGAGACCTGACTACCATTTCACTTCCCGAAAGTTTTTCCACCTCATCGACTCCCTACAGCAAGTCGCATCGGCGCGTAACCCTCACCGGCGCAAATGAATATTGTACGACAAGTAGCAAAATAAACTTGGATTGCAAATTCACTTTCTAAAGTCGTCCTGTCAATCGACCACAGATAATCCGCCAATCTGTTCGCTTCAGGACATTAAAGCGACTAAAACAGATCACACGATCGCAATAGAGGCTAGCGGTCGGGGGTACCCAACATAGCTGTACTCGCCTTAATGACACCTACATTTTCACGGCCAAATGATGAAGATGTCAACCACTTGGTTCTTTTTACCAAACTTTTTTAAGGGGAATTTCACACCCGGTGAAAAAAATAACGGAACACCTTTCGTCCTGTGAAACCCACCGCTCATCAGTTTTGCCTTTTCACAAGAGAAAATATTGTTTAATTAGTCCAGTGATGAAAATACTGTTTAAGAGCAAACGACAAAGTGCAAAATCGAACTTTATAAGGCGGAATTCTGGGCTTACAGCTCTCGAACTCTTAATAACTTTATCAATTGCTGCAATATTAGTTTCTCTAGCCACCCCAAGCTTCTCAAAGCTAATTTCTCACAGCCGCATGTCTTCAAGTTTATCCTCGCTCGAAAAAATTCTTAAGTTAGCCAGAATAGAGGCCTTAACTCATCAAAGTAGTGTCATTATTTGCGGCAGCATTAACCAAACAACGTGCTCTCAATCAAAATCTTGGAAGACAGGATACATGAGCTTTCTTGATGTAAAGAACCTAGGAAGACCTAGTAAAAACGATGTTGATCAAAAGCTGATCCAGCTAGTACAGGAGCAACCTAATAATACCTTCATAAATTTTTCTGGCCCAAAAAATCATATCCGTTTCAATAGCGATGGTAGCGCCTTAGGTAATAATGGGACCCTTTGGATTTGTGATGATAGAGGAGAGAATTTTGCAAAAGGTATTTTTGTGTCTCCAATCGGTTTAATTCGATCCGCTAGAGATTTAGATAAAGATGGAATAATCAATATAGACGATTCCAAAAATGTTTATTGCTAAAAGAAATAAAAAAATCGAGTTAACTAAACAAGACGGCTTTACACTGCTGGAAGCTCTTATATCGTTTTTCGTTTTGTCAGTCGGGCTCTTAGGAATTGTGAGTCTGCTTACTCTATCCAAGTCCACACTGCATCAATCCCTTCAACGAACAAGAGCAATTGCTCTAGCAAATGACCTACTGGAGAGGATTCGAGCAAATCCAGGAGGAATCCAAATCTATGGATCAAGAAATACATCGTCACCGTTAGGAGGAAACTCCATAGTAAGTCAACCCACACATTCATGTACTAGGTCGGCTCCATGCTCTAGCGAGGAAAAAGCATTACTTGATCTTTGGAAATGGGAGCGAGTACTAGATGGGAATGCGGTTACTCAATCTACGAATTTGGGAGGAAATATAAAAACCTCTGGCCTTATCTATCCTAGCGCCTGTATTAATTTTACGCCAATCGCAGGGAAAAACAGTACAGGTGCAGTCTCTATAAGCATAGAGTGGCGAGGCCTAACACAGCTCAGTGACGGCGTAAAAACTCCTGCTCTAGAATGTAAGCAAGTATCTTCTGAAGAAAAATCCTACCGCAGAGCTATTCAGGTCTCTACCTATATTGCAGGTGATCTGATTATGCCAACAAGCTCCGGAGATAACTGATGGATATCATATTTAGGATTCCTAAATCACAGAATGGTTTCTCATTAATAGAGTTAATGATTGCGACGTTGTTGGGGATTATGCTCACCTTTGGCGCAACTTCAATTTACGTAAAAAACACCCGGGATGCTAGGGAAATAGAAAACGCCTCACTTCTCTCTGAAAACGGACGCTTCGCGCTACAAATCCTGACAAAAAGTATTCGGCATGCGGGATTTTTCGGATCAACAAATCAGGCTGATATTTCAATAGATGGTTCATTAAGTGAAGTCGCCGGAGATTGTAAGGGATCAGCTAGTGCTTTCGACTTTAGTACTGCGATATACGTAGAAAAGATATCATCGGAAGTCTCTTTAGACTGCATTAATGATGGTGTTACTAATACTCATATACTCGTAATAAAAAGAGTTATTTCAAAGCCACTTTTTGATTCAGATCCTGAAGATAAAAGTGCGGCTGCGGACGGAATCTTTTCATTTCCGAGCTCACCAGAGGATAAGAAAGTTTATCTAGCAGGTAATCGTGAATCTGGCGTATTAGCATTTGGTAGTGAAATTCCAATTTATCCAGCAGGTGGTGAGGAAAGAGTGGCGTGGCCATATCAGGTCGAAATTTACTATATACGTGACTTAGAAATCCCGACACTAACTAGAAAGGTTCTGACTTGGAAAGATTCGGGATTAATACTTGACAATGAAGACCTCATAGAAGGCGTTGAGAATCTTGCAATCAAAATTGGTATGGATTCTGATCTTGATGGAAATATCGATATTTTCGAAAATATCGAGATGCCACCGGCCGATTGGAACGCGGTAGAAGCGCTAGAAATATATTTACTATTACGCAACGCCTACCCTGACGAAAATTATATCAATAGCAAAACGTATTCTCTCCCTAACGGAGACTTTACCCCCAGCCTTAACCAACAACATTATCGAAGACTTCTACTCCGTAGCACCATCTCAATTAGAAACGTGAAACTTAACAGAAGAGCAGGAGTATGAATAAAATTAAAAGCTTCTCCAACCAATCAGGTGTCGCTTTAGTAATTGTACTTCTTTTTTTACTTATCGTTACAGTTATAAGTGTCACAGCTGCAATGAACAGTAGTCTCAGTATAAAAATGACTACAAGTCTACAAACTGCCTATCATTCATTTCAAAGTGCAGAAGCAGGGATTCACGCTGTTCTCGGCTTAACTGAGACAGCCAATGATCCGTTTGATCGCATTATCAATTCAAATCCACTATCAGTCTATTCTGCTGAAAGTCACCCCTTAAATAAGATAAAGGGTGGTAAGGATTCTATTTCAACTGAAATAAAGCCGCTTTCGATAATGGCTTCGTGTCCTCGCACCTATACGGAACGTGGAGGTACCAGTACCAATATGTTTAGGTGCGACTATTACCGAATAAAGTCGCAACATAATCTCAAGGGCAAGGCTAGATCTCGAGTAGAAATGGGTCTCGTTAAAACAGTAATCACGCCACAGAATAATTAACGTACGTAATGAGAATACAAGGAATGAAAAATATTTTTTTTACTACGAAAAGATTTGTTATTTTTACTATGTTATCGATTACTTTGCAGGTAGTTGCTGACGACACTGAAATCTTTACTGGTGCCCTTGGTAGTAGTAATTCCGGTCGACCTAAAGTACTGATCGTTTTTGATGATTCTGGAAGTATGGGAACTTGGGTCTCGGCGCAGAGACCAGAATATGATCCCAACGGCAACTATGATGAAAAATTTCCGGCGGGTCGGATTTATTGGTCAAAAAATTCATACACACCATCTCGTTTCAGTGAACAGTATATCGATTCAACTCAAAATCGGTGCGATAGCTCGTTCCAAAGTCTTAATAAAGTCGGATTTTTTGATACAAAAGCGAGACGTTGGATTGATTCCAAGATAATCAGCGGAGATTGCTCTTGGCAGTGTCCATCTAGTCTTAAACTTCGCTACGGTCGTCCACCAGGAGAATATAGATGGTCATGGGGATGCTACAGCTGTTATCGTAACTGGTGGTGCTTTACCAGCGATTTCGTGCATGACGCCAATCGAAACTGTACTGGCAGTACTGTGCAAGTAGGTGAGTGGGCGCGTCTAGATTCACTTGTACACACTCCGCCTCATTTTGACTGCAAAGCAGATGTTGATTCTGGTAATGATGGTAATGGATCTGCCATAAGTAATGGATTCCCTCAAAAAAATGCAAAAAACAATAGTGCATATGGTGCTCACATAGATGACAGCTTTGATTGGGGAGATGAAGCCTATCGGTTTTATACTTCTCATTATTTAAATTGGTTAAATGATTCCTCGATAATCGTTCCAAGGACACGACTCTCCATCGCACAGGAGGTAGTAACTAGCCTCATATCTGCTAATACTGGTGTCGACTTCGGTTTTCTAGAATTTAATGGGAATAGGAATAGTAGTACTCATGGTGGTCGTATAATTCAACGTATCCCAGAAAATATGTCCAAGAATGACCGTTCCTTACTCGTTAAAAAGATCCGTGACCAAATAGATGCTAGTGGAGGGACTCCTATTTGTGAAGCAACATATGAAGCTCTTCGATACTTAAAAGGAGAGTCAATATATTATGGATCAAAAAAATCAAATTACATAAGCTATTGGGGTAATCATGACGACGAGCTGACTCGCGATCCTCTCGCAGAGAACCCACCAGGTATCTACTCTTCCCCTACTGCAGACTGTGCCTATACTTATATCATAATTATGACTGACGGAAAGCCGTTCTGGGATACAAGTGCAAATAGCCAAATTAAAACCTTAACCGGTGAACAATGTAGCTATTATGCTACCGATGATTGGTATAGATACTCAGAGAATTGTTTACCTCAACTCGCTAAGTACATGGCAAATACAGATCTTGATGGAAATCCAAAGAATGGGAACCAATATGCTATTACCTATACGATCGGTTTCACTACTGACCAACAACTACTTGAAGATACCGCCGAAGCAGGGGGAGGACTCTACTTTACCGCAGACTCTGCGGCAGATCTCGCCGAGGCTTTTCAGGGAGCCATTATCAATATACTGGCAACTGATACTACCTTCACTTCACCTGCAGTTGCTATTGATACATTTTCAAACACGCAGAGTCGAGATGAAGTATTTTACGCAATGTTTAGACCAGGGGAGCGCGTAAACTGGTCAGGAAATATCAAAAAATTGAAGCTGAAAACAGATATCAATGGAACTAGACTTGTAGATAAGAATGGCGCACCAGCATTAGATCCTGGGACTGGTGCCATCAAAGACAGTGCTCAGACATACTGGAGTCTCACACCAGACGGATCGGAAGTCGGAGAAGGTGGAATTGGTGGGGTACTCGCAAGACGTAATCCCGCGTCAAGAAATATTTTCTTTAATACCGCAGATAAAACATTATTAACAAAGCTTAAAGACTGTGATATTCCTGTATCTAGCTTTGGTGTCGACGATAAAGATGAAATATATGGTGCATTTAACTCAGTTAATGAGGAAGCTTGTAATAAACAGGTAAATTGGGCGCGTGGATTTGATTCGTACGACCAAGATGGAGATGGCGATACCACGGATTCACGATCTTGGATCCTAGGAGATATTCTTCATTCAAGGCCATTGGTAGTTAATTATGGCGCCCGTGCCTCCCACTCTAATAGCAATCCAGATATTCGTATACTAGCAGGCACCAATGCTGGATTTTTCCACATGTTCGAAAATGAAACCGGAGATGAAAGCTGGGCATTTCTTCCACGAGAGCTTGTTCCAATCTTATCGGAGCGACGTAAAAATCGGGTTAGTAGTGAAAAAATTTACGGCGTTGACGGTAGTGCCTCGATCTATACTTTAGATAAATCAAATGACGGCACAATCGATCCTTCTGAAGGTGACAAGGTTTGGGTATTCTTTGGATTACGAAGAGGTGGTTCTTCCTACTATGGCTTGGATATTTCTGATCCAGATAATCCTAAACTCTTATGGTCCATCAATCCATCTACAACTGGCTTCGCCGAGCTTGGACAAACTTGGTCTCCACCAGTAGTTAGCGCAGTACCTGGGTATAATCAAGCTGATGGCTCTGCCAGGCCCGTTTTAATTTTTGGTGCAGGATATGACCCCAACAAGGACGACCATGGCCTAGCCACACCTGATGTGAATGGCCGTGGGATATTTATTGTAGATGCAGAGACTGGAAGTCTAATTTGGGGAGTAACCCCCTCGAAAAATGAATCTACGAATATACTCTCAGGTGCAATTCAACATTCCGTACCAGGCCGCGTAACCGTATTAGACAGTGATGGAGATTCTCGAACAGATAGAATCTACTTTGGAGATGCCGGCGGAAATCTATGGCGTATCGATCTCGCCGGTATTACTTTACCGAAGATTGGGGAAGATTCTTGGCAACTTACGAAACTAGCAGCATTTAACCAAACCACACCAGCATCCGACCGACGCTTCTTCAACGCGCCGGATGTGGTAAGGATTCGGTTTGGAGGCAAGCCAGTTGACGCTATCTTAATTGGTTCGGGCGACAGGACTAATCCAAATGGAAAGGATGTCATAAACCGTTTTTATATGATACGTGATGAAGCCGTAACTATACTATGTCCAAAAAGTGGAAGTGTCTCTGGTTGCTCCAATACTGAGGATACAAATACGTTTCTCGGAAAACTTCCTCTTGCCGATGCAAACTTTCTTGATGTCACTGCTCTTAAAAAATCACCGACGACTCAAGAAGATTTTTTGAGTAATCAGAAAGCTCTTAAGAGTAAAAGTGGCTGGTTTTATGAATTTACTCATCTGGGAGAAAAAAATCTAGATTCATCTATAACACTAGCGGGTAAAGTTTATGTGCCTAGCTTTACCCCCTTTGATAATTTAGATGGTCAATATAGTTGTGCACCCGAGCCAGGAAAAGGTGCTATGTACATCTTCGATCTCTATGAAGGTAGTTTCGGAAAGACAAGTCTGGGAAATTTAATACCACAAGCTCCATCAATCCATGTGGGTACGGATGGTAATATTAGAATGCTTCTACCTCCCGGCTCTAATAGTAACAGTAACTCCACTACTGATGAGAATGGAAACTTTAGAAATCAATCATCTATTTGTGCAAATGGAATTTGCAACACTAGTCAATCAATTCCATTACCTTACGGCTATTACTGGTTTGAGGAGAATTATTAGTGAGTATCTACAAGCCTATAGTTTTAAAAGAGTGTAAAAATACGGGTTTTACATTAATCGAATTAATAATGGTCATGGCTATTGTCGGAGTAATCTTATCCATAGCCTTGCCTTCATATAAACAAAGTTTATATAAAGCGAGACGAGCTGAGGCGAAGATACTTCTACTAGATATAGCAACACGCCAGGAGCAATTAATGTTGGATACCTCGACTTATACCACTAATCTCGCCAAGCTAGGCTACTCCCACGAGGAGAGGACAGCAGATGATCTCATATATGTAGCCACACTAAATCCCTGCGCATCTGGCACAATCGAGACTTGTTATTTAATAACTGCGATTCCTAAAGAAAATTCTGAGCAAGTAAATGATAAAAATTGTACAAGCTTTTCACTGGATTCATTTGGGGAAAAAACTGCTACAGGAAGCACTAAACATGAGTGTTGGTGAGGAAATGATGATTGAGGATATTACTAAAATACAATGGATATTTATTACATTAATAGCATTACTAAGCATTAGCCAAACCTCCAAAGCTACTTTCCCAGAAATTAGCTTTGCCTGTCAGGTAATACATCCTATAAAAGGGGAAAAACTAAAACTAGTACAAGCAAATACACGAGAGGAAGCCATAGAAATTGCTCAATTAAAAGAAGACTCAAAACTACAATTATTGCAAGTTAAGCAATGTGTAGTGATAGGAGAGGAGACATTTAGAGACAGCAGTTTTCAGAGAGATTTCGACAAAACGCCAAGATAAAGCTACTTACAGGTTACTTAACTAGATGAATTGAAACCGTATTTTATTATCGACGATTTCTGAAACGATTGTATTACCGGGCATACAATCACCAGATAAAAGTCGCTCAGCTAGTGGGTTTTCCAATTCACGCTGGATTGATCGTTTTAACGGTCTTGCACCATAAACGGAGTCAAATCCCAGCATTACAATTCTATCAATAACTGCATCATTGAGTGTCAATTTAATCTCTTGTTTAGCGAGTTTGGCTGTAAGTAAATTCAATTGAATCTTTGCGATTTCTCTTATTTCGCTTTCGCTTAGCCGGTTAAAGACTATCATCTCGTCAAGCCTATTGATAAATTCTGGACGAAAATGCTGTTCTACAGCTTTAAAAACGTGGGCATCTATATCTATTGAACCGCCTTCACTTATATTTACATGTGATTCATTTGAACCAAGATTAGAGGTCATAACGATCACAATATTGCGAAAATCCACAGTTCTTCCATGGCTGTCTGTCAGACGACCATCATCTAACACTTGTAATAGAATATTAAAAATATCGGGATGGGCTTTTTCAATTTCATCTAAAAGTACTAATGAGTATGGCTTTCGTCGAACCGCCTCAGTTAAATATCCTCCTTCCTCAAAACCAATATAGCCTGGTGGTGCTCCTATCAATTTCGCTACGGAGTGCTTTTCCATGAACTCAGACATATCCAGACGAATCATGGCGTCTTGGTCATCAAATAGGAAGTCGGAAAGCGCTCTACATAATTCTGTTTTTCCAACACCAGTTGGACCTAAAAATAAAAATGAACCATTTGGTTTGTTCGGCTCAGATAAGCCTACTCTAGATCGACGAATAGTATTTGATACAGCAATCAGTGCCTCTTCCTGACCTACAACTTTTTCTCGCAAGCTGGCTTCGATTCGCAGTAACTTCTCTCTCTCACCCTCTAGCATTTTTGCCAGCGGAATCCCAGTCCACCTCGAGATCACTATAGCAATCTCTTCATCGGTAACTTTACTACGAAGTAATATTTGACTATCTGATTTCTTTTCCGCAACCACTAACTCTCTCTCTAGCTCTGGCATACGTCCATACTGGATTTCAGACATTAAAGTCAAATCACCGACTCTACGTGCGGCATCTAATTCTTTTTTTGTTTTCTCAATGGCAGACTTGATTTTCGTAACCGCTTGAACAGACGCCTTTTCCGCAGCCCAAATTTCTTCTAGATTAGCGTACTCATCACTAGACTGTTTTATACTCTCGTCCAAGACTTCGAGCTGACGAATCGACGATTGATCATTATCTTTTTTAACCGCTTCACGCTCAATCTTCAGCTGTATTAACTTTCTTTCCAGCTTGTCTAACATTTCTGGTTTGGAATCAATCTCCATCCTGATTCGACTAGCGGCCTCGTCTATGAGATCAATAGCCTTATCTGGCAGCTTCCGGTCGGTTATATAACGTTGAGAGAGCTTTGCAGCTGAAATGATCGCACTGTCTGTTATATCTACACTATGATGAACTTCATAGCGCTCTTTTAAACCTCTAAGTATTGCTACTGTATCCTCCTCTCCAGGCTCCTCGATCAGTACTTTCTGAAACCGCCTCTCTAAAGCAGCATCTTTTTCAATATTTTGACGATATTCATCTAAAGTAGTAGCTCCAACACAATGAAGATCCCCTCTAGCTAACGCTGGCTTCAGCATATTACCGGCATCCAATGATCCCTCAGCCTTACCTGCACCTGCCATCGTATGTAATTCATCAATGAAGAGGATTATCCTTTCTTGAGAATTTGATAATTCTGTCAATACAGATTTCAAACGTTCTTCAAAATCGCCTCGGAACTTAGCTCCAGCTAATAAAGCGCCTAAATCGAGCGACAAGATACGGCTTTTCTTCAATCCCTCTGGAACCTCGTCATTAATTACTCTCTGAGCAAGGCCTTCTATAATTGCAGTCTTACCTACCCCGGGCTCTCCTATCAGAACCGGATTATTTTTAGTTCTTCTTTGAAGAACTTGAATGGTTCTTCGAATTTCGTCATCACGTCCAATCACTGGATCCAATAAACCTGTCATAGCTTTTTCTGTGAGATCTACGGTATATCTATTGAGTACCTGACGAGCATCTTCTGCATTTGCCTCTGATATAGTAGATCCATTCCTCATGCTAGATATCAGACCGCCTACTTGTTTTGAACTCAATCCAAAGCTTTGTAATATTTCTTTACAGGAGTTTGTATCTTCCATCAGTGCCAGAAAAAATATTTCAGTAGAGACGTAAAGATCTCCTCTTTTTATCGCTAACTCTCTCGCTGAACTCAAAGATGTAACTATCTCAGGTGAAAGCTGAACATCGACTGGAGCTTTAGCAAGAGACGGGAGTTTTTTAATTTTTTCATGGACTTCACGGACAAGATTTCCAATATTGATTTCTGCCTTTTCCAGCAATGAAACAACGGAAGATTTTGAATTATTCAGCAGAGCAAATAAAACGTGAAGCGACTCGACTCGACTATGATTTTTTGTAATGGCCATCGATTGACCATTCTCCAATGCGATCCTAAGTTCATTTGTTAAATTATCAAATATCATCGCTTTATTACTTTCCATTCACTCTCCCTGTGACAAAGCTTGCTGCCATATTATACTTTGGGACGGAAAGTCTCTTTTTCAAGTTCAACTTTGTTACGATCTTAACGCTATGACTGTTGCCATTCTTCCAGTGCGGCCTGAATCGCGGCGATGTGAAAAAAACATTTGCGACTGAGAGTAAGAGCAATAGCCTGAGTCGTATATTTTTGAAATACCAGCAACCGACATCGCAAATTTAGCTAATAGTGCCAAATCCGCCAGATAATAATTTTGTCTATATGAATGATCGTGAAAAAAATGTCCTGGTGATCCTCCTTTATTCAAAATCCAGCATGAAATTTCGTCCATGACTTTTTCTCCAACCTCAAACTCATTAGGTCCTATTCTAGGACCAAGCCAAGCCATCATTCTCGCTGAGCTAATAGGCGCTTCCATGATCAGATTACCTAAAATATCACAGAGAAGCCCTCGCCAACCTACGTGGGCCGCTGCAATATAATTTGAATAAATATCGCAAAATAACACTGGGAGACAATCTGCTGTTTGAATGGCACATGCCCATCCAATTTGATCCGTCCAAGAAGCATCCGCTCTATCCAAATCTATTGAATCTGCTTTCGTGACCACACCACCATGCTCTTGTCGCAACCATTTTATTTTTGTTCCCCGAGGTAATTCTTTTTCGATAACTTTTCTATTTTTCTTAACATCGAGAGGATCGTCACCTACATCCAATGAAAGATTTAAACTCTCAAAATCTCCTTTGCTAATCCCACCTAATTTAGTAGTAGTAAACGCCACAATACCTTCAGGCGCCGGCCAATCTGGTCTAATAAACATCGAGGTTTGATATATCTAAATCTTCCTTCTCCAATAAAGTAAGAAGATTCGATAAGTCCGAGGGAAGTGGTGCTTCAAATTGAACGATTTGAGCGTTATCTGGATGTCTAAAGGATAAACTTTTAGCATGAAGCGCCTGCCTATTAAACAGACTAATTTGTCTGATCAAGTTTTTTGAGGTGCCTGAAATAAATTTGTTTCTCCCACCGTACATTTTGTCTCCAACCAGCGGATGACGAAGATATTCCATATGCACTCTAATTTGATGCGTTCTACCGGTCTCCAACTGAACATTAATCTGGGTGAAATGTTTAAACTTACGCGCGATTCTGTAATGAGTAATAGCTGTCTTTCCTTTCTCTGTTACCACTGCCATTTTTTTTCGATTTGCCGCGTGACGACCAATAGGTCGATTTATTGTTCCACCACCTGTCATAACACCGACACAAACTGCACTATATCTCCGATCAATCTCTTTCTTCTGTATCTGGGTGACCAATGAATGATGCGCCTCTAGAGATTTCGCTACCACAAGCAGGCCTGTCGTATCCTGATCTAATCTATGAACAATACCTGCTCTGGGAATCTTTCCTAGCTCAGGAGAGTGATGTAGAAGAGCGTTGACCAAGGTTCCCTCTTTATGACCCGCCGCTGGATGCACAACCATTCCCGCTGGTTTATTAACAATAATTATCGAATTGTCCTCAGCAAGAATATCCAAATCCATCGGCTGAGGGTACCAACGAATCTCTTCATCTAATCGCTCTTCTAAAGTAATTTCGCCGCCCGCAAAAACTTTATCCCGAGACCGCATAATTTTATTCTCAAACCTTAGTGCCCCTTGCTCAATCCATTGCTGTAACCGATTCCTCGAAAACGTGGGGAAAAGGACCGCTGCTGCAACATCAAGTCGCTCACCCTCCAGATTTTCTGGCACTGTAATTTCTTTATATTTTTTTAAAGTCAATGTATTTTCCAGTTTCGGGCTAACTTAAGCTAAGGTTATAATGTTCACTCATATGGAATAATATTGCTATGTCTAGGATTGCAAAAATTGTTTAAACTAATCAGAAGTTCCGCTATCGTTTGCCTGCTAATTTTATTCGCTGGATGTGCTGGCAAGGATAAAGGTGAAATAGCTGCCGATACCGGGGAGCAACAAATTTATAAGGAAGCTCAACGCTATTTAAATTCGAGAAGCTTTAGCCTAGCGGTGAGAACCCTACAGCTACTTGAGTCCCGCTATCCATTTGGTCGTTACGCAGAACAAGCGCAGTTAGAAATAATATATGCCCACTATGGAGCTTACGAGCGTGAGGCAGCGGTAGAAGCAGCCGATCGATTTATTCGACTGCATCCCCAACATCCTAATATAGACTATGCGCATTACATGAAGGGTCTTTCTGCCTATTCGGAAGGCGAAGATTTTTTAGCTAGATTTTTACCGATCGATAATACCAAGAGAGATACAAATTTCGCAAAAGAATCGTTTTCTGAGTTTTCTCAGGTGGTTTCCCGTTACCCCGATTCTCCTTATGCTGCGGATGCGAGGGCACGAATGCTACATTTACGAGATCTTTTAGCTAGGCATGAAATCAATGTGGCTAATTATTATCTTCGAAGAGGAGCTTACCTGGCCGCATTGAATCGTGGTCGCTATGTTATTGAGGGTATGCAGCGCACCTCTTCCGTTCCGGATGGACTTGCAATAGTTGCGCAAAGCTACATCCTACTTGGAATGGAAGATGTCGCTCAAGATACTATCGAAACACTTGCTCTCAACTATCCGGATCATCCCTCATTAGACCAAGACGGTAACTTCATTACATCTTATTCTGTCGACGGATTTGAGCGTTCATGGTTAAATAAAATGTCTTTTGGTCTTTTTGATCCACCAAAACCGCCTCAATTTGATTATCACCCCATGGCAGATCAATAGTCGGATCCAATTAACCAATTAGCTGTGGAATAGAATGTTAAAATTAGTTTTTAAGGGGTCTATTATCTAGTCCATTTGGAGGTTATTGGATAGCGTCGATCTCTGCCAAAACCCCTCTTGCTAATCCTTACCCCTACCGGGGCCTGCCTTCTCTTATATTCATTCTGATCAACTAACCGAATAGCTTTCTCCACATGTTCAGATACGTAACCTAAAGATACTATATTCTCCATACTCTGATCTTTCTCAATATATAGCTCTAGGATTTCATCCAAAATTTGATATGGAGGGAGACTATCTTGATCCGTCTGATCTGGAGCAAGCTCAGCGGACGGAGGACGATCTAAAACACGCACTGGGATACACTCCGAGATCCCATTACGATATTTGCAAAGCTCGTAAACTAACATTTTCGGCACGTCTTTTAATACATCGAACCCTCCCGCCATATCTCCATAAAGTGTAGAATAACCTACTGCAATCTCCGTCTTGTTTCCCGTAGTTAAAACGAGAGAACCCTTTTTATTTGATATTGACATCAAGATAACGCCTCTGCATCTAGCCTGAAGGTTTTCCTCCGTAATATCTGGAGACAAACCAGAAAATTCTTCAGATAGGCTGTCCACAAAAGCTTCATATACCGATTCAATCGATATTATCTTCAGCTTGATTCCCAAGTTATTAGCTTGTTCCTTTGCATCTTCAATACTTATTGGTGATGTATAACGAAAAGGCATCATGATAGCTTCCACCTTTTCTGCACCTAAAGCATCGACTGCAAGCGCAAAAGTTAATGCAGAATCTACCCCTCCAGATAGGCCAAGAATCACGCTCGGAAATCCATTTTTTTGGACATAATCTCTTAAACCTAAGACTAGCGCCTGCCAAATAGTCTCTATTGTGGGCATCGGCTCAGGTAAATCAAATGGAATGAAGTGAAGATCAGCTAAGGAATTATCAATTCTTGTCCAGTACAAATCTTCTTCAAAAGTTTTTGCTGCCGATACTATCTCTCCTCGATTATTTACAGCAAACGAACCACCATCAAATACTAATTCGTCCTGAGCTCCGACTTGATTCACGTAGACGATTGAGAGCCCTAATTCTTCTGCCCTGAAACTTACTAAATCATGACGCTCAATTTGCTTACCAACATGAAAAGGCGAAGAATTTATATTAATTAATAGTTTCGCACCGTGCAGAGCAGCTTGGGCAGTTGGGTTTGGGGCCCAGATATCTTCACAGATACTAAGTCCCACTGGAATATTTTCGATGGAAATAACACAAGCTTTATTTTTTCCTGGTTTGAAATATCTTTTTTCGTCAAATACCTGATAATTTGGAAGCTCTTGTTTATGATATTCTGCGACTATTTTTCCCTCATGCAAAACCCCCATTGCGTTATACAATCCCTCCGCTTCGGCACGCGGATAACCTATAAATACCCACGCACCGGATGGGAGTTCTTTACATAAGCGATTTAAATGACATTCAACTATGTCGGCTACGCTAGGCCTGAGCAGTAAGTCTTCAGGTGGATAGCCTATTAGTGTCAACTCAGGAAAAATTACCAATGGATTGTCATATTGCGCACAAGCTTTTGTCACAACATCAATAATACGGGAGGTATTTCCAGCAAAATCACCAACCCGAGTATTTATCTGAGCCATCAATAAGTTAATTGGAGTCTCCCCACTGGTTAATAAAAAGAGAAATAAATTGGATAATCTCTGGACGACGACAACAACAGATAGTCTTCAGTTGGGTTACCGTTTTTTTTAATTCGCCAACTGCCTGACGCGTAGTTCCCTCGGTAAAGAAAACGAGATATTCTCTGGCTCACCTATTATCTCAATAGCATCTCCAAAACCCATTGAGCGCAATTCCTCTACAACCTCTTGCACTAAAACCTCCGGCGCGGAAGCTCCGGCAGTAATGCCGATACGCTCGTGTCCCTCTAGACAAGTCTTTTCAATTTCATCTACATGATCAATCAAATACGCTGTGGCGCCCATTCGCTCAGCAAGCTCTCTCAGCCGACTTGAATTTGAACTATTTGGCGAACCAACCACAAAGACTAAAGTACAATCTTGCCCTAGCTTGCGCACTGCATCTTGTCTATTTTGCGTCGCATAACAGATATCATTTTTCTTAGGTCCGACAATATTAGGAAATTTGTTTCTAAGTGCATCAATGATACTTGCTGTATCGTCCATCGATAATGTAGTCTGAGTAACATAAGCTAGTTTATCAGGATTGACCACTTTCAATGAGGACACTTGATCTAAATCCTCTACGAGATACATATTTCCACCATGAGATGAGTCATACTGACCCATAGTCCCCTCTACTTCGGGATGTCCATGATGCCCAATAAGCACACATTCTATTCCATTAATACTATATCGGGATACCTCGAAATGTACCTTCGTCACAAGCGGACAAGTCGCATCGAAAACTCTTAAATCACGTCGCTTCGCCTCAATCTGAACCTGCTTAGACACCCCATGTGCACTAAAAATCACTATTTGCCCGTCTGGAACTTCATCCAGTTCCTCCACAAAAACCGCTCCTCGATTTTGCAGATCTTCTACGACATACTTGTTATGCACAACTTCATGACGAACGTAAATCGGCGAACCAAAAAGTTCTATAGCTCTATTGACGATATCAATTGCCCTGTCCACCCCGGCGCAAAATCCTCGAGGATTAGCTAAGTTTATTCCCATCACCTCAACTCTATTACTCAAAGCTCCAGAGACGAAAAGCTCTGGATCGAAAAACTAACTCTAAATATCTCCCACTACGCTACATAGCTTACAACGACTGAATGAAATTGTCTTGCTGATGTGGGTTGTGTTAGCTAATTTTTCGTCAGAACTCCGTCTAGTAAAATAAGACATACTCCGACAGAAATTGCCGCATCTGCAATATTAAACGTAGGAAAATACCAATCGTAGAGGTGTAAAGAAACAAAATCCACTACATAACCAAGTTGAATTCTATCCCAAACATTTCCCAATGCGCCGCCTAGGATAAGAGATAGGCCAATTGGTAATATTCCTCTGTTACTACGAATAGCATACAACCATCTTATCAGGATTCCACTCACCACTAACGCTACCGTACTTAGCACCCAACGCTGCCAACCACCTGCATCACTCAATATACTGAAAGCTGCACCACGATTATAATGGAGTGTGAAATCCAACCAAGAAAGCAACTCTAACGGCTCTGCATAATTCAGCATACTTTGAGCCAGCTTTTTGCTAATCTGATCAAGACCAATTATGACTGCTGATAAGCAATAGACATAACCTAACCAGCGTCTATCAAGCATAAAGTCGCCGCTCTCCATCGCCAAAGATATTCAATGTACAACGACTGCAAAGCTCGGGATGTTCTAAATTATTACCAACATCTGATCGCTTATGCCAACATCGGATACATTTAGGGTACGAAGACGGGCATATATGCAATTTAAGCTCATCAAGCTCTGTCTCCATCGCCTCATTATCAGCTTCGGATATCGGAACGACAACAACATCCGAAGTTATGAGAATAAATCTGAGTTCATCACCGAGCTCGGCAAGAAGTTTAAGCAACCGAGACGACGCAAAAAGTGTTACTTCTGCATCTAAAGAACTGCGAAGCTTTCCAGAATTTCTCTGATTCTCTATTTCGCGATATACCTCAGTTCTAACTTCTATAATTTCCCTCCAAAAATCTTGATTCATTGCAGACTTAGCATCATCTAGCTCTTCTAAATCTAAGCCCGTATACCATTTTGCTACAAAAACTGAACTCTCTTTTTCGCCCGGTATGTGTTCCCAGATCTCGTCAGCGGTATGACTCAGGATGGGAGCGATCCAACGACTGAATGCATGAACAATGTGATACATTACTGTTTGCGTAGATCTTCGTGCCTTAGAGTCAACGGCGGTCGTATACTGTCGATCTTTAATAATATCAAGATAAAAACCTCCAAGCTCTAACGAACAAAAGTTATGAAGTCGGTGATATATGTGATGAAACTGGTAGCTAGCATAAGCTTGTATAATTTCTTCCTGTAAAATCTGAGCCTGATGAATAATCCATCTATCGAGCGCTAATAAATCTTTCGATGCGACCAGATCTCTCGATACTTCAAATCCATTTAAGTTGGCTAGAAGAAAACGTGCTGTATTTCTAATTCGGCGATAGGCATCGGAAGTACGTTTGAGAATCTCATCAGATACAGAAAGTTCACCTCTGTAGTCAGTCGCGGCAACCCATAACCTTATTATATCAGCACCATAGTCATTTATAGCTTTCTTCGCTAAAAGCACGTTGCCCAATGATTTAGACATTTTTCGGCCATCACCATCTACGGTAAATCCGTGTGTGAGCACTGTTTTATATGGTATCTCGCCAAAACCAGCTATTCCAGTCAACAAAGATGATTGGAACCAACCTCGATGTTGATCTGATCCTTCAAGATATAAATCGGCCGGCACTCTATGTCGCGGCCTCTTACGAAGCACGCAAGCATGAGTGACTCCTGAATCAAACCAAACATCGAGCGTATCTTCAACTTTCTCGTACTTCAAAGCATCATCGCCTAGTAACTCTGCGGGATCTAGACTAAACCATGCCTCAATACCTTCTTTTTCTATCTTGTCCGCAATTTTCTTGAAAAATTTCTCTGAGTTAGGATGTATCTCACCAGATTCTTTATGCACAAACAAGGTAATAGGTACTCCCCAAGTTCGTTGACGAGAAATACACCAATCAGGCCGACTTTGCAGCATACTATCAATTCTTGCCTTCCCCCAGTCAGGTATCCAATCAACCTCATCAACCGCTTTAATCGCTGAAGGAAGCAAATTTGATTTATTCATCCCAATAAACCACTGTGGCGCAGCATTAAATATAATGGGCGTTTTGTGGCGCCAGCAATGAGGATAAGAATGGATATAGGATTCTTGATTTAAAAGAACCTGACGTCCATCTAATATAGATATTATATCCTTGTGCGCCTTCATAACGTGCTGACCGGCGACATGTTCGGTCCCTTCTTTAAAAACGCCATTCGCCAATACAGGGTTATAAATATCGAGTCCATACTTTTTACCGACATTAAAATCGTCAACGCCATGTGCCGGAGCCGTATGCACACATCCGGTTCCTATTTCTGTAGTAACGTGATCTCCTAATACAACCGGGACCAATCTATGTACTAATGGATTTTTAAGGCTTAAACCTTCTAGGTCACGACCCGAACATCGCCCTAAAATTTCCACAGAATTGATACCATATCTAAGTGCGCAGTGGGCAACGAGATCGGATGCAATAATGAGCGAGAAATTGTCTCCAGAAATCAGTTGATATTCTAAGTCTGCCCTAACTGCTACCGCCATATTTGCTGGTAGAGTCCAGGGTGTAGTTGTCCAAATGGGGATCGCCGTCGCTAATCTAGACTCTGTACCAAAGATTCCATTAATTTTTGAAGAATCTGAAACCATAAAAGCGACATCTATCGCAGTCGACTCTTTCTCTTTGTACTCTACCTCTGCTTCTGCCAATGCTGAAGCGCAATCTGTACACCAATGTACCGGCTTAAAGCCTTTATACAAATGACCACGGTTGACAATTCTCCCTAATGCTCTGACTGTATCTGCTTCGAACTGATAATCCATAGTCAGATAGGGTTTCTCCCATTCGCCTAAAATCCCCATGCGGATAAAGTCGCTACGTTGCGCTTCTACTTGTGAATCCGCATATTTACGACATTTTTCTCTAAATTCAGTAGCGGTAACTTTTGTGCCCGCTTTCCCAATCTTTTTTTCAACATTTAATTCAATGGGTAATCCATGACAGTCCCATCCAGGAACGTAAGGCGCATCAAATCCACTTAACGTTTTTGATTTTATAATGATGTCTTTTAAAATTTTATTTACCGCATGCCCAATATGAAGATCCCCGTTGGCGTAAGGTGGACCGTCATGTAGCACAAATAACGGACAATCTTTTCTCTGGTGCCTGATTTCCTCGTAAAGCCTTGTCTCCCGCCATTTCTTCTGTCGCATCGGCTCCTTATTAGCCAAATTTGCTTTCATTGGAAAATCTGTGGCAGGTAGGTTTAAGGTTGACTTATAGTCTTCCATCGATTCCTCTTCTAACTTAATAAAGGATTTGACTCAAACCACTCGCGAGCAACTCGCAGATCGTTCGCTATATTAACTTTTAATTCATCTAATGATGAAAATTTCTTCTCTTCTCTTATCTTACTAAGAAACGTAACTTCAATACGGTGACCATAAATTTGCGCATCAAAGTCAAACAGATGAACTTCTAGATTGGCTTGCATACTATCATTTACCGTGGGACGAACACCAATATTAGCTACACCCAATACATTGCTCATAGTCGGGCCATCCACTTTGACGGCATAGACTCCGCACAGTGGTGAACTCAAGCGACGAAGGTTCACATTTGCAGTGGGTGCTCCAAGGGTACGCCCTATTTGTCTACCATAAACGACTCTTCCAGAGATTGAATACGCTCTTCCCAGAAGAGATTTTACGAGACCAAAATCACTCACTGCTAGAGCTTGTCGGATTTTTGTACTACTTATCCGTTCGCCCCTAAATAATATACTCGGCGTCGGGACGACATCAAAATTATTAAGTTTGCCCAAGTTTTGAGTGAATTTAATGTCCCCTTCTCTGTTGTTGCCAAAACGAAAATCATCACCGAATACGAGATATTTGACACCCAGACCATTGACAAAAATCTCATCAATAAATTGCTTTGCACTCATATTTTTAAGCTTCTCGTTGAAGTTTAGACGCAGTAAACGATCAATCCCCTGGCTATCGATAAAGCAAAATTTCTCTCGAAAGCTCATTAATCTAGCTGGTGCATGTGTTGGAGATAGGTATTCTGCGGGAAGAGGTTCAAAAACTATTACTATCGAGGGCACTTGTAACTCGAGAGATTTATTCAACACCTGACGCAAAACAGCTTGATGACCTAGATGAATTCCATCAAAAGTCCCGATTGTTGCAACACAACCTTCATGATTGAGAATATTACCGCGTACGTCGCGAAAAAGTTCCATGTAAAAATCGCCAGAAAAACTGAATTATATCTAAATCTATTGCTTCATCCCAACTCTCATAATTTGTATTAGCTTGCTTTCAATGGATTAGTAAATTGACTGGATCTTGTTCCAAGAATAAAACTTAAGACTAAATATGAAGAAAGACCAGCTAAACAAATATAACCTAGTTGACAAGCACGTTGGTCCCATCCCCATTTCAACCATTCATCCGTCTCTGCTTGCAATTGAGTTATAATGAAAAACATTCCACACGTAGACAGAAATATCCTAGCTAGAAAAGCTAACCAACCCGACTTAATGATAAATATCTCTCTATCGATAAGACCTTTAAAGAGGAGTATCGCATTTAGAATCGCTGCCATACTGGTTGCTAAGGCTAAGCCCACATGACCTGCATTCAAAAGCTTTAAGAAGCCCAAAACTAAGATGAGATTCATTATCATATTGGCAAGCATAGCTATGATACCAATTCGGACGGGCGTCGAAGCATCTTGACGAGAAAAATATCCGGTAACTAAAACTTTTATCAACATGAAAGCCACAAGTCCAATACTATAGGCTCTCAGACTGAGAGTTGCCATTGTAATATCTTGAGAACCCATAGCACCATATTGAAAGAGCGTGATAAGTATTGGTTCTGCCAATAATATGAGAGCGATCGATGCCGGTATCGAAATAAATAAAATTAGACGGATCGCCCAATCCAGAGTTGTCTGAAACAACTCTTTTTGCTGTGAAGTTTGATGGAGCGATAAAGTCGGGAGAATCACGGTCGCAATTGCCACTCCAAATACGCCCAATGGCAATTCAACTAAGCGATCCGAATAATATAACCATGAGACACTACCTTCCACTAAAAACGAGGCAATCACAGTATCGAGTAAAAGATTTACTTGACTAACGGAAACCCCAAATAAAAAAGGTAACATCAGTTTTAGTATCTTTCTAACTCCGGGATGAAGAATGTCCCAAGTTGGCTGAGGTAGTAAATTTAACTTATAAAGTTGGGGCAGTTGAAAAAGTAGCTGAAGCAGTCCCGCTATAAATACTCCCCAAGCTAATGCCATAACGGGTGTAGGAATCTTAGGCGAGAAATAAATCGCTGCTACAATGAGAGAGACATTGAGAAGTACGGGCGTAAAAGCTGGTATTGCAAAACGCTCATAGCTATTAAGGATCGCTCCGAAAAATCCAGTCATAGAGATTAAGAACAAATAAGGAAAGGTAATACGGACGAGTTCCACAGTAAGTTCAAATTTTTCGGGATAATTGATAAATCCAGGAGCAAAGATTCCTGCAATTAAAGGAGCTGCTAATACAGCGACAGAAGTGACAAATAGGAGCACAGATGCTAATACTCCGCATACGCGATCTATAAAAGCTTTTAGTTCCGAAAAATTCATATGCTCACGATATTCCAAGAGCACAGGAACAAAAGCCTGAGTAAACGCACCTTCACCGAATAATCGTCGAAGAAAATTTGGTATTTTAAAAGCCACAAAAAATGCATCTGCGTTAGAGTTAGCACCAAAATAACTTGCAAATATTATGTCGCGAAAAAGTCCTAAAACTCGGGATAACATTGTCATAGCGCTGACTGTTAAACTAGATCTGAGCAGTTGTAGTCTTTTTCCAACCGAAGAACTATTCTCAATCATTCAGATTCACTCCACTTTGAACCATCGAAGTGTTTTAGTTGTCGGAGAAAACTCCGTGACCAGACTCTTTCGGTAATAGATTTGTCAAAATTCAGTTGACACTTATAGCTCTATAGATTTTTAACTCTAATCAAATATTCAAAGTCTTATGCTATAATGAAAGTACTCGCAATCCCTACTATTCACAAAGACCTACCAGCCGTATACCAAATGGTATCACGAGCGCTCGAATTAATTTCATGCTCTACATCTAATACTAGTGCAAATAATGCCATTCGAACTAGAACACCATTATCAGTTTGACGAAAAATGGCAAGATTAGGATTATCATTAAGATCGTCGTCCAATTCTCGAGCATGTTCTCGAGAATCTCGTGGTAGTGGATGCATTATCACAGTATTGGGTTCACAGTTAGCCGTATAAATCGTCTGATTTAGCCGAAAGCGTCCCCTGTATATATCAGCCTCTTCTTGAGATTTAAATCGTTCCTCTTGAATTCGAGTGCTATAGACTATATCAACATTGGATATGCTCTCCTCCAATGCATCGGACTCTATCACTTCTTGCCCTTGCTCTTTCAAATATTCTACAAGTTCACGAGGCATTTTTAATTCTTCTGGAGAGACAAGCACCACTCGAATATCTTTAAATAGTGCTAAGAGTTTACATAGAGAATGTACTGTTCTTCCAAACTTAAGATCTCCAACCATCGCAATTCTGAGCCGATCAATATTACGTCCTCGGAAGGCCAATTCATTTTTTATGGTATAAAGATCCAATAACGCTTGGCTTGGATGCTCATTAGTGCCATCACCGCCATTTAAGACTGGCACTCTGCTAGCTTTAGAAAACTCCAGCACCGACCCATTCTCTGGATGACGCATAACTATCACGTCTGAATAACCGCTGAGTACTCTAGCGGTGTCATATAAAGACTCTCCTTTAGCAATAGCCGAGTGCTCGAATCCTGTAGTCTCTCTGACACTGCCACCAAGTAAATTAAAAGCACTTCCGAAGCTTATTCTTGTGCGCGTACTTGCTTCAAAAAACATTGATCCTAGAATAGCGCCATCTAGAACCTTAGTTATACTATCCCGTTTCGCAAATGGGGCCATTTTATCAGCTACATTGAAAATGGTTTCTACATCACCCCGATCAAACTGATCTATAGATAAAATATGGCTACCAGAAAAATTCACTACCAGAATCCTCCAAATCTATCCAAATTTCGCGACAATTTCCTTCGCATATTATACGAGTGCTTACGCCTTTAACCACCCTAACAAACTCAATTTAACAGTTCCTCTGCATAGGCTACGAGATCCTCTAAAATATCGATCTGCTCACTAGAATTGTTCAAACTTGCTTTTTTTATATCTATTAATTTCCGAAACTCATATAAAGAAATATTTGTTTCTGGCTCTGGATTCAAAATACGTTTTCTCCGAAAATCTTCCCATTCACGAGAAGCAATGTCAGAGAGTGTTTCTGGATAGTTTCTGGCCTGATATCTTTTAAACATCTCGGACAAACGAGCATCTTCAAAGGTAAATTTCGTTGTTATTAAATCGTAAGGTGGCGTTGTTCGAACTTTCGACATCATTCTCTTATCGGAGTCAGAAAAGAAACCACCGGAATAAAGCATCCCGTCTGTGTCTGAGATCGGTTTGAACTTTTGCTCTGAATACAACGCTCGACACTTATTCTCAAATTGCTTTTGATTACGGGAACGTGACGACTTCAACGTTAATGCATTATTAGCACTCTTTGTATAATCAATTCCTAATCTTTCTGTTAGTTCGGAATCAAGAATTTTAGGTGATACGAGTATGGGACTGCGATTTAAATAAATCTTTATTATGCCTATGGATCTGGCTCCACCATCTCTATCCTTATTTTCACTACAAAGTTTATCTACGAAAGTATCCAATTTTAAATTAATAAAATCTGTTGGGTCTGCACTAAGATCAAAACAGAGAACTTCATTTGGTTTTGTCTGATCGATCCACAACGGTAGAACAAGTCCCGCATTTTTTCTTTGAGTTCCAAAGATTGTAGATATAAATAATAGTGGACTGGGATTATCTAATTCAATTAACTTAACTACGTGTTTCTTAGACCTTAGCGATAGTGCGTAATTGAATAACCTGGGCTGCTTTTCAAGAAGTAGTCTCGCCAACGAAATTGTGGCGGTGACATCTGCTAGCGCATCATGCGCTCCAGAATGCTCAATTCCATTTGCTTTTGTTAAATCTTCCAGCCGAAAACTCGGATTTCCATCGTCATTTTTTGGCCATTCAATACCCTGAGGTCTTAGCGCTTCTGCCGCACGAAGCACACCGATTATATCCCATCGAGAATTTCCATTTTTCCATTCTCTCTCATAAGAATCAAAAAAATTCCTATACAACGTGAACCTCGTTACTTCATCATCGAAGCGTATTGAGTTAAAACCTACGCTGCAGGTACCTGGAACAGAGAACTCTTCATTAATTCGCGCTATAAATTCACATTCGGGTATTCCCCTACTGATAATTTTTTGGGGAGTTAGTCCAGTTACCAAACAAGCGTCGGGATGCGGCAAAAAATCGTTCGCAGGTCGCGAATATAGAACTAGAGGCTCACCAATAATATTAAGATTACCATCAGTCCTTAATCCAGCGAATTGAGCTGGACGATCATAAATCGGATTTACACCAAAAGTTTCGTAATCGTGCCAATAAAAGTATTTAGGCAGGCTCATTTATACAGGAAGCCCTGCCTAGTGAACATCAGTCAGAATTCGATCGAAAGTCAGATTCCTGTGCGGAGCGGATAGAGTTTTCAAGTTGGGTTATTCTTCCATTAGTTGTACGACGAAAACCATTAATCGATTCAATCCAACCTTCATTTTCGCCGACACGTCTTTCAAGTTTTGCGTGATCCAAATCAATTCGATTAATTCCATCGGCGACTCGCTCTACTTCGACTTGATTTCTTTTTGCTGAGGTAGTCAAACTAGTCAGATCCTTGGCAAGGATTGTGAATCTAGACACTTCCTCTTGTAAAATTGGTAGCTGCTTTTTACTTTCGCTAGCCGATTGGTTTAGGCTAATGAGATTTTCACCTATCGAGCTCGAAGTTTCTTCTAACTTAGCAATCTTTTTGTTACTTGCTTTTCTAGCGTCCCATAGCTTTCGATTCTCCGTATCCAATCGTTTCAGCTGTACTCTCATCGCCGTAGCTGACTCATTGACCGTCTCATCAGTATCCGACAACAGGTTCTCGAGATCACCTGTCCTGACTGAATAGCGCTCCAACATGTCTCTTGCTGTATTAAGCTCTTGCTGAAGCTGCCAAACCCATGCAAGCGCTACCGTCGCGAACACAAAACTAATTGTAAGAAGTAGTCTGGGAAATACGCCAATCGATGTAGTCTCCTGATATCGCTTGGGAAGATCACGCGATATTACTCCAATATCTCCATCACGTGTAGCAGAGATGCTGGGAATAGCCGTCAAATCATCGTCATTCATTTGTCAGCGCGAGATCTCTTCTCTCCTCCCAGGCGATAGGCACTTATTAAATTCCATCAATATCCGAACTCGAGACTAATCAAGCCATGCTAGAAGATATCAAGGTGGTCATCTTAAACAAGTCCGAGTATAGCCCAAAGCCCAGCTGTCAAAAGGACGCTACTATGAATAACACCTTTCACGGTAGTTATGGGACCCATTTTGCCAAATAAAGCATTAATTTCTAATAAAATAATGATGCCCAAGCAAATAAAGACGGCCGTTTCACTTGCATAATCCACTCCCAAATGCTTGCTACCAAGCATACCAAATAGCATAGGTCCTGAGAGCAAAGTATTTGTTCGAGACGCCAAACCAGCTTTAGCGGCTGCCTTGGGACCATCTCCGTCTTTTAGTCCCAGTACAATCTGTTGATTAGGCCATATTATCAACCATACATTCAGGAACATAATGATTCCTGCGAGTGCGCCCAACCAAATAATTCCAAACGTCACTAACCCATTAAAAGCTCCTACCTTATGCAAGAGATAAAGCCCGGTGATAAACGTTAGCATCGCTCCCCATCTAAACCACCATAGCGCTCTTGGGGCCAGTTTCTCCATTGCATCAGCTTTCGCCGAAGCTTCAGCTTCTTTAAAATATTCTGTTTGAACAAAATTGAAATAATATAGCATTCCAATCCAAACCATACCAAATAAGACATGCGACCATCTAAAAATAAACTCTAGAATCATTGCGAACTCCCATCTATCTGACTGCCAAACTTAATTGTACACCTTATCGGTGTTGATCAGGTACCCTAAACCCCATTTCTAGATTCTTTAATTCTATAGGATCGAAATAACACGGAAATAAAAAAAGCCCAGAAAATCAGTTTTCTTGGGCTTTTAAGACACACATTAACTCCATGTGCTATCTAGCTCAGTTTAGGCTACATCATACCACCCATACCACCCATACCACCCATACCACCCATATCTGGCATAGCTGGTGCGGCAGCGGCTTTATCTTCTGGAGCATCCGCAACCATAACCTCGGTCGTGATCATCAGTCCCGCCACGGAACCAGCTGCTTCCAACGCGGTTCGTGTGACCTTAGCAGGATCGAGAATACCCATCTCAATCATGTCTCCATAATCTCCTGAAGCGGCATTATAACCAAAGTTACCTTCTCCGTTTCTGACTTTTTCCAAAACCACAGACGCCTCATCTCCTGCGTTAGCAACTATCTGTCTGAGGGGAAACTCCATAGCTTTTAAGGCCGCTACAATACCTTGGTTTTGGTCTTCATTATCTCCCGTCAAGTCATGGATGGCAGCAACGGCGCGCACGAGGGCTACACCACCTCCAGCCACAACACCTTCTTCTACCGCTGCTCTGGTGGAATGCAAAGCATCCTCAACCCTAGCCTTTTTTTCTTTCATTTCAATTTCAGTAGCCGCACCGACTTTGATCACCGCTACTCCGCCCGCAAGCTTTGCGACTCGCTCTTGAAGTTTTTCTCGATCATAATCGGACGAGGTGTTATCTATTTGTACACGGATTTCATTGACTCGACCTTTGATCGCTTCCGCGTCGCCCGCCCCGTCAATGATGGTGCTGTTGTCTTTGTCCATGGTCACGCGCTTAGCACTACCAAGGTGCTCAAGTGAAGCTGACTCCAGGTCGAGTCCAACTTCCTCTGATATCACAGTACCACCCGTAAGAATCGCTATATCCTGAAGCATTGCTTTTCTGCGATCGCCAAATCCCGGCGCCTTACATGCTGCCACCTTGACTATTCCACGCATATTATTCACAACAAGTGTAGCCAAAGCCTCTCCCTCGACATCTTCCGCTACGATAACCAACGGGCGTGATGCTTTTGCGACAGCTTCCAGAAGAGGTAATAGATCTCGAATATTAGAAATTTTCTTATCTACTAATAGTATATAGGGCGACTCCACTTCTGCAGACATATTTTCCTGATTAGTAATAAAATAAGGTGAAAGATAGCCTCTATCGAACTGCATACCTTCAACGACGTCTAGCTCGTTATCTAAGCCCGATCCTTCCTCTACGGTGATCACTCCCTCTTTACCAACTTTATCCATAGCTTCCGCTATAATATCTCCAACGGACTGATCACTATTGGCAGAAATTGTACCAACCTGGGATATAGCCTTGGTATCTTCGCAAGGTGTGGCTGCCTCGGATACTTTAGCTACCGCTGCCGCTACTGCCTTATCAATTCCTCGCTTCAAATCCATAGGATTCATACCGGCCGCGACTAATTTTAACCCTTCGTTGACTATTGATTGCGCCAAGACGGTCGCCGTTGTTGTTCCATCACCTGCCGCATCTGATGCTTGGGAAGCCACCTCCTTCAACATCTGAGCACCCATATTTTCGAACTTATTTTTAAGTTCTATCTCCTTCGCTACCGATACACCGTCCTTGGTTACTGTGGGCGCACCGAAGGACTTATCCAAAACTGAATTACGACCCTTTGGACCAAGAGTCGCCTTGACTGCATCTGCAAGGACATTCACGCCGGCCAACATTCGCTGACGGGCATCATCTCCAAATAAAACGTCTTTAGCTGCCATGATTGGTTCCTATTTCGTTACCATTGTAAGAATTTATATTAAAAGTATTTACTCGACGACCGCGAATATTTCACTCTCACCCATAATAATGAGTTCTTCGCCATCTATCTCTATTGTATTGCTACCGGCATACTGGCCAAAAACCACCGTATCACCGACTTTTACTGCTAACGGTCGAACTTCTCCAGTATCAAGTACCTTACCTTCACCGACAGAGATTACCTCCCCTTGATTCGGTTTTTCTTTTGCTGAACCAGGAAGAACAATACCACCGGCAGAAGTTTCTTCTTCTTCTTTTCGACGAACGACCACCCGGTCGTACAGCGGACGGATTTTCATTTGCCTATCTCTCCAATATCATTGATGTTTATGGACGCCTCAAGGGCGATTCCACTAAGTTAGGGCTCCAATCAACATTTTCAACGTTGAAATTAGCACTCTCCCAAAAGGAGTGCTAATTCTAGTGGCAAGTCAGCAAGAGTCAAGACTAGAATAGAAAAAAAATGCCGTAATATTAATGTCCCGCAATGGATATTTATTTGTCTTTTGGAGGGCGATCATCAACTCGAGTAAAAGAGCCATCTATGGTAAATCCAGTTTCCCTATTATCGTTAAACCCCGTCTGGCTAGACTGATTATGAACTTTCGGAATAAAATGGCGACGAATCGGTCCAATAAGAAGAATTAAGGCAATTAAATCAGAAAATAAACCTGGAATTAGGAAAAGCAACCCAGCGATTACTATTCGCAAATCATCTGCCAGAAAAATTGAGCGGATACCTCTATCTATCTCTCTCTGGTTCAACTCAGAAAGCAACGCTATTCCCTGACGGCGGATAAGTGCTAATCCGGCTAGAATCATAGTCACAACGTATACCAGCGCAAAGAATGCACTTGTCTCAATTCCCAATTGGATCAAAGACACCAATTCAATCCATGGATAGATCAAAATCAAATATTTCACATAAATTAGTATTGGGGGTACAGTGTGAGTTTACAAGACGGGCTTCAGAAAAAAATCTTCTATTTAATTACCGGGTAAGTGATTTCGGACAATTGCTTAAAGGTATTTTATTTCTCACCGCCAGTTAGGACTGCTTATCATTCCAAGGGGCTACCCAGATCAGAAGTAACATCCCAGGAGTGGCAAACAAAGTACATAAAAGAAAAAACTGATACCAACCAATTGTATCTACAATGAAGCCAGTACTGGCGCTAGCAACTGTTCGAGGAACAGAGGCCATGGCAGTGAAAAGAGCAAACTGAGTCGCCGCAAAGGCTCTGCTAGTCTCACGAGCAATAAATGCTGTAAAAGCCGCTGTGCCCAAGCCAACACCCAGATACTCAAAACCAACTACTATCGCAAGTAACCATAAGCTCGGCGTGTAATATGCCAAGGCTGCGAAGCCCAAAATACTAACAAGTTGAACTACTCCAAAAATCCATAAAGCTCTATTAATACCTAACTTAATCATCAGAAGTCCACCAAAAAGTCCTCCAAATATTGCTGGCCAAAGAGCGGCATTTTTTGCTACCAAACCGATCTCTGTTTTTGTAAATCCAAGATCAATATAAAAGGGTGTGGATAGTGCTGTGGCCATATTATCTCCAAGCTTATACAGTACGATAAATACGACTACCAAAAATAATCCCCCGATCCCCTTCCTTAAGAGCAACTCCTCCAGGGGGGCTAGAATCATATCTCTGATTCCAGAGTGTTTAATTTTTTCACCACGTACCGGCTCAAAAATCAAAAGTGTCATGATAATACCAAACAGCATAAAGCCGCTCGTGACTAGAAATACTGATTCCCAACTCATCCTGTCAGCTAGAATTAGTGATAGGGATCCCGGAATTAAACTCGACAACCGGTAAGCTTGTACATGAACGGAATTTCCCAATCCCAACTCCTCGTCAGGAAGAATTTCACGTCTATACGCATCTAGCACAATATCTTGACTCGCACTAAAAAAGGCAACTAGCAGCGCTAATATAGCAATCGAGGATGTCTGGAGCACTGGATTAAACCATCCTAGCAAAGCAACGGAAAATAACAGAGACAACTGAAAAATAAACATCCAGCCTCGCCTGAGTCCCATAGGAAATGCAAATCTATCTATTAAAGGTGCCCAAAGAAATTTCCACGTATAGGGCATCTGAATAAGCGCGAATAGTCCTATATCAGACAGAGAAACTCCGCTATCACGCAACCAAGCTGGTATAAGCTGTATAAGAATATAGAGAGGCAGACCCGACGCAAATCCTGTGCCGACACAAATTAGCGTTCTGATATTCAATACGCTTGTGTAAAAGGATTTACTCAAGATCTGCCGAAACCTCCCACCTGAACATAATGGTAAACGTCTGCACGTCAAACAGTATCACATGGCAAGATCGGATACAGACAGCATAATGTATACTTTTTCGTTAGATTAAAATCTTCCAAGTGAATAGCTATAACCGTTTTAATCTAAGTGCCAAAGCATGCTCGTAAAGCACCATATCCTTACGATGAAACATCTCTATTTCTTTTTTTAACCTATCATCTATCGAGTAACTGTTTTCACGTTGATCCGGATTTATATTAGCTGAGACAAATTTTTGATTAGAACCGAACATTTCTCGTGACAAGAAGTTCATATCTTCTTCGAAAAATTCAGTTATTCCAATAAAATTGAAGCGCTTTAAGGGGAAACCCCATAAAAACTTTGAATATATATTACGTACCTCTTCGCCAAGACAAAAACGTCTCAAACTCCACTTCTCTCGGATGAACCGTTCTCTCAGAGTTTCCTTCTTAGAAAATGACGTCTCGCGGGTCCAATAGTGATAGTGTGAAAGCAAGCGTTCCACAGGATGACGAAACCAGGTGAGGAAAAATGTATCTTCAGAGTAAATAAATCTATATTTCAACGGCATGAAATGGCCATGTATACACTCAATATTTTTATAAACAGAGAGATTCAGCGCATTTTTGGACATAGAAAAGATTGCATCTTTCCTTTTTAAATATTTTGATTCGTGGAGGATTTTATCCTCGTAGTCTCTTACTAACTTTGCACCATACATTTTTTCAAATAGATGCAGACATGTAGTGCCAGCGGCCTTTGGCATATGAACAGAGATCAACATCTATTATGCCTCCTAATTTGACACTTAAAATTATAGCTAGAGAGCGTCGATACCATTCTCAGCTAATACCTCTCTTATTGTTATCTGATAGTACCTCAGTTAGCTTAAAAGTTATTGGCCGCGCAATTACAAAGACTCCTCTATTTTTAATAAAAATCTTTGCATAATCCATTACATGACTCATCTATCCCTAAAGTTATTTTTCCGGATGAATAATAATTAGGAGAGAGATGTATCACTTTTTTCTGGACTTCCGAAATCTTCTAATATAATTTTTCTTGCTACTTCCTTACCAAAATGAGACTTCAGCCACCCAGAATAATTATCTGTTAATTCTTTTACCTTTAAGGGATTTGAGTGCAGTTCAATTATTTTGCTTGCAAACTCGAAAGCATTATCTGAGACCTCCATTACTCGATCCGATCCCGGAATACCCTCCACACCAATGGAAGTAGATACTATGGGAACGTTCTGTTGCACGGACTCTATCACTTTCCCTTTAACCCCAGCCCCAAATCTTAGAGGGACAACGGCCACTTTAATCAAGGAATATCTCGTCGTTAATTCCTCATCAGATAAAAATCCCAGGACTTCCACATTGGGCCCGTCCAATACTTCAATAGTTTCAGGAATATTTGAACCAACAATATAAAGGATCACGTCAGGAATCTGTTCTACTACGTGCGGTAGGATATCGCGAACAAACCAGGTCATAGCATCAACGTTAGGTGGATGATTAAATCCTCCTACAAATAACAAACCCGATCTTGAACCAAAATCATAAGTAGGCATCTTTTCTAAAGATAGCGCGTAAAGTGGTATAGCTCGGGCTCTTACTAATGGATTTTTAGATCGCACCTCCTCAACTTCTACGTTAGACGGATAGTAGGTAATATCAGTACGTTCAAAAATTTCCTGCTCACGCTTTTCCCAAGAATTTGCCTCATCTTCTAGTTTCTGGGATTTTTTAACCTGAGCTTCCCTTTTTTTTCTAAGATAGTGAAGATCGTGACCAAAATAGACTATGAGAGGTTTCGGATCTAATTTTTCAATAATATCCAAAAACTGTTCTGCGACATGTGGTCGCTGAATATAAATAACATCGATATATATGGCATTGGCCTTAAACCAAGCTTTAATATCTCGGGCAATATCCTCACCGAAAATCACTTCTACTCCTTGGCGCTGAAGGATATCTGTGTAGGGTTGATGAGGAAAGTAGTTTGCTCCCAAGAATATGACCCTGTATCCAAGCTCTATTAATAACAAAATATATTGATAAGTAGATTTCCCTCCTGCATCTTTATCAAAATGGGGGACATAATGATCTATTACTAGAATAGTTCTTTTGTTACCACTCCGCTCTCTGGCGTAGCTGATATTCGTACCATTTTCATAGTGATTTTCTTCAAGCAAGGCTGCCCATTTTTTTCTGAAGATTTCCTTATTTCTTGACTGATATTTTTTAACTCCAGTACTTAAATCTTTACCATTTGTGACGCCCTCGTAGTGAATTACTCTGGCCTTTGGTTGATAGACTACTTTGTATCCTGCCTCTCGAATTGTAAATGCAAGATCTGTATCCTCGTAATACGCTGGAGAAAATCGTTCATCAAAACCACCTACGCTATCCCACAATGCTTTTCTGAGCAATAAACAAGCGCCAGATATATAGTCTACCTCTTTGCAGTAATTGAATTGCGGTGCGTGTGGCGACTCGTCCCTGCCATAATTCCATCCAGATCCATCTTTCCAAATAATACCACCTGCCTCCTGCAATCTACCATTTGGAAAGACAAGCTTTGGACCCACCATTCCCACTGATGGGTCCTTTTTCAAGGTCTCAAGCAATTCAGCCAACCAACCAGCTTCTACAGACGTATCATTATTGAGTAATACCAGAAAGCGGCTCTTTACCTCTCTGACTGCGATATTACAATTTCGTAAAAAACCTATATTACTTTTTTGATGGACTACTTTTATCCCTTCTATTCGCTCTTCAATATTTTTGGTTAAGTCAGTTGAATGATCATCGCCTACAACGATTTGATATGAAATTTCTTTTGTATTCTCATAAATCGACCGAAGACATGTCAAGGTAGTACTGTATTCATTGTAAACCGGCACTATGATGGTAACTTCAGGTTCCATGTGAACATCAAACTGCATCCGATAATTTTCAATCTCCGTAGCAGCTATGCTCTTCACATTAATAGACTGGTCTTGCTCGTCCTCTGGAAATCGCGAGTGGGTCCAGGTCGCTAGATTTTGAGCACTCATTCGAAAACATATTTTAAATAACTTCCCTAACCTGTTCCAACTGAGACTTCGAATAGAACTGGCCGGGTGAAGTATAATATAACGACAAATTCGAAGTATTGACGCCAGTCGTCTGACAGGCGCCTGAGGGGGTTCAAAATCAAACTGAGTAAAGTGTTGGCTAGCTCGCATAATCAGCTCAAGATACGGCGTAGTGCGATCTCTTTGAAAACTAATAAACCTATATAAGCGACTCATAATACGACTGAGTTTTGCTTGGAAAGATGTCTCATACAGTAATAAGTTACGATAAACATCGGTCAATTCATGAAAAAGATAGTTAGCCTTATCGTCTAGATCTCGAACTTTCGCTTCTAGATCTCGAACTTTCACTTCTAGATTTTTTCTTGTCCTTACCTCTAGATGATGGGCCTCAGATAAGCTTTGATGCTCAATATTTAGAGATGAATATTTGGCCTCTAGCTCCTCATTATTTTTTTTGTCCAGCTGGTACGCTCGTCCGAGATCCATGTGATCACTTTCAAGTACCTTATAATGGCTAAGCAAATCAGTATGTTTTTCTTTCTCTGCCTCGTGCGCTAACGCAAGTTCTTTCTGGTCATTTTCAAGCGTCTTGTAGTGTGCCAGTAAATCAGTATGTTTCTCCTTCTCTGCCTCGTGCGCATTGACCAATGCCACATACCTGCTTTCCTGAGATTTTAGCTCTGAAAAAACATGATCGCGCTCCTCTGACACCTCATCTAATCGATTAAGATTCTCCAGAGCTTTTGAAAGCGGCGCTAATGTTTGAGAAAAATCTTGTATTCGTGCACCTAAAGCGGGATCTACTCGTAGTGATTCATGGTGATCACTTTTAGATATTTTACTCCTTGCACTAAGAAGATTAAGGTAGTTCTCCACAGAGATCTGAGAAGGCGTCATTATTTTCTCAATATCTTCTTCTTGAGAAATTTTAGAAGTAACCAAAGATGGACTAAATGCGGCAAGGGCGCCGGTCAAATCTGCATCAGATTTTTCTAAAACACCTAATTTTATTAGTCCCTGATACAACAGTTTAATCTCATGTTCAGGATCGAGAATAAAATGATCATAAGAGAGGAATAAGCTGTCGCCTGGGTTTGGAAACGCGGCTAGATACTGACGGTTATAGTATTCCCAGAGATCCAATCCAAAACTAATTGGAAACTCATGCCGATTTCTAAGTGATTGTGCCACGGCTAGCGGAGATCTATAAATTATTATAGGTACAACGCTATCGAGCACCTCCTTCCATAGGGGCCAGGTTAATAAAAATCGGGGGTCTTTAATTAGCCAACGTGACCCACTGGAGGATAGCATCTCCAAGATAGACATCATACTCGACGTATAATCTCTTTCGAAAGAGGAAGTAGGTGGGTTAAACCAACTTCCCCCAGCCTCCTCTAGGATTAAATCGTTTAGCTGAACAACATCTCGACGTTCCCAGAACCCCTTAGGATTATCTACTTGCGGTTCTAAAAGTTCTTCAGCCTTGCCAGCATAGAACCCAAGCTTAGTCAGCACATCAGCTAGCATGGATGTGCCAGATCGATGCATACCTAATACAGCGATATTTTTTTTCTTTATCAAACTTTATTTAACCAAGAGCATCTTAAGGCTCCCTAAGGCAGGGCCATTGATTTAATAGGCATTTATCACTTTCTTTAACGCCTTTGGATAAATTTTCGTATTCTCTCCTAGCGAAAATGTATCTCGGTACTGAGCTAATTTCGCTTGCTTATACTCTTGTTCCAGTTGTTTAATGAGGCCTTTCTTCATTTCATTGAATGGTCGATATCCTTCTCTAATTCTATCCAGTCGAATAATGTGAACTCCGAATTTACTCAACACAATTTTTGAATAATCACCCACCTTTTCGATAGAATATAGGCCTTTGACATATTCTCTAACGAACCTGTTATCTAAACGCTCTATCCAAGCCTCTATTTTTCCTTTGTTATTTCTGCTTCCAGGGTCATTCGAATATTCTATTACGAGCGCTTCAAAATTTTCACCGGAAACGAGTCGCTCACGCAATTTACGTCCTTCGGCAATTTTGTCCATCGGATCACAAGCTTCGTTGCATGAGAGAAGAATATGCGAAGATTGACGACCTTCTGGAATTTTCGCGATTTTATCTTTATTTCCATCATATCTCTCGCGGGCTAATTTCGAAAAATTAGGCATCTTAAGATCATTTAGAAATTTTTTTTCCATAAAAGTTAAACGGGCTGTTTGTAACGATAACACTAGCCTCCAATAGTCGAACCCATCTTCATCATACGATAATGTCTCAGCTTCTGCGGCGATTCGCTTATTTTTGATTACCTCATTTAAAAACTCCCAAGTTGCCTCGGGACCACCTTGTTTGAGTTGCTCAATAATATCCGGATGTAAGGTATCTAGAAGAGCCTCAAGTTCGATATCACTTATAGTAGTATCCCCATCTTCGACCACCGATGATGCAACGGTTGGTAGCGCTAAAAATAGCCAAAGATAAGCAACGCAACAAAGAATTGAAATTTCTCTCATATCACTTCCTGTCTAGTTTTGTTACAGATAAAAAAAAACCGGCGCCCTAAGCGCCGGCTTTAAACACTAACTTAAGTTAGTTGTACTTCTTACCAACCACCAGACGATTGTCCGTATGAGTGGTCGATTGCTCGTCCAAAGTTCATGGCAGCATCAGCTGTAATATTACGCTCCCATACTGCGAAGCCAACTACCGGCGCTTTAGTGTTCTGCCACCCTGTTGGGGCCGCACCCTTACCGCTAACACCGTTCTGACCAGTAGGACTAGGGAAGAAAAGCTCCCTGTCAGAGGTTTGCGCAGTGAAGGCCATATTAGCCCAACCACTTTCAGCTCCAGTCAACGCCCAGTTTGCAACGAGAACGCTACTATTAAGCACGCCCAATCCTGCACCCTGACCAGCATCGTGTGTAGAGCCACCAAATGAAAGCACGTTCACTTCATTTGATAACGACTTAGCTGCTGGAGTTGCAGCCGAGGCACAGTCATCAGTAGATGGCGATACTGTAATACCACCAGCGGCACAGGAAGATACCTCACTAGTCTCGCTAGTTTCTTCCCTATCATACATAGTCATGGTGTATGTGAGAGGCAAGTCGTCAGCACTGGACTTAGTCTGGTTAGTTGCTGCGATGGTTCCAGAAGCGTTACTTGGAGGCAATGGCCGCCAATCCTGCATCACGTACTGACCAGGCAGAGTCACGACCCAATCGGTAGTAACTGTACGGGTAGTACTGGAAACAGCAGCCCACTCATTCTTGAGCGCCTCTTTACCCCACAAGTTGTTAGCGCGGAGCTTAGAGAACTTACCGAACAAGTTCTGACTTGCTGTTATTAGGCTGTCTGAACAGAGTGCGCCAAGACCAACACCACCTCTTGTGGTAACAGTGGTATTGTCTCTAGTCTCACATACTGAATCAGCTGCAGCACTTCCGTCTGCGATTGTTGTTCCTGCGCCCCAAGGACCACCGTCAAGGTTCGGCAATTCAAAGTTAAGAGGGTCAAACTGAATTGCACCATCTTGCTTAATGATCTTTTCCTGGTTTGTCATCATTGGGGAGTCAGCAAACTTGCTAATGTGAGCCGCGTCACCACCAAATTCCAACGCTCTTGCGGTATCTCTGACGAACCATGAAACTTTCAACGCCTCATCTGGAGTATCGGTCCAGGTGGTCAAAGTTCCACCTGTTACACCATCTGCAGTTTCGTCGAAGTCACACGTACCGTAACCACCAGTTGCCTTAGAGGTGTTATCGCCACAGTATCGCTGGTTGGCAGCAGTGTTCTCACTAGTATCAGTATTCATGTTTCGATAGAAATTCTTCTCTACAGTCGCACAATCTAGTGGAACTCCTTTAGCGTGCTTGGCATTTTTTCCAACAGCAGTAGTCTGTGCCGCTTCGCCCATACCGATAATCTCTACGTAACCCTCACGGGCATCAGTGGAATCAGGCATAGTAAATGTCTTATTACCGCTGGCATCAGCAGCCGCATTAGGAACGGTACATGAAGTGTCGCTAGTGCTGACAATGACACTGCCAGAAGCATCGGCGTGAATAGCACCTGCCCACACATCCGCTGGAGACATCACGACGTTAAAGTCGAGTGCATCAGCAGAATCCGTGGCACGTCTGAGACGTACTTTAACGGCCTGTGTCGCTGCTGTAGTGTTCACAATGTGCACACCAGTTACAAAAGTTCCTACAGTTGTGTAGTAAGGGACAATTGCCGCATCGCCACGAACGTTATAAGCACTTAACGTACCAGCTTCACCACGCGCCTGACAAGTTGCCTGAAGTTCACCTGGGTCACCGGCAGGGGTAAGGGCCGGACAATCGCCGGAGGCCTGACTTGCCGCGTTTGTGTTGTCGTTAGACTCGAATACATCGAGGTTATTACCCGATGCAGCTGCACCGTATACTTGCACTGTACCAACCATGGTGGCCGTTGCGCCAGCAACGCCAATGGCAAGTCCAATCTTTCTAAAGTTACTCATAATAGGAGACTCCTAAATTTAAATATCACATAAAGCTTCATTGTATTTTTTGCTAGCGCTTTACTAGCCGCGGCTTGCCTTCAAGCCTCTAACTACTTCACCCTGTCGACGTAATACCAACTACCGCCCACCAGTTTCCAACTTTCATCGATCGTGGTCGGCGACTTGCCTAACGCGAGCGAAGCGGCTGGAGCACCCGGCCTCGATGAGATCATGACTCTCACCGCGACACTAGCCACAGCTGCATCCGCATCATAGGCAAGCAATTGTACTCCTGTCAACTCATACTCAAGTAAACCATAAAAGTTTTTGTAATAACTTTCTCGAGGAAATATCCTTTTATACTCAGGCGTGGAGAACTCCCAGGTACCAGAATAGTCCCTCGCAGAGTAAAAATCCCATCTCCGCTCTACTCGCTCTACCAACAGCTGCTTTAACTCGTCCGTTATGACGGGCTGCCCGGCACAGCCCACAAAAATCAAGGCTAGCGATAGAGAAGTTACAAAGAAAGCCTTTCTAAACATGAAATAATTGATTAACCTACTGTTTTATATATACTTTTTATCTGAAGATCTGGTTTGTGTTAAACTATAAATCATCGTTCCTGAGTAAAACGTCGTTAATTTTGCCAAAGCCATATCCATAAAAAAAGAAAAGGTAGTAACAAGCAAAACGATCTTATGTTGGTAGCTTGATGTATCATGGTACTCAACACTAAATCTCATCTGAATACTGCCGGCAGAGTCAAATAACGATAGATACATCCTGAAAGCCTTACTGACCCTAAAATCTAATAGAAACGTGAAAATTACCAATATAGTCATTTTTCTATCAATTTCATTTCTCTAACTCGAGCACGCATATCTTTACTGACCTCTCTTAGCTGGTTGTCATCATACAATGCTCTAGGGGTGATAATCACGACGAGCTCTGTGCGGATACCAGATTTAATGCCTTTACCAAAAGCCGCTCCCAAAACAGGAATCTTGTGAAGCCAAGGAACACCCTCTCCACTTTTTGACGCATTGTCGCGAATGAGTCCACCCAACACCACAGACTCGCCAGAGCGAACCGAGACCTTACTCTGAATCTCTCGGTTCATGAAACTACGCTGCCCAGTAGCAGCATCCTCTAACCCTACGTCAGTAACCGATTGAGAAACCTCCATCGTTACCAAACCTCCAGCGTTTACAGAGGGGGTCACTGTTAACTGAACACCAGTATCCCTATACTCAATACTCTGGATAGAATTACCCCCATCCGTAAAAGCGGTCCCCGTAAGGATAGGCACTTGGTCACCCACCTGAATAGTAGCCGTGCTATTGTCTAGCACCATGACGGAGGGAGAAGAGATCACGTTAACCAATGATTCACTTGACAGCATATTTAACACACCACTGATCCCTCCACTGGAATTTGCGACGGTATAATTAAAACCGGGGTAGGTACCGGATGGAGTTCCGGAAGAACTCAAACCACCGAAACCTGAATAATCAGAGCCACCCAGCCCCCCACTTCTGAAGGCCCATTCCAATCCGTATCGTAATTTATCCGTGAGCGTGACTTCCAAAATACTGGCCTCAATCAAAATCTGTGTGGCGGCTACGTCGAGTTTTTCTAACGCCGCCTCTATCTTTCGAAACTGCATCCCAGTGGAGTAAATCATTAACGAGTTATTTTCCTCATCTGCTACCACACGCACATCGTCGATAATTGAATTATAATTAGCGCTGTTAGACACAACCGAGACACCCTCTGCAGCTGCAGCACTCTGTCCTGTTCCAATATTCTCGGGTTTCATCCCTGGAGCAACTCCACCATTGCTACTCCCTCTTCGCCCATTTCCACTGGAGGAACTGGTAGCACCGCGAGAATATATTTTTGTCAAAAGTACTGCCAAGCGCTCCGACGTCGTATTCTGAACGGGGTAGACGTAAAGCCTTTTTTCACCAAAACTTGTCTCCGGATTATCAAGTCTCTCTATCCACTTGCGTACGGTATCTAGATAGTGAGCCCTGGGAGTAACCACGAGAATACTTGCAAGGCGAGCAAACGGTATAATTCTGACCATCGGCGCGAGGTCTTCGACCATTTCTTGACTACCTGTCATACCCGACTTTGCATCCGATCCCGAGGACTTTCCCAACAAAACATTTAGTGCTTCGGCCGTCTCTTCTACCCCACTATTTCGAATGGGGAATAATCCAACCGACATTCCCGCCATTCGATCCACATCGAATGTTTGTACTATATCTAACCAGCCTGAGAGCTGCGCACGGGTTCCTGCCAACATCAATAAGTTTCGAACATTATCCACGCGTACAAAAGCTGTTTCGTCAGCTAGAGGCCTAAGAATCTCTTCCATATCTGAGGCGCCAATATATTCCAACGAGACGATGACGGTGCTGTAACCGGCATCTGCGTCCTTTGGATTGCCCACCGATGGATAAAGCTTAGATCCTCGTCCGGACTCTGTTATCAAATATCTGTTGTCCTCATCTTTGATCATCATAACGCCATTGGCGTTTAGTAGGGATTCCAACACAAACAGCAATTTACTCCTTGAGATCGGTGCCTTTGTTCTCAAAGTGACGTTGCCACTAACAGACCCATCCACCACGTAATCTAACTTCAAAATATCAGACATCACCGCATGCATCACCTCAGCAAGAGGTGCATTTTCAAAATTAAGTGACACATCGTCTCCCACAAATTGGAGAGGACTTCGAACCTCGGGCATTTTAATCTGTCTGTCAGTACCCATGTAGATAATAGGTTGATCCTTTCTATCTTTTGTCGACTCCAACTCTTTGACTAGCGATACGGAATTTCTATTTCCCACTTTCCTGTCCAAGAGAACATTCTCCGATTCACCTTGAAGTAAATTCGAACAGCCACTACACGCCAGATTAACGACCAAGAACAGCCAACAACTACGGCCTATAAAATTCATAAAATATTCCCTGAGTTCATTATTTAGCCCAACTACCGACAGTTATTTCACTTACAAAGTTACTTTTTTTACGACAGATACTGGGATCCATTTTACAGGCGAGTGGATTGGCTCGTCTAAGATGACGATCATCTTTGTGGGATCCATATGTGAATACCACCTTCTCCTCATCTACCTCAGATAACGTCCAGCCATCGAGTATAGACTCTCCTATTAAAAGGCGAACTTCCTTACCATCCATATTAAGAATCGCCCCACCTGTATCACCTCCACCAAAAATTCCCACTACATTCACGTGCTGCGATATCTTTTTGGGAGGCTTTGGTGCTGCGGCTACCACTTTTGGTTTAGGACTTTGTTTTTCTTCTACTACTTGTGGCTTTGGCTCTAAATCGATAGCCTCTCGTTTTCGCGTTTCCCAAAACAAAGGCCTCTCAATCAACTCTCGCAATAAATCGGGAGAGATGTCAGCATTGTCGACGGCGCTTATCACCTCCAAAATTTCGGACAGAGGAGGCTTTGGTTTTGGCGAGGAATCAGCAAAAATTTGAAAAGCTCCAACTATTATCTGTATACACAAAATTGCTAAAAAAAAGATCAGACACAGCTCAATGCGACGCTCGAAACAAAGAGGTGCATCTTTAACACGATATCTCTCTAAAACAATATCAATTGAAATCACTGAACCACCCTAAGCGAGGTTAGTTTGAATCTTGCCGTCACGGTCTGCCGATAGTTAGTTTGAGCAGCACTCTTTCTACGATTGGGATAAACATTTAATGACTCTATCAATACTAACGGGCGATAGGCATCTAACCCTGTCAAAGCAAGATCTAATTCTTGAATAGTACCTACGGAAGTTACATTCAAGCCAATAAGATCAAATCTTCCTTCTCTCCGTATTTTTTGTAACTGACTATTAGATACAGTCAATCCTGCTTCTATCATAATTCTTCTCAACTCCGCTTGAAGAGCCGCTGAAATAACAGACTCCTGCTCCGTAGACGGATAAACAAGTGATTTACTTCCATCACTAACTATCAAAAGCGATTCCTTCATCTTCTCCTCAGACTCAATGAGCCCAAGCAGTCGAGAAATTCTGGGAGTTATATTCGCTATTTCATCTCGCGATTCTATAGAATGCCCTACTAGAATAGTGGCTAAATGGATAAATGCATATATCGGCAATAAAAAAGTAAACGCAATTACCAATGCATCTTTGCGGTAAAAACGAACCCACCTCATCGTACGGCCTCATCCTGGATTTCGATATCTAGATTAAACTGCTCCATTCCAGAGTTCCCTAGCCGGATAATTGCTTGAGGTGCCGTGACGTTTGCGTAATTCTTCTCGTCAGCCAGCTGTCGCATGAGCTTTGCCGCATCTTTAGATTTTCCCCGGAGACGAATTTGATTACCTGTTATTCTAAACTCTTGCAAAAAGGCGTCGTCACCCAAGAGCGCGGTCAGTTGCACTAATTGCGCTCGCGGGCTCGGATACTTACTCATGAGATCATTCACCGCGTTAACGGTGCGGTTTGCCTCACCAAGCCTTTTACGAAAAACCATCGCCCTTGATGCCTGCTCTCTGACCAACTTTTCTTCGTTATGTAACTGATCTAATCTAATCTTTTTAACAGCGGCATCGATCCCAATAGAAAGCAACACTCCAGTAAAAAGGAAAAAAGTTAACATAGAGACACGAATCAATCTGCGGGTATAACGAGACATACGCAACCTCTCTCCAAAACCTTGAAAGACTACCCAGTGTCCATCTACTCGTGCCCACACCTCGGCTTGGGTTAAATCTAAAGCATCATACCTAGATCGCAGATAGTCATTGATATCTGAATTGGAAGCAAGAGCCAATCTGACAATAAATTGCCCTGTATCAGACAGTTCACGCATCCATCCCCAGCTAGTGTCTTCTTGAGCAAATGGGCTACTCGCTATAACCTCATTAACTAGAATAGTTTTAAGCTCTCCCAAACTCATGATTGGTAAAATCAGTTTTCTTTCCAAGAATAAAGAATCCGGAAGAGCAATAGCTTCTAGGTCTGCCCCCCCTTCATCGACCTTATTACCGGATTGGTAAATTTCAATACTGCTCTCTGAAATTAATTTAATTTTTTCGTCGAAAGGCTTCCTAATGGGAGAATCTTCTCCCCAGAGAAACTCAGTCCAAGACGCTTTCCAGACGCGCACAAACTCGCGAGTGTCAATACCAAAAAGCATCCAGTTTTGATTTTTTACCGCCATCAATCTTCCTTATCCTTTATCAAAGCGCTTGGTCAAGATATATTCTGGCAGGCTCAACACGCCAAGATTTCCACCTAATGGCGGAACCCGTCCTCGCGCCTCGCTTGATCCATTGCCGGCGCAGCCATTTCTTGCCCGAATGTTCTATTATTGCATCTACTCTCAGGCTTCGACTAGATGACAAAAGTACGGTATCCAGAGGGACTAGATTAAGTTCCTCTTCGGTGAAACGATTTGCTTCTATCAAAATATCTTTTATAAATCGCGGCATAAAAATACTGGGGGGCTCACCTCTATTTTGTGTTACAGGACCAACATATATATGATCTCGAAAAGCATCATATATTCTCCTATCCACCCCTGGTGCCAAGAGGATATCCTCTAATGTCCTTAGAACGGAATCACGTCTGCCCTCAGACTTCAATTCGTTTCTCCAAGAGCCAATATCTGCAGAAACAGTCTCGGCCTCTAGTACGTTAATCCCCCGCTTCATTAGAAGGTTCTGGAGAACATCAACAGATACGGTTCGAAGATTGAGTAACGCTTCGCTAGGTAGTGCCGTTAGGACTACTCGTTTGAAACCCACCTGATAGGTATTAGAATGCTCCAAAATAAATTGACCGTCAGATTCCTCTTCCCTAATCAGATCTGCTAGAAATAATAGCGTAGCTCCATCTCCAGCGGCCACAGCTACTGATTGTGCTGCATGAACCTGGGCAAGCTTCAGATCGACTCTCGCGTGCGAGACAATCCCTGCCACCAGTAAGGACATCGCAGCAACAAACCAGAGCACTAGTGCTAAGGCTATCCCATGTTCATATCTGAGATTTCTCAACCACTTACCCTCATAACTAGATCGGGCCAATATCTCTGAGAGGAGCGAATTACAAATTTGACTTTATCAGGGATATTTCCAGAGCTATTCCAGACATTTCTCCACTTTCCATCAACTTGAGACCAACAACTCATATTAAAAATTTCAAGATTTTCTACGAGCACTCGAGATGGTTTGTTTTGCCATTTGTCTGGCGTGCGACTATCGGCCAGCTGCCACTGCAGAAATAACTTATTTTCCGTCTCATAAACTCTAAAAAAATAACTACCCCCGTAATCCTCACCAAATTTAGCTGTTGAACGCCATTCCACTTCGGAGCGCCCTTTCATCAGAAAATAACCTCCGTCGACGCCACCTCCGTCTCCTGATCCAAGAGTCATTGTACTCATTTCAGAGACAACTGTTCCTGCAAAAGCATTACGCAAAAAAGTACTAACAGCTCGAATTTCATCTACTCGACTAATAACGCGCTGTAATGAGTTTTGTGTATTGCCGAAGGTTCGCAACGCACTGACAGTCGCAGAGAGGATGAGAGTCATTAGTGTAATTGCAATTAACACTTCAACTAGGGTGAATCCCTTTTGCGCGGAGTCTCCCGATATGATGGAGGACTGAATTTCAGACATTTAGGGAATAATCTCTTCTTGAAAAGTTCGAGTTCGAACGCCCTCAACAACTGACGATAATTCAAACTTCCTTTCCCGCCGCCCATCAATCCAACCGACCTCAATATCAATACTCTGGATTGCTCCAGGAAATAGAATATCAAATGGAATATCAATCGGTGATGCAGCCACCTTCCAAGAAAAACCACCCTCTGTCTCCCCTTTCCAACTACCACCCTCCGTAGGTACTTGGCCATATTCAACTAGTAAAGATCTAGCAAGCTCAACACTAAATACATAGCGCTCGTCGGTTCTTACATTGCGAGTCGCACCGGAGACCGCCTGATAAAGCACTCCTAAAGTCATTGATAAGATGGAAAGCGCAACCAACATTTCTAATAAAGAAAAACCGCAATGACGTATTTTTGATGGAAAATTAGTCCACATTTAATAGACTCTGACTAACCCGACCTAAAAGCCAATCTACCGTTAGTCTTACCCCTCTGGATTTTCCAATGATATCGATCTGTCCACCACTACTATCCCCTTGTGGGTAAAATCTTATTACTCCCAAGCCGTTCTGGTTCACTTCACGCGCTGTCTTTCCAGATAAATTTACTGACTCTGGAAAAACAACAAAATTATCTTTCAAGGAAACTTTTCTGGTTTTCAAATCAAAAACCACATCCTGAGAGACACCAGTCACAATGGCGGCATAACGAGCAGATACCAACAGTGAAATCGTTTCTCTGATAGCAGATCTGTACTGCATACCCTCGTAGAATCGAGAGCCATAGGGAACTGACGCGACCAGCAACATGGATACAATAACTAAAACTATCAAAAGCTCTAGGAGAGAAAAACCTCGTTCTCTTGAAGTTGAGCAAACTTTCATACTTGGCCTGCCTAGCGCCTCCTGTAATTTCAGTTATGACTCCGAAAAATTTCTAATTCCAATTCTTAATATCAGTATCTTCTTTGTCTCCACCGGGCGTTCCATTTTTTCCATAGCTTGTAATATCGAATTCCGCATGCTCACCCGGAAACTTGTAAAAATATTCCTTTTTCCAGGGGTCCTTGGGTATATCACCCTTCAAGTAGGGCCCATTCCAACCATCTGCGCCACTGGGTTTTTTAATCAATGCTTCAAGACCATCCATAGTGGACGGATAATTACCAACATCCAGACTATACATCTCTAGGGCTTGCTCAAAGTCCTTTATTTGGATCATTGCGGTTTTACTTTTAGCACCTCCTAATTGATTTAAAACTTGCGGACCAACCAGACTCATTAGTAATCCCATTATGGCCAAAACTACTAACAGTTCTAGAAGTGAAAATCCCAGCTGGCGCCGCTGAGGGCCGGTGTACCGAATTTTAATCATGAGTTATTTCCCTTTCTAAAATACTTCAAATACTTCGACGCATAAATCAGATTGCCAAATCATTTACAGACATAATTCCCATCAAGATAGCAATAATAATAGACGCGATCATAGCGCCCATCATAAGGATCAATACTGGCTCCAAGAAAGCGAGGCCTCTTTTAACTCCAGATTGGACATGATCATCAAAAACTTTAGCCAACTCGAGCATCATTTTATCTAAGTTACCGGACTCCTCGCCAACACGAATCATTTGTATGACCATGGGAGTAAAGAGTTTATTTTGATCTAATGCAGCAGAAATCCGCTGTCCCGCCTTAACCGTTGGACCCAGTACCTGGAGGGATTCTCGAATAATTTGATTGTCTACTGTATCGACTGATATGGAAATTGCTTTTAACATCGATACCCCATTCACTAATAACGTGCCCAGCGCACGAGCAAATTTTGCGATCTCAAACTCAAACAAAATATTCCCAATTAGCGGCAGCTCTAACAACTTACGATGGAGGGTTTCTCTACCTTGATCACCGGCCAGCCATTGCTTTAAAATCCAGCCCATAGCAAACATCAAAAAAAGCAGGAGCCAACCCCAGGAGGCCATAAAATCTCCTAGATTAATTACTACTCTGGTTATCGCTGGCAAAGCCTCTCCCATGTCTGCAAAAAGGGCTTCAAATTGAGGCACCACAAAACCCAGCATAAAGGCAACCGAAAGTACGGCAACAAATAACAAGATGGCCGGATAAATCAGAGCAGAAACAACCGTATCCCGATTAGCTTTGGCTTGCTCGAGATATTCTACCAAACGATCAAGTATCTCGGACATTTGTCCACTAGCTTCTCCTGCACGAATCATACTGATATAAAATCCACCAAAGGTGTCTTGATAGTTTTCAAGAGATACGCTGAGAGACTTCCCGCCTTTCACCGACTTCAATAGATCACTTAGAAGAAAACGGCTTGTCGGTTGATTTGCCATATCTATGAGTACTTTCAGCGATTTATCCAAAGGTAGGCCCGCTCTGAGCATGACCGCGAGCTCTGTGGTGAAAGATAATAATTCTGCTCTGCTTAAAACACCACTAGCTTCATCGAGCTCTTGCTCTGAATCTTCCTGCAGTTTTAGTAGTGTCAGTCCCTGCGCGCGCAAATGTGTCGCCACAAACTCGGGTCCAGGGGCATCGATAACCCCATCGCGTGGCTTTCCATCCTGACCGATTGCTTTATAGTGAAACTCAGCCACTTTGCTTAACTTATATAGATGCTGATGAAATTTTAGCGAGATCTTCATCGCTGGTTAGCTGATCAACTTCAATCTGATCCTGAGTGACACGCAGGACCTCTTCTAGCGAAGTCTGTCCAGTAACCACCTTACGAAGCCCGTCCTCAAATAACGTAATCATACCTTGCTCTCGGGCAATCGCATGCAGGGTGGTTGCATCCGAACCCTCCATGACGGCGCGCTGCATGACATCATCGAGTAGAAAAAGCTCGTGTATCGATGTTCTTCCTAAATATCCGGTATTAATACATTCAGCGCATCCTCGAGCCGAAAAAATCGTCCTGGTGTCCTTGAGAAGAAAACGTTCCAATCCGTGTTTACGTATCTCATGCGGTGTGAGCTGATAGGGCTCTCTGCAAGTTTTACAGAGAGTTCTCACCAAACGCTGAGCTAATACTCCATTTACGGAGGAATTTATGAGATAACGTTCAACACCCATATCTTCTAGCCGGGTGATAGCTCCTGCAGCAGTATTTGTGTGGAGAGTAGACAACACTAGGTGCCCAGTTAAAGCCGATTGAACACCTATTTGGGCAGTTTCAGTATCGCGCATCTCTCCAATCATAATTATATCTGGATCTTGCCTTAATATTGCTCTTAACGCGCGTGCAAAGGTAAGTTCAATTTGTGCTTGTACCTGTATCTGATTTACACCTTGCAGTTGATATTCAACCGGATCTTCTACGGTTATAATCTTTAAAGCGTCAGCATCGATAGACGAAAGAGAGGCATAAAGTGTAGTCGTCTTGCCAGATCCAGTTGGTCCAGTGACCAAAAGCACTCCATGGGGCCTTGCCAAAAGACTTTGGTAACGTTGTAATGTGTCCTCGCTAAATCCCATATCAGTAAGACTTAGACGGATGCTTCCCCTATCTAAAACACGCATGACGACACTCTCACCGTGCACAGTAGGAATAGTAGAAACTCTAAGATCCAGCTCATGCCCTTTAACGCGAGTCATAATTCGACCATCTTGTGGCAATCGCTGTTCAGCTATATTCATATGAGACAAAAGCTTTACTCGGGATGCAATTGCTGGAGCCAAGCTTAAAATTGGAGGATCGGGATAATCTTGCAAAACGCCATCAACTCTGTAGCGAAGGTGCAGACTTTCTTCAAAAGGCTCTATGTGTATATCAGATGCACCCATATCGACTGCGCGATGTATTATTTGGTTTACTAATCTTATTACAGGGGCTTCACTCGCTAAGTCTTTTAGATGCTCTATAAACTCGTCGTCAGATTGTCCCGCAAAACGATCTGCAATATCCTCACTATCGACTTCATCGACCTCCTCTCTAGCATACATTTGCAGTGCTTTGTTGATATCAGTTTCCAATCCTAAAACTAGTTTCAGTTTCAAGGCACCGCCTAAAGCCATATTCAAAGCTTTAGATAAAAATGGGTCTTGAGGCGCCGCTGCTGAAAAACAGATTTCTTTATCGCTGACGGAAATAGGTACAGCCATATTACTCAAGAGAAAGTCTAGAGAAATCTTATCTACTTGGATTGCTTCCGTCGGATAGTCAGAGGAAAGGACAAGAGGAATTTCATGCTGCTCAGCAAGGGCGCTAGCAAAATCGAGTTCAGAAACTAATCCTAATTTGATAAGTACTTGACCAAACTTCTCGCCCATTTCATTTTGAGCAAGAAGGGCACGCTCTACATCCCGCGCGGAAAGCTTACCCTGCTCTACAAGTATTTCTCCAATCTTTTTCATGCACCTATTCTCATGAAAAGGTTAATAACGGCAAACACTTAGCCTTCATAGTTGAGTATAGCATAAGCAAAATCTGCCAACTCCACCGCGAACTACAAGCCTGATAATTCTCCTTTATAGCCCTCATTTTTAGGCTCTCTGACTTGATACTGACACTACTTCACCAGTCATATAACTAGAATATTTCGAGGACAGAAAAATAATCACATTAGCAACCTCCCACACTTCTGCCGCGCGCCCAAACGCTTCTTTTTCAGCAAGCTCTTGCAAAAGTTCTCTAGAAGTGGTCTTTTCAAGAAATTCATGTATTGCGATCGATGGCGCTACCGCGTTAATACGCACTCCAAAATCCGCTGCTTCGACGGCCGCGCACCTAGTTAACGCCATTACACCTGCTTTCGCTGCTGCGTAGTGAGATTGATCTCGTTGAGCACGCCAGCCAAGCACGGAAGAATTGTTTACTATAACTCCGCTCCCTCGCGGTTGCATAAAACTCAGCATTCCCCGAGTCATTCGCATAGTTCCTGTTAGAGTGACATCCATAACTTTAAACCACTCCTCGTCGGACATATCTACCAGCGATCGACTACCCCCTAAACCAGCATTATTAATCAACACATCTACACCAGAAAAATGTGATTCCGCCGTCTGAATAAGCTCCTGAACAGATTCTTCGCTTGTGACATCACATATATATCCCTCTATCTTAGTATCCCCCTTAAGGCTTGTTAACGATTCAACCGCCATATCTAAGCGAGTCGCATGGATATCACTAATCATTAACGCTCTAGCACCTTCTTCGACAGCCCGCTTTGCTGTCGCAAAGCCAATACCAGCGCCTGCCGCCGCCGTAATCAGCACACTCTTGTCCTGCAAAAGATTGTGCCCCTCTACATATTCAGGTACTACCGCCATAGTTTGCTCCCTAATTAGCTAACCTCTAGGTTCTCGAGGCATCTTTAAAGCACGTTCTGCTATGATATTGCGCTGAATTTGATTGGTACCGCCATAGATAGTATCTGCGCGAGTAAACAAAAAAAGTGATTGAAGCCTTCCAAGTTCATACGGAGTATCGATCAAAAACTCCCCTTCAGGACCCATAACATCCATCGCCAACTTGCCTAAATTACGATGCCACTTTGCCCAATAAAGTTTAGATATTAAAGCCGCAGGCTGTAGTTCACCCGCATCCGAAAATCCCGAGAGGACGCGCATGATATTGTATCTCATAATCTTTAAACCGATGTGCGCCTCTGCGATTCGTGTTCTCAACTCCGGGATCTTTGCCGATCCATTTTCCTTTGCCAAGGAAACAACGGCATCAAACTCATTTTGAAAGAGCATTTGTTGTCCCAAGGTAGAGATTCCTCGCTCAAAGCCTAATAAGCCCATCGCCACCTTCCAACCCTCTTCCGGAGGTCCAACCACATTCTCTGCATTACAAACGGCCTCATTAAAAAAAATTTCATTAAATTCCGCGGTGCCGGTCATCTGACGAATTGGACGAATTTCAATTCCGGGTTGTTGTAGTTTTACCAAAAAAAAACCTAAGCCTTTATGCAGGGAGGACTCTGGGTTGGTGCGCGCAACCACAAAGCTATAATCGGATTCTTGGGCTAAGGAAGTCCATACTTTTTGACCGGTGAGCAACCAACGATTAGTCGATTGATCAAAAACTGCCTTAGTTTTTATATTCGCTAAATCGGAACCTGCATTTGGTTCAGAATATCCCTGGCACCAAAATTCACGGCCTTCTAGAATGCCCGGCAAAAATCTCTCGCACTGACTGCGTGTTCCAAACTCATATAAAGTTGGACCAAGCAGTGTTTCTCCAATGTGTCCGATCCTCCCGGGACCTCCTGCACGAGCATATTCCTCATGGAAAATTACCTGCCGCTCGATTGACGCTCCTCGTCCACCAAATTCAATAGGCCAGCCAATACCAATCCATCCTCCGTCAGCTAAAGTCGCCTCCCAAGACTTACGCTCATCAATAAAGGCGTTCTCATCCCCGGGGCCACCCCTATATTTAATTTTGGAGAATTCGCCAGATAATTTCTCGTTCAGCCAACTCGCTACTTCCTCTCTAAAACGTTCGTCTGATTTATCGAAAGTAAGTCTCATCTATTAAACATCCAAAAGAAGCTTGGCTAGTTGATCTCTATGCCAGATAGCACTACCTAAAAACGTTTCGGTAGATTTAGCACGCTTGAAATAGAGCTGTATATCATATTCCTCTGTAAATCCTACCCCTCCGTGAATCTGAATCGCGCTTCCTGTAACAAAAAAATACGCGTCACTGCAGTAAGCTTTTGCAATACTCGCCGCCTCTTTAAGCTGTTCATAGTCAGCCTCTCCTTTTAATACTTGATCCGCAATACATGCAGCATAATAGAGAGCCGAACGTGCTGACTCTACCCTAAGCATCATCTCTGCTGCCTTATGCTTAATCGCCTGAAATGAACCTATTTTTCGACCAAACTGAATACGATCTAGTGAGAAAGCAACCGCAAGATCGAGCGCTTTCTGGGCACCACCAACCTGATCAGCTGCTATCCCGATAGTAGCAAGATTCAGAATAGCATTTAGTCGTTCAGCTGAACTCTCAGCCTCACCAAGTATAGAATTTAATGGTGTTCTTACTGCTTTTAGCTCAACACTTGCCTGTCTTCTGGTTTGATCTAGGCTAGGCTGCCATTTTTTTATGACGCCATCCTGATTACTATTTATCATGAACAATCCTAAGCGACTCCCCTGATATTCTCGCGCGGCGACAACAAGCAAATCTGCAGTATGTCCGTCTGCGACTAATGAATACTCACCATTTAAAATAAAGTCGTCTTGTTTTTTTTCAAATATTGCATTGACCGCGGTTGAATCCCAACGGTTGCCGCCACTGGAATAGGCTAACGTTCCTGTTTCACCTTTTGCTAGCCTGCCAAGATATTTAGATTTTTGCGATTCTGTACCTGCGATTAGCACCGTATTTTGAGCTAAACAGACAGAGGAAAAAAAAGGGGAACATAGCAGATGCTTACCCATTTGTTCGAGAATAATGATCAGTTCTATATAACCAAGAGAAAGTCCTCCAAAAAGTTCAGGTATGTGAGTGCCGGTCCACCCCATCTCCCCAACAATACGATTCCAAACAGCCTCGTCATAACCGCGCTCAGTAGTCATGATATTGCGTACTGCTTGAATACTCGAAACTTCTGAAAGAAACGCACTAGCGGTATCACCGATCATAATCTGATCATCAGTGAGGCGAAACTGCATAAAGTTTATGTCCCCCAGACCTTTTGGGCAGGCACAGCGCTGTCTATCAAATGTCCAATTTTTGTGCCCAGCTCGTCGATTTGCCAACGATCACCCTTGTCGATAGGTTCGGTAGAACGCCAACCATCACATATTGAAAGTCGCCCACCTTCTATCTCAAACGCCTTACCAGTGATGTGCCTAGAATCAATCGAAACTAGGTATGCTACTACGGGAGATACATTCCCTGGCGACCAATAATCAAAACTTCCATCCTCGGGTTTTTTCATCCTCTCGGCCATTTCTGCCACGGCAGTGGTCATTCCAGTTCTAGCGGCGGGAACAATCGTATTTGCTGTGATGCCGTACCGTGACAGCTCAGCCGCCTGATTTAATGTCAATGCAGCAATACCAGCTTTAGCGGCTGCGTAATTTGACTGACCGATGGAACCCTGTAATCCAGCTCCAGAACTAGTATTGATGATCCGCGCATTAATTTCAGCTCCCTCCTTTGATTTACCCCTCCAGTAGTGAACAGCATGCGAGGTTATGCAAAAATGCCCCTTCAAATGAACTGAAATAATCATGTCCCAATCGTCCTCGGTCATGGAGGCAAACATGCGGTCACGATTGATTCCCGCATTATTAACTACCCCATGGAGATCACCAAAAGTATTGATTGCTTGTTCCACGACATCGAAACTTTCGTCGTAACTTGTAATATCGGAGGTATTCACGATGGCCTGACCACCCCCAGCAAAAATCTGCTCTACTACCTGATGTGCCGCTGCCTCATTCACATCATTCACTACTACTTTCGCACCCTCAGAAGCCAACAACTTGGCATGAGCTGCGCCTAAGCCGCCTCCTGCCCCAGTTATTATTACAACTCGATCGTCACAATGTTTTGCCATAAAAAATCTACAACCTCTCTATAATGGTAACGTTAGCTTGCCCCCCACCTTCACACATAGTCTGCAAGCCATAGCGACCTCCTATACGCTCAAGCTCGTGAAGAAGAGTAGTCATAAGTTTTGTACCGGTAGCTCCCAGTGGATGCCCCAAAGCTATTGCCCCGCCATTGACATTAGTTTTCTCATGTGGAAATTCAGTTTCGTGCATCCATGCCATAGGCACACTTGCAAACGCTTCGTTAATCTCAACTAGGTCAATATCCTCAAGACGCATACCTGACCGCTTCATAGCATATTCAGTAGCTGGAATTGGGGCTGTTAGCATCCAGATGGGATCTTCTGCCCGAACACTCATGTGTACTATTTTAGCGCGAGGAGTCAAATTGTACCGTCGTAAAGCCTCCTCAGAGACAATTAAAATTCCTGAGGCGCCGTCACAAGTTTGACTAGATACTGCGGCTGTAATTGTCCCTCCTTCTGCCAAGGGATCCAACTCAGCCATTTTTTCCATTGAGGTGTTTCTGGGTGTCTCATCCATATGTAATTCTTCCAGAGGCTGAATTTCTCGAGAGAAAAAACCTTGCTGTATCGCCGAGAGTGCTCTGCGATGACTCTCCAGTGCAAAGGACTCCATTGCCTCACGAGAAAGTTTCCATTTATCCGCTATCATTTGAGCAGCATTATATTGGGATACTTCTGCATCCCCGTAGCGAGAAACCCATCCTAGACTGCCAGAAAAAGGATCATTAAACCCAAGCGGCTGCCCAGCAAGCATGGAAGAGCCGATAGGGATCTGACTCATCGTTTGTACACCGCCTGCAATCACAACGTCATTTACACCAGCCATAACCGCTTGCGAGGCAAAGTGCACAGCTTGTTGAGATGAACCGCATTGCCGATCAACTGTCGTGCCAGGGACTTGATCTGACAATCCAGCAGCTAACCAAGATGTTCTGGCGATATCACCAGCTAGCGGGCCAATCGTGTCCACGCAGCCAAAGATTACGTCATCATAATCAACGTCTGGTATGTTATTTCGATCAACTAATGTTTTTAAAATATGGGCACCCAGATCTGCTGCGTGAATATTTGAAAGTCCACCTCTACGCCTGCCTGTAGGTGTTCGAACCGCATCCAAGATATAGGCGTCAGTCATATTAATCTCCTATGAGAATGTCGCTGTAGGTCCTAATTGAAAGTCATCTGAAAATAACGAATCCAAAAGACGCGCCTTATGAAATCCTAAGTCACCACCGGTAGCAGACAAAACTAATGATCGCTTGCTAAAGATGTGTAAATCATACTCCCAGGTATAACCCATTGCACCGTGAGCTTGAAGAGAGTTTTTTGCAGCTAAACTTGCCGCTTCGCAAGCCGCAATCTTTGCATGCGATATATGAAGTGATCTTTTTGGTGCTCCATGGTGTAACGAGTGAGCCGCGCGATATACAGAGGGTTTGGCAAACTCAAGTTTAATAGCCACATTCGCCAAAAGATGTTTGACCGCCTGGAAACTACCTATCGGCTTCTTGAATTGATGTCTGTCTTTAGAATAGTTTACCGCCAAATCTAACATTCGTTGGGTCAAACCGAGCGATTGAGCAGCATTTGCAAATGCCATCGAATTAATTAGAAACTCATGGAGAAACTCGAAACGATTGTTTCCCATCAATACTTTTCCCGACTCGCACTCTTTAAGACTAAACACACGTCTACCAGGATCGATTGATCTAATCTGAGACAGCTCTGCGTCAGTCACGGAACACGCTACCAGCTCTTTATTAGAATTAAATTTCAGAACAAATGCTGATGTATCAGCGTCTTCCACAAGACCCGTGAAGGGACATGCTACGGAAATCCTGTAATCACCTCTCACCAATCCGGAAAGTAGTTCTCTTGGAAAATCACCCTCCAATTCACACAGAAGTGGAACTACGACAAGCGCCGTATATACAACTGGCTCGAGTAGTGCCACATAACCACACTCCTCCGCCAATAATACAAAATCGACAGAATTTAAACCTGAACCACCCAACTCTTCTGGAATCGTTGCAGAAATAATACCCATGTCCAACATTTTTTCCCACAAATCATTATCTGCAACATCATGGGATTTCCATCGCTCACGCAACCGCGAAGGTGTCACCTCAGCTGTTAAAAAGTTCCGAGTTGAATCCCGCAGCAGTAACTGTTCTTCGGTAAAAGTAAAATCCACCAACTACCTCGGCATACCTAGCATCCGCTCGGAAATGATATTGCGTTGCACTTCGTTAGTACCAGCATAAATTGGTCCCGATTGAGCGAACAACCAACCATCAAGCCATTCTGCAGTTAATCCGGCACCTTTTATCCCAGACATTAAATCAGCTCGAGCACCAATAATGCTCATGGCAGTCGAGTGCATTGATTGATCCAGCTCCGACCAAAATACTTTGTTTGTTGAGGATTCAGGACCTATATGACCGCCATTGACAAGTCGACTTGCCGTTTGATAGGTCAACAAACAGTAGCTTTCCGCGTCTAAATAGGCCCTAAGTACAGCCTCTAGAATAGATGGATCATTGTCTGCCTGCTGCTTATTCTCTTTATATAAATCAACCAAACGACGGGCGGTTTCTTGGAATCGGGCGGGAGAACGAAGCATAAGACCACGTTCAAAACCAGCGGTTGCCATCGCCACCTTCCAACCATCTCCTTCCTCCCCCAGAAGGCAGTGGGTAGGAACCTCTACCTCATCGAAAAACACCTCTGCAAATCCTGTCAGCCCGTTTAATTGAGCGATAGGTCTAATGGTCACACCTTTTGAGTTAAGGGGGACTAGTATGAAGGATAATCCATGATGTCTCTCTGACTTCGGATCGGTTCGAAACATACCAAATATCCAATCTGCCCATACAGCTCTCGTTGACCAAATCTTCTGACCGGTCACTACATATTTATCGCCCTTTCGAATCGCTTTAGTCTGAATTGCTGCCATATCCGACCCGGCATTAGGCTCTGACCATCCTTGCGCCCAAATTTCTTCACCCAATGCCATCTTCGGCAAAAACTTCTCTTTCTGCTCCTTAGAACCAAATTCCATAAGCGTGGGGCCAAGCAAGAAAAGCCCATTTTGATTTACTCGCAATGGTGCTTTTGCTCGATAATACTCTTCCTCAAAGATTAGCCACTCAATTAATGAACAACCTCTGCCGCCGTATTCTTTTGGCCAAGTAACCATTCCCCAATTTCCTGCGTACAACGTTTTTTCCCAACCACGATGCTGATGAAATCCAAGCTCGGTATCAAAACTTTCAAGCGGCTCATCTGGCACATTTTCACGGAGCCAACTTCGAATTTCTTTTCGAAATTCTAGCTCCACTTTAGAAAAGCTAAGATCCATATTAACTTTGCCCTGAAAATTTAGCGTCTCGTTTGTCTACGAAGGCTTCTCTTGATTCGGCGGAGTCGTTTGTAGTGTAAGCTTGCAGAGTAAACCCCTGTTCCCATCGGTATTTGTCTTCAAGACATCCATCTTCTATACCATTGAGCGATTCCTTTGCGAGCGATACCATTTGAGGTGACTTCGCTGCTATTTTCGCGGCAAACTCCCTCGCAGTGGGCATTAACTTGTCTCGAGTAACCACCCTCTCTACAGCACCCAAGCGATATGCCTCATGCGCATCGATAAATTCTCCTGTAAAATACATATAACGAACCTTTTGAACTGGGAACATTCTTTGAAGGTGCGCCCCGCCTCCCATTGCCCCACGATCAATCTCTGGTAGACCGAATCGCGTACATTCAGAAGCCACCAAAATATCACTTGCTCCAGCCATACCAATCCCACCTCCCAATACGTAACCATGAAGTGCAAGGATTACTGGTTTAGAATTTCTATGAATGGCCTCAAATGTCTCATAATTACCCCTGTTAACCTCGACAATTAGATTGGGGTCTTCCGCCAATTCTTTGATATCTACTCCTGCGCAAAAACCTTTACCCTCAGCACCGATCACAATCGCACGAACTTCGTGATTATTTCCTAAATCGGAAATCTCGTTCGCAATGGACAACCACCCTTGGCATTTAAATGCATTGACTGGTGGTTGCTCTAAAATCATTTCAGCGATCCCCTCTGAAATTGTCGTTGTAAATGGTTTTGCCATAAACGGTTCGCCCTCCTTTATCCAGATGATGCTCTAAGAGAAAATTCTGCAAGTATCTGCTCCGCTTCGGAAACAATTTCTCTAACCAGATCCTCGCAGCTTAATAATTCATCGATCAATCCTGCGACCTGACCGCTAGGTAGAACGCCGTTAGCCGGATCACCATCAACCATGGCCCGCTGAATAATCATAGGCGCATTTGCGGCCATCATAGATTGAACAACCGTCAAGTCATTTCCTAAACTCATTTTTAGAGCAGATCGAAATAATTCCATAATGGAAAGACCAGTAAACTTTCGATAAGCCAAACCACTTTTGATCGCAATAACCCATTTTTTTAATACTCCAGCTTCCTCAAGCGTTGAAAGCATCTCATTTAAAATCATACGCTGAGGAATTCCATCAATTGCATGTGATACCACAATTTCTGCCGGGTTATTACAGCTTAAATATCTGTCCAAAGTTTCGCGCGGCGTAGGGCTGTCTTTCGTCATCATAAATCGAGTACCCATGGCTATACCATCGGCTCCATTAGCCAAAGCAGAGACCAGTCCACGACCATCATGGAACCCGCCCGCCGCAATCACCGGCACATCCTTACCAACTAGGTCCACCACCGCTGGTAACAAAAGTGATGTCGGAATTGGTCCGGTATGTCCTCCACCCTCTGCTCCTTGAATAGTCACTGCGTCGGCACCCAGTTCCACCGCCTTTAAAGCATGCTTAGGCAAACCTACGGTAGGCATACACACTACGTTCGCTTTTTTAAGACGCCTTACCATATCTTTACCAGGAGATCGTGAGTAACTGACTGCCGCGATGTTATAGCTCACCACCAAATCAACTATATCTTCCGCATTAGCCTGGTACATATGGAAATTTATACCAAATGGGCGATCCGTTAATGACTTCAACTCCTGAATATTTGCCTCTAACTCATCCGAAGGAATAGTCGCTCCAGCAAGAAATCCAATGGCACCAGCGTTACAACTCGCGCTGACCAGCTTCGGATCAGCAACCCATCCCATTGCTGTTTGTACGATCGGATATCGACATCCCAATAGTTTTGTTAACCGAGTTTCGAGCACTTAAATACCACTCCCTGGTGGATCACCCTTGATCTGGGTTGCACGCAAATTATGCGGATCAAGCGAAGCGATGATATCTAGCTGCAGCGCAGTAGGAATAGCGGTCTCTGGCACAGGATCTGGCAAAAAAAGCTCGAAACCCGTATTTTCAAGGACCGTATCAAGCTTAACACCGGGGTGCAAAGACCTTAATCTGGGTTGATGATCTGGTGCGCCAAAGTCCATGACACAGAGATTAGTCACAATGCGATGAATATCTATTTCCTCCAAAGAATATCCGCGAGGTAACCGAGACGGGTTATAGCCCACAGAGGAAACGAAGTCACATTCGCCAGTGACAAATACTCTTTTCGTATGGGAAGGACAGAAAAAGCTATTTCGATGAGAAATAGAGTTTCCAGGAAAACCGCGCGAACCCAGCATCATAACCTTTGGTTTTCGATAGTCTTCACCCAGTGCTGAGATATTTGTCTGCCCAAAACGATCTATTTGCGATGGGCCCACCATAGCATGACGCCTGCCACTCCATACATTATCAAAAATTCTTGAAAACCCCATCCAACTTTCATTTTCCTGCATAAAATTTGCGTCGCGAGATCCTATAGGATTGGGCTCAGCTAACATGAAACTTTCTGAGTCGGTCATCATTAAATCTCTGTTACAAGTCTTCATTGCAAGGCTGGCCGCCAAGCGAGGAATAATTCCTATACCGGTCGCCAAAGACTCTCCATCTTCTTCAAAGGCTTCGCTGGCAGATGCAATACAAAGTTCAGCCAACGTAAATTCAATACCCATAAAACGCTCCTAGTAAGTAGGCAAGGGCAAATCAAGTATGACCTCTAATCCGCCAACTTTACTTTGGTAATCATTTTCGTCCCTACCCAAGTAGGCTTCCAAATAGCTATCTATCCCGTCAGTTTTAGCAAATTCTGCATAAGACCGAAAATGTTCCGAATCAAAGCCATATAATGGTGCACACGAACTGGGGTGCGCACCACCGGTAATTAAAACAACTGAGTCAGTGACAGCCCTTTCCCAGAACACCTTCCGTGCAGCATTTTCGTCATTAAAGAAGCTCTCAGGTACTAGTTCATCACAGGATACAATCGTGTTCTGAGCTGCGCGCGCGAACCAATCATCCATGTAGTGATCTGGTCCACTTATCTGACAAACTCCCCTGCAATCAGCGTGATCAACGTGAATCAAGGCGGCATCAAGATCTAGCGCAGGCATCGCGACCCATTCTTTATTATCATATGGGCTATTTGTCATTTTTATTTCCGAAGTTTTTTCGATTATATCCGTACCCAGCCCTACCGCTGTCGGAATAAACGGGATTTTCCAGGCAGCCGCACGAAGTCCCTGTAGCATCATACCTTCATCTATCTCAAGTACATCCAGCTTACCGCTTTGCCTTGCCTGGCGAAAGAAAGGCTCTAACGGAATAAAATCCAGCGAAACAAAGGCAAAAATAAGCTTAGCCACGCGCCCAGCCGCACAAAGCATACCGACATCTGCACCACCATAAGAGACCAAGGTTAGATCATTTAAATTGGTGCGAAGGATTTCCCGAACCAATGCCATCGGCTTTCGTCTGGGACCCCAGCCACCAATACCTATCGTCATACCATCTTCAAGCTGGGCAATCGCTTCGCTAGCACTTTTTACTTTATTCATTCAAAGATCCTTTTACCTGTACTGAATCTAACTGATGAATATAATAATTTTGAATTTTAGATTCATCGTCAATTCCTACTATCAACATCACAGGGATTGAAACACTGGTTCATCCATGAAATCCATTCCCCTAATGAAATAGTTATATGACAGAAACACAGTTTATCCTAGAAAATCTGAGTATATAGCTCGAAGCTGAGTTTTTAGAACCTTACCACTAGCATTAACAGGAAGATCTTCAACAATTTCTATCTTTCTTGGGATCTTGTAGTTGGCCATATTTTCCTTAGTCCACGCCAAGATGTCATCTGTGTCTAAAAATATATTAGAATCTGCGACAACAAAAGCAAAGGGAACCTCACCCAATCGTTCATCTGGAACTCCAATCACTGCCGCTCTGCTAACCCCTGGGAACTCACATAGCTGGGACTCAATTTCCGCTGGGTAACAATTAAATCCACCTACGATAAACATATCTTTCAAACGATCAGTAATTTTTAAATATCCGTCTTCCCCAAGAATACCTATGTCCCCTGTCTTAAGCCAACCATCAGATGTAATGGTCTCTTTAGTTGCCTCAGGATCATTGTAATAACCTTTCATAACATTGAACCCTCGACACCAAACTTCACCCGGAAGTCCTGGAGCTACAGGCACTCCTTGAGAATCAACACATTTGATCTCTACACCATCCATCGCACAACCAGAGGACCTAGATATTAATTCTGGAGAATCACCTTCGCGACAGATCGACACGACACCACAAGTTTCCGTCAAACCATACGCTGTTAAAACAACATCAAAACCAAGCTGAGCCTTCATTTTTCTTATTAGCTCTGGCGGGACAGGAGCCGCTCCGGTTACCGCAAGTCTAAGACTTGAAAGATCATGTCGATCTCTTAAGGAACTTTCGAGTAACGAGTAATAGATAGTAGGTGGACCGGGAAGAACAGTAATCTTTTCGGATGCGATTTTTTCAATTACTGACGAAACATCAAAACTGCGCGCCGGTAGAATAAGAGAACCGCGCATTAAGCAAGCTAACCAACCGGCTTTATACCCGAAAGTATGAAAAAAAGGGTTAATGATCAGATAACGATCTTTTTCACTTAGTCCAATAGTTCTGCTCCAAGTCGCGAACGTTCTTAACGTTTGACCATGGGTCGTAACTACTCCTTTGGGACGCCCAGTAGTGCCAGAAGTAAACATTATATCTAGGGGACTTTCGGCGGTTACAGCGTGCTCGGATTGCTGCAATGTTTCATTAGAAACTGTCGAACCTCTATTTAAGAATTTCTCCCAAGAGCTGCCATTAGAGTCTTCTGCATCTAAGCAAATTATCTCTCGGAGAGTTGGTATTTCTTTATCACTTATTAACTGTTGGTAGTCGATTCCCAGGAATTCTTTAACAGTGAATAATAATTTGGTCTCAGCTTGGTTTAAAATAAAGGCCGCCTCAGAACCTTTGAGTCTTGTATTAAGAGGAACCAAGAGTGCACCAACGGTCTGAATCGCCAGAGAAGCTATGATCCAATTTATTATGTTGGGAGCCCAAATGCCAACAGTATCGCCTAAGCCAATATCGCTAGCAATCAGTGCTCGTGCTCCTCTAACCCTTGCTGCATCAAGCTCCATAAAGCTCAAGCCGATGCCCTGATCAATCAAAACGGATCTATCACCATAGGTTTTTGCCGCAAGACTAGAAAGTTCTGGGATCGTATTAGCTTTTGACGGATCTATATCCATTTACGTTACTCGATAACACTCAACTAATATCAAAGACAAAATCCTGAGGAAGACCAAAAGCATAGATCTCAGCCATACAGCCCTTGCTCTATTTTTGAACGCGTTTTGAAATATATTGACGGGTCTGCTAGGCCAAGGCTCTCCCGCACATTATCAATAGGCAAATGCAACTTTTTCTCCCACCAAACACCCGGCAACCAAGCGCTATTTTTAGCGAGTATCCTCGCCTCACCAAGACACGCATCAATAGGAATGTGAGGATGATCACGCCTATACTGTCGTCTACCCATAAAAAGAATCAGGGCAATACCTCGGTTAAAATGCAACGTATTTGTATAGGCAAGTAAACATAATTCACCGAGTTCATCTCTGCCGTAACGTGTGACCACATGAAACAAATCGTGAATATCTCGCAAACGCTCACCCATCCATCTCTCATCCAGAGTTTTATAAGGTATGTAAGTACTTACTTTGCTTTCATTTATCAGTTCTTTGGCACTAATTGATTCCGAATGAATAAATTCTCTATAAAAAGAGCCAAGCGAATTACCAGAAGAGAACTCAAGATTACTTAATTCATTTACTATGCTGGGCTTTTCAAGTAAGAGGGCTCTACCCTCTTCACCCTTAGATAATCGATCCACAGCTCGCTTAACGCTATTACCCTTCAAGGCATCAATAATTATAAAAACTTCTTCTGTTCTAGTAGGATCAGAAATCAATCTCTTAACTGACTTCCAGGCTACATAGGGTCGAATTTTGTCTTCTGAAGCAATCAAAGCACTAATCATGGGTTCATCAAATACTTGGGCTTATTGACTCTCTTTATTCGGGAAAGACATAATCTTTAAAGATATCTCTTAACTTTGTTTTCTGAATCTTGCCTGTCGCGGTGTGAGGTATTTCGGCAACAAACTTAACATCATCTGGAATCCACCACTTGGCTATCTTCCCTTCAAAATAGGACTTCAATTCCCCTACGGGCAATTCTTCGCCTTCTCCTAAGGTAACAACTATCAAGAGTGGGCGCTCTCCCCATTTTGGATGGGGCCGCCCAATTACTGCAGCCTCTGCAACTTGAGGATGGCCTGTAGCACAATTTTCAACTTCAATTGATGATATCCATTCCCCTCCAGACTTAATAACATCTTTTGTTCGATCGGTGATAGCGACAAAACCTTGGGCATCTATGGTTGCCACATCTCCTGTTTCAAACCAACCGTCTTCCGAATGAGCCTCAGAGTTAGCTACCTCGTAATAACCTGAACAGATCCAAGGTCCTCTAACTTTTAGCGCGCCAAAGGCGTCTCCATCCCAAGGCAACTCTAATCCCTGATCATCTACGATTTTTACATCAACACCATAAATCGGTCGACCTACATTAGTTCGAATTGCTGAAAAAGCATCTGGACTATATTGCTCTCTATGTGCGCCCGTCGGATTAGAAGTCCCAAGAGGGCTCATTTCTGTCATACCCCATGCGTGTCGAGTATCAACACCATAGCTATCGAATTCTTCCATTATGGATAAGGGGCAGGCAGAACCACCAACGGTAACACGCTTGAGACTATCAACTGTTTCTCCACTTGCTCTAAGATGATTGAGCAAATTAAGCCAAACCGTAGGAACACCAGCTGAAGTTGTTACCTTCTCTTCATTAATAAGTGCTGCCAAAGTGGGTCCATCACCCATCTTATTACCAGGCATTACCATCTTCGCGCCAGCCGCCGGACAGCAATAGGGTGTCCCCCAAGCGTTAACGTGAAACATTGGGACTATAGGCAGAACAACATCAGATGAGGAAACATTCAAAGCGTCCGGCATCATCGCTCCATAGGTGTGCAAAACTGTAGATCTATGGCTATACAGTACACCTTTTGGATTTCCCGTGGTTCCAGAGGTGTAGCAAAGAGCACAGGCCGAGTTTTCGTCTAATTCGGGCCAGAAAAACTCGTCACTATTTTCCTCTATAAGAGTTTCATAGCAAATAACGTTACTCATGTTTGTCTTGGGCATGAGTTCTGAACTGGTCATCACTATCCAACCCCTGACATGTGCGCATTGATCAGAGACATCCTCTATCAAGCTCAAGAAGTCAGGATCTAAAAAAACGTAGGAATCAGCAGCATGGTTAATTATATAAATAATTTGCTCTGGAAAGAGGCGAGGATTGATTGTGTGACAAACATATCCTGCACACGACGTAGCATAATAAGTTTCCAGATGACGATGATCGTTCCAGGCTAAAGTCGCAACGCGGTCTCCTTGAATCAACTTCCAACCTTGAAAGGCATTTGCCAAACATCGCACACGCCTAAAGGCCTCCTTATAGTTATATTTGTGTCGAGGATTATCGTTACTGACGGAGACTATCTCTGTCTTACCGCTGAACCGCTCTGCATGGTGCATAATCGAAGTCACGGTCAGAGGGATATCCATCATTAAACCTTTCATCTAATGTCTCCTAAATAATATTTAAACGAAAAATAGCTAGTCATTAGACCATCAACTAACGTTTAAAAATCCAGCGATCTTTTTTGTCCTTAAAGACATGTCCCTCTCGCTCAAGTTTTATCAAGTGTGCGGTCATTGAAAGCTTTGCCCACTCGTGGAGTGATGAGTCTACGTCGGAGTAAACGATCAAAACAAGTTCATCAAGATCAGCAGGTGAAATTTTTTCTAGCCCAGCTAAAACTTTTTTTTCTCTGCCAAGCCGATGCGCCACTAACTTATCGACCTCCTCTTTACAATTGGCGATTAAATCGCCGTGTCCGGGGGCTATTTGTCTAATATCGTAGTCTAGAAGACGTCTGAGTGAATTGATATAGTCAGCCATGTCGCCACCAGGAGGCACAATTACCACGGTTGATCCATTCATTATATGATCACCGGCAAATATGATTCCTTCCTGTTCGAGCAGATAGCAATAATGGTTGCTCACATGTCCTGGAGTCCAGATTGCGCGCAAATCCCAACCATCACCGTGGATAATCTCGTCATCACTAATCTCTAAATCTGGAGAAAAGCTCACGTCTTGATGAAGTCCGTCATTTGCAAATGCACCAACAACTTTGGCTCCAGTCTCTTCTTTTAACAAGGCCGCGCCAGGAGAATGATCAGGATGCGTATGAGTACAAAGTATCCATCGGATCCTCTGTTGTCCAGATTTTAGCAATGCATCGATATGCTCTGGAATAGCCGGGCCTGGATCTATCACCGCCAACTCGCGTTGGCCGACAAGATATGTGTTCGTACCATCACCCGTCATCGGTCCAGGATTAGGTGCTATGATCCTGCTTATTAAAGAAGTTAATTGCTCTGCATTACCGTATACTGACATAACTAAAAATCACACCTCAAGCCCTGGAATGACAACTTGTGGGTTGACATCAGCCTCGTAATCTACGCCATCAACCTCGAAACCAAATAACTGCATAAATTCTCTTTGATAACCCATAAAATCAGATAGCTCGTGAAGATTTTCAGTAGAAATACATTCCCAAATAGCTGCTACCTCGCGTTGAACTTCAGATTCTAACTCTCGTTCGTCTACACGCAGCCGACCTTCCTTGTCTACCGACGGATGACCACCATATAGAGAACTCCGAAACAGCCTCTCTATCTGCTCGATACATCCTTCATGGGAACCTCGAGCTTTCATTACTTTGAACAAGATGGCGAGATAGATAGGCATTGCTGGTATCGCAGTACTAGCTTGTGTTACTACAGCCTTCAGTACTGAAACTCTCGCATCCAGATCGAGATGCGCAGATCTCTTACGTATCTGCAGAACCTTTTTATCTAGATCTTTTTTTGCAGCACCGATAGTTCCATGCCAATAAATATCCCAGGTAATTTTTTCACCGATGTAAGTATACGCTGTCGTCTTCGCTCCGGTGGCTAAAACACCCGCAGAATCAAGACATTCCATCCACATCTGCCAATCTTCTCCACCCATAACCATTACCGTTTGGTCAATTTCTTCTTGAGTAGCAGCCTCTAGATAATAATCCTGTATTTCCTCTTTATCAGTGTTGACTCCCTTCTGAGTAGTCGCGCTCCCGATTGGCTTGAGAGAGGAGTTATATATTTTTCCATCTAGTGGATGAATTCGACGAGGCGCTGCCAGGCTATAAATAACCAGGTCAACCTGACCAAGATCTTTGGCGATAACATCAATAGTCTGACGCTTTACCTCTCCGCTAAAAGCATCTCCATTAATACTGCGGGCGTATAGACCATCACTATGGGCTAATCGATGAAACGCCGCCGAGTTATACCAACCAGCACTTCCTGTTTTTTTCTCGCTACCAGGTTTTTCAAAAAAAACACCGAGTGTGGAGGCTTCGCATCCATAAGCAGCAGCTATACGAGAAGCAAGACCGTAACCAGTAGATGCGCCGATTACTAAGACACGCGCCGGCCCACCTGCTATTTTATCTTTTGCTTTAACGTAGTCTATTTGACGTCGAACATTTTCTTCACAACCCAAGGGATGCGATGTTGTGCACAAGAATCCACGTACTCTAGGTCTAATTATCATAACCAAATCACTATAATTCAACTTTTGCGATTTTTAACTAATAAAGTCTAGCACAAGCCTAATAACAATTTCGCTGATCACTTGTATTGTTGGACCACATAAAGTTCAATGCAAAAACCCGTATCAATGACGCTGACATTATGCAAGAAACACCATTACTGGTTAAAACATCTAACAATTGGGTTCAAGCGGTCTTGGGAAACTTTGATAGCTTTCTTCTGGATCATGCTGCTGCAGAAAAGAAAGCCTCTGGAATGGCAATATCTATGCTTTCTCATTATCCCGACCGAACAAGACTTGTTACTAAGATGACTGATTTAGCCATCGAGGAACTTACTCATTATCGAGAAGTTTTAAGATGGATACACTCGCGGGGTTTGGTCACTGTAGCAGATACTAAAGACCAGTATGTGATCCTTCTTCGACAAGCCATACGCAAGGAAACGGACGCCTACTTTTTAGACAGACTGCTTATAGCAAGTGTGATCGAGGCCCGTGGTGCAGAACGTTTCGCCTTGATTGCCGACGCACTTCAAATGCTTCCTATGAAAAAATTTTACCAATCTCTTGCTAAATCTGAAGCAAGACACTATGAGCTATTTTTAGATTTGGCAGCAGTATATTTTGATAGTTCTACGATAGAATCGAGATGGAGGCAGATCCTAAAAATTGAAGCGGAGATTCTGTCTGTCCTTCCCGTTCGTGCGGCACTTCATTGATGCGAAAAGATGCTGTAAAAAAATATCTCTGCAATTTCTCAGAATCTTTTAGAATAAACGCCCCGATCAACCAAAGATGGCGACATACCCTTATTATCCCTGTATATCGAGAGTTTGAGCCTCTCCTCAATAATCTTAAATCTTTGCCAACACCTTCAGGAGACTTGTTAGTGGTGCTTGTGATAAATAAACCTCTATGGGAGCAAAAGAACGATAGTAATCAGGAAATTAGAAACTTCGTTAATAATCTGAATGAATCTTTCAAAAAAAATAACGAAGCTAAAATAAAACGTTTAAAAGATGGAATCGATATTCTAGTTATCGATCTCGAAAAATTATTCGGATCTAACGCAGCATGTGGCGTAGGATTGGCGCGCAAAATAGGATGTGACCTTGCCTTAGCTTGGCATTCTGCAGGGGCTATAGAGAGCGATTGGCTGTCTTCAACAGATGCAGACGCTATTTTACCTCCAGATTACTTTGATCGTTTAGAAAGCATCGACTCCATTAATAAAATCATATGCTGGCCATTTGCCCATATGCCCTCAAAAAATAATTCCCTAAATGTAGCGTGCAAAATGTATGTCTTGCAGCTGCATCAATACACGCTAGGACTGACCTACGCCAAATCTCCCTATAACTATCATAGCTTAGGTAGTTGTATTAGTGTAAAGGCTAGACCCTACGCGGAGGTTCGCGGATTTCCTAAAAGGGATGCTGGCGAGGATTTTTATATGCTAAATAAACTCCGAAAAGTTGGAAATATAAAGTGTTTAACTGGGCAATGCATTTCGATTGTTACCAGAGAGTCAGACCGCGTGCCTTTTGGAACGGGTCCCGCAACCTCTAAGATAATTAAATCCCAAGTAACTCCAAAAGAATATAAGCTTTACAACCCTCAATCCTTCGTGGTTTTAAAAAAGGTAATAAACTCGATACCTTATTTATCGAACCGTACAAAAGAACCATTGCGAGATGTCCTCCAGAAACAAGATTTGTCAAAGGATTTGGCGGTTGCAGCAGAAGAATCGTTAATCAAACTTGGTATTAATAAGGCAGTTATCCATTGTCGAAAACACACTTCATCTGAAACCGCTTTTTTAAATCAATTCTTAACCTGGTTTGATGCTTTCCGCACCTTAAAATTCATTCATTACTTAGAAAATAGTCACCTCCCTAAAATTTCGATTAAAAACTATCACAATTACGTACCTTCAAATTGGCCGCTAAATATTGAAGAGATGTCTTCTTTGGACGATTTACTGTCTGCACACAGGAAGTATCTGGACTGGAGAACTATGGATTCATCCCATTGGTAATCGACCAGAATCGATGCCCAAATTATATTTATTCGCACGAAGCACTAGTTGTCCACAACACCTCGGCTCTCCCAAATCCTCTGCGAATACGTCGTTTCCAAGACACTGCGGTTCTGATCTAATGCATAGAGAAAATCAACCTTCTCAGGGAGGCTTGCAAGACAACCAACTGTAATCCGCTCAAAATGTTGGATGAACCTCAGAATCTGAGTATCATTCATTAAGAAACCACTCCCAGCCCTTTTACTCAAGCCCAACTTTTGCTCTTGTTCCAATCGCCAGGAAAAAACAGATTCAAATGAGGGGGCCTTTAACATGATCCATATATCAAACCGTGAGTAGATCGGCATATAACGACATTTTAGCTGCTCATTAACATATGTACGCCAAGTAAGTTCTCGATCTTCAGATCTCTCTAGCTCATTAATTGGCTCAATTAGGCACGCATTATCTGCTGGCTCAGCTCCAAGACACCAACCTTCGAGAAAAATAATGTCCGGCTTTCGAACTACTACTGACCATTGAGCCTTCGGCTTCCTGTCATCGGTGCTTTTATCAAATCTTGGAATTAATGTTCCAGTTGCCTTACGTTTATCGATCAATCGATCAAGAGTCTCATTTAAAAAAGTAATATCATGTGTTCCTGGAACACCTCGAGTTGCTAAAAGCGGATGGATATCTCGAGAAAGCTCGCCCCGAGACTCATGACCGAGGTAAAAATCATCTAGCGATATTGTCTCAACCACAGTTCCAAAGTTATCACTCAAGTACGTAGCCAAATAGTCTGCTAAAGTTGACTTGCCAGATCCTTGGCAACCATTAAGTGCGACTAAAATAGGATTAGAGGAAGCATTCGCGCAGTGAGAAAGATATTCAATTAGCGGTAGATAACATTTTTCGGCATCATCTAAGTAGATCTTACTTAGATGATTACGATCTAAGAAGTCACACCATATCATTGAATCGTAATTTACCGACATAACTTCAAAACGATCTCGACGAATTTCACTAGACCACAAGCGTGATAAAAGACATAGAAAAAATACTCAAAGAATTAGTCTCCTGATATCAGTCAGGATATCGACCAGACCACTGCAAAAACGACCTGCTTCACCACCGTTTATCACCCTATGATCATAAGACAGTGATATCGGTAACATAGTGCGCGGATCGAACGATGATCCATCCCAAACAGGTCTCATTTGGGATCTACCTATGCCTAAAATCGCTACTTCTGGTGAGTTGATAATGGGCGTGAAACCATTACCCCCTATCTTTCCAAGACTTGAAATAGTAAAGGAGCCACCTTGCATATCATCTAGACGCAAACCACGACTCCGCGCTTTATCAGCTAGCTCTTCAACTTCATGTGCTAGCTCCCATAATGTTTTTTGATCCACATCTCTTATGACTGGTACAAAAAGTCCCTGTGGTGTATCCACTGCCATTCCAATATTGATATATTTCTTTTTGATTAAAAATTCTCCTGAAACCGAGAGTGAGGCATTGAAATTTGGATACTCCCTAAGTTGGACGGCCACCGCTTTTAGCAAAAAAGCCATTAAGGTCAATTTAGTTTTTCTGCGCTCAGATTCGTCTTTTAGCTTATTACGAAATCCCTCTAATTCTGTTATGTCCGCATCATCAAACTGTGTAACATGAGGTACATTTAACCAGCTTCGACGCATATTTTCGGCGGTTATTACTTCAACTTTGTTTCGTTGAACTCGTTCTACTGCTCCCCATTTTGAGAAATCTATGTCAGCATCTTCTGATGCGAGTGGCAATCCCTTTATCGGTGAGAGGTTGTTCTTTACGAATCCATGAAGGTCCTCCTTAACAATTCTTCCTCCGGGCCCCGTCCCAGATATCTGCGCCAGATCAATCCCAAATTGCCGTGCCAATTTTCGTACAGCAGGCCCTGCGTAAACATGACTTTCTTTTCCTAATCTTTCTTTACTAGCGGCACTAGCGGCGTTATCGTCAATACTATCGATGGGCGAACTAAATGAGGATTTTGTGTCGACAGATTGAGCATCGGCACTGATATCATTTCCTGTGGCACCGTCTTCCTCGACACACGTAATATCAAAGGTTCTCTCGTCCTCATCTACCTTATCTACTATATTTGTACCGAGTTTCGCCCCAGAGTTTTCTAGATCGGCTATTTTCGAACCCTCGGAAAGTAGATCTCCCAAAGATACATACAACTCCTTAACAATACCGGTCGTCTCGGCAGGAATCTCCATAGACGCCTTATCAGATTCCAAAACAAGCAGCCCCTGACCCGATTCAACTTCGTCTCCAACACTCACTAAAAGCTCGATGACTTCCGCGTCTTCAGCACCGCCGATATCCGGAACCTTTACCGTTACTATAGTCATCTGCAAAATCTCATAGGCACATATTATATTTAGTTATACAGATAGAGGGTTTGGTTTCTCTGAATCCACGCCAAAATCCTTAATTGCGTCAGTTAATATTTGCTCTTTAATTTGCTTTTTATCAAATAAATGCTTGAGCGCAGAAAGAATTATGAACTCTCTACTAATCTCAAAAAACTTTCGTAGATTAGTTCTCGTATCACTTCTACCAAAGCCGTCAGTACCTAAAACTGTAACAGGTGCTGGAATAAATTCTCTAAGCTGATCCGCATGCGCTTTTACGTAATCTGTGGCGATAATTACAGGCGATTCGTCATTACCTAGGCATTCTGTTACGTAAGGCACTTTAGGTGCTGATGTGGGGTGTAGGAGATTCCATCTGACTGTCTCCTTACCATCTCTCTGTAACTGTACAACGCTGGTTAAGCTCCAAATATCTACCGCTACTTCATATTTCGTTTCAAGAACTTTTGCGGCATGTTTTACTTCCTCTAGTATACTACCAGAACCAATTAGTCTAACCCTTAAAGCACTTTTCAATGCAGAACGCTGAATTCTGTAAAGCCCTTTAACAATTGCTTCCTCGGTGCCTGTTGGTAGCGCTGGTTGACAATAATTTTCGTTTACAGTTGTTATATAGTAGAAACAGTTTTCTCCAAGCTCTAACATGCGTCGCAACCCGTCTTGAATTATTATTGCGAGCTCGTACCCATAAGCAGGATCATAAGCAATACAATTTGGAATAGTACTCGCGACTAGATGACTGTGTCCGTCCTGATGCTGAAGACCTTCACCATTTAACGCTGTGCGCCCAGAGGTTGCACCAATTAGGAATCCACGTGCTTGGCTATCACCTGCTGCCCATGCAAGATCTCCTGTTCTCTGAAAACCAAACATTGAATAGAAAATGTAAAAAGGAATCATCGGAAAGTTACTTACCGAGTAAGAGGTAGCTGCTGCCAGCCAGGCTGAGAATGCTCCTGCCTCATTGATTCCTTCTTCAAGAATCTGACCATCTTTACCCTCTTTATAGTAAAGAATTTGATCAGCATCATGTGGGGTGTACCTCTGACCAACTGAAGAATAAATTCCCAGCTGTCTGAACATACCTTCCATACCAAACGTACGTGCCTCGTCTGGTACAATTGGCACTACTCGCTCACCTAAAGGCTTATGCTTTACTAAGTCTGCCAACAATCTCACTAACACCATTGTGGTGGATATTTTCCTCTTACCTGAGCCTGTTAGTCTAGAAGAAAAAAAGTCTAGCTTTGGAACAGTTAAGGCAGTGGTTTTCGTTCGTCGCTTCGGTATAAATCCACCTAATTCTTCCCTACGCTTTTTCAAATAACGAATCTCAGGACTATCTTCAGCTGGTTTATAGTAAGGAACAGATTTTAATTCTCTGTCGGATATTGGTATCCCGAATCGATCTCTAAAAGATTTCAGACTTTTATGATCAAGCTTTTTAAGCGAGTGCGTCTCATTACTCGCCTCTCCCGCCTCTCCGGTTCCGTAACCTTTAACGGTCATTGCTAATATTGCCGTTGGTTTCTCACTCTGCGCGACAGCTTGAGCATAAGCTGCATAAATCTTAAAAGGATCGTGGCCACCTCGATTTAAATACATGATCTCTTCATCACTTAAGTCAGCCACGAGCTCGAGTAATTCTGGATACTTACCAAAAAAGTGCTCTCTTGTGTAAGCGCCGCCATTGAATTTATAGTTCTGTAATTCGCCGTCGCATACTTCATCCATTCTCTTTTGCAATAAACCCGTCTTATCCTTCTCCAGTAACTGATCCCAAAGGCGTCCCCAAATTACTTTAATCACATTCCAACCAGCGCCCCGAAAAATACCTTCAAGCTCTTGAATAATCTTGCCATTACCTCTGACGGGGCCATCTAGGCGTTGAAGATTGCAATTTACTATAAACTGCAAATTTCCAAGTTCTTCTCGACCGGCTAGAGATATAGCCCCGAGTGATTCAGGTTCATCACACTCTCCATCACCGAGAAAACACCAAATATTTCGATCACCCTGATCGATAAGTCCTCGACTCAACTGATATTTCATCACATGCGCTTGATAAATAGCCTGAATAGGACCAAGACCCATTGATACTGTTGGAAATTGCCAGTAATCGGGCAACAGCCACGGGTGGGGGTAAGACGATAAGCCATCGCCCCCAACTTCTCGCCGGAATTTGTCAAGCTGAGATTCCGTCAAACGTCCTTCCAAGAAGGATCTGGCATAAATACCTGGCGCACTGTGCCCCTGAAAAAAAATTAGATCACCTAAGTGTTCTGAATCTGAGCCACGGAAAAAATAATTGAATCCAATGTCATAGAGGGTCGCACTAGATGAGAAACTAGAAATATGGCCACCGAGCCCCTCATCGTTGTCGTTTGCACGCATCACCATAGCGAGCGCATTCCAACGCATTAAGGAGCGGATCCGACGCTCCATAAATACATCACCGGGCATCGGCTTTTCGTCAATTGGTTGAATTGTATTCCTAAATGGACTATTCAGAGAAACCGGCGGCCCGAGGCCACAATTTACTGAATGACGTGTCAATTCTTCAATAATTTGGCGCGCTCTCTCTGCCCCGCGCTCACGAACCACGCTATCAAGGGCATCAAGCCACTCCTGAATCTCTGAAGGATCTGACTCCGAGTTGGTTTGCTGGTTTCGCAATTTGCCTCCCATTTAGTTCTATT